>CAMVAP010000001.1 GCA_947165485.1 uncultured Prevotellaceae bacterium
GTTAGCGACTAACAACTAACCTATTCAACGAATCGTATGCCGAAAATCAGTGGGGCAAACATGAGGTCGAAAGACCTCGTCAAGGCCAGCGGCCTTGAATTTAGCCAAGGCGCTGTGTCATAATTGATAAGTTGCAATGGTAACGATATAGCAGTTGACCCTGCGTTGAAACGTCTCTGCATCAAACCGTGCTAACGCACGGGAAATTAAAAGAAAATTAAATTTTAAAATTAATTTGTTTAATTTCCCGCCCGATAGGGCGGTTAATACCATCGATGGGCCAACTGCTATATCATTGCCAAAAATTAAACAAAAAATTATAAATATAATTAAAATAAAAATATATTTTGTTTAATTTTTTATACGGATTTTTTGTTTAAGTTCTCCCTGCAAAGCACCGATCATATTGCAAGCAAAGCATGATGTCACAGCGCCTTTATGATTGACTTTCTTGTCTTTTTACCCCGGGTTGTGTTAAAGAAGATTAAACGGCTGACTTTTCTTAGATAATTGTTTGGACTATTAAATATTATCCTTAAATTTGCCATTTGGAAAAAGTACAATAGCTGGATGCTGGTTATGAAATCCAATTGCGATGTTAATAATAAGTGGTTATGATCCAAGCACCGAACTAAAGTATTTTTTTGCGATCCCATGGTTGGCGCCCCGGCGTGCAACCATCATGAGAAACTTGTTCCTTGACAACAAATCATTTAATTAACTTTTTTAAAATCATGGATAAAATGATGAAACACAAACTAACAATTATCATGTCCTGCCTCCTGCTAGCAGTAGGCTGGACCAGCACCGCCCAGGCGCAACTCAAGCCTGAGTTTATGGCTCAAAAGAAGCATAAGGTGTCGTCTGCGTCCAGTGTGGGCATCCCTGGTGCGAAAAATGTGATGAAAGTGTCCAATGCTCTGTTCATGAGAGAGGATGCTGGTGTGAAGAATTTTGCCAATCACAATGGCAAGCTGCAGGCACCGAATCGCGCACCCAGACGTGCAGACATCACAGCCAGTGCTACCCATGTGAGAAGCTGGTATGCTTCTAAAAAGTACGACTGGTACGACGCCAATGGCAACCGCCATCCCGACGTCAGTATCACAGAACCGGCCACCGATCCCTATCAGATTGCCTATCTGCTGGGTACCACCTATATGAATCCTGAGATTCCGGGTCTCAAGTACTCCGCGGTTACAGCTGCGGATAATCCTTATCCAAACATTGAATTTGGATGGGATATCCCCAACAATGCTAGATGGAGTGGCAATAGTGCAGTTAGTGCCGGAACCTACTATCCAGGTGTGACAATCTCTGTCCCAAGCTACAATATGACTCTCCGTTCCATCACGGTCTATGGTCAGAATAACACTGTTCTGACTTCATGGGATGCTGTCACTGCATGGAATAATGGAGAATACAATTCCTTCACCTCGGATGGAAATACATATTATTACTTTACTTTACCAGGATGGTATTGTAGTGATTATCTGATCGATTTCTACGAGAATAGCGTAGATTATGGTTATATGATGGGTCAAAATCACATCTTTATCCCGTCAACTTATTTGAATGGTAATTCAAGCATCCGCGTCGTTATCAGAGCTTATAGTGATGAAGACGGCGAAATGCTCACTGTGAATGGTGAAGACAAGCCTGTGACGAACTCGTTAGATACCTACACATGGACTATCACAGGTACCAATACTGCGGCTACAGCCAGTGTTACTCCTCCCACTGAGAACGGTTACACTGTATTCCTTGTTAAGGTAAAAGACGGCACGGGAGCTGCGCCAGCCTACACCTACACTTGGAATAGCGGCTCAACTAGCCTTATCGACTATTTCGACAACTATATTGATGAGGTTCAGTTGTTGACTGACGGCACGCGCCTGAACGAAACTACCGATGATGCTGGTACCATGTTCTCCTATTCCGGTGAGCTGAATAGGTTCTACTTCCTCGGTAAAGGCAATGATTATTGGTGGGGATCATCTCAATCAGATTGGGCTCCTCACTTAGCTCCAACCTATGACATGTATGAGGAATTCAGTCCTACAACCACTGCAAATGGTGCCCAGACAGAAGATTTCTACTCCAAACTGCTGTATGGTAACTCCTATAACGTCATCCACGACTGCCGTGGTATGAACTATTTACAACACTACTTCTCGATGTCGGGTAATGCTGGTACCGATCATAAGTCCATGACCAATTTGGTCTTCTGGATTCCCGATAGCCGAGGTAAGTATAATCAGCGTGAATATGACGAGGATCATCTGCCCCACGTTGGTCTTTACACCATTACACTAGAAGCCGAGGCGAAGCCTGCTGACAGCTACTCGACAAGTAACAGAAAGTATGAGGTGACCTGTGACTGGGTATCCTCGCTGAACACTATCCTCGACTTTGATGTCGATCAGGATTATGAGCTCTGGATTTACACCTATGACAATAACGGCAATCCTGTAGCGGAAGAGAAGGTAACCGATCTGATTGTGGATGAGAATGGTCTCATACACAATTCCACCACCCACTCATATTTGGTAGATCAGAACCCTGAGAGCTATACCATTGTCTATCGCGTGAAGGGCTGGCCAAAGGATGCCACAAACAGTCCTGGCAAGGATCCTGAAAATGGCACTTTCTATGCCCTGAGTAACCTGGCTCCCGTGCTGATTCCGGGTTATAATGATTTCCTCTCGCTGGATGTCGCACACTACGAGAGCGACTTTGACCTGAACTCGGAGCACAACTACTACCGCAACTTCTTGTCGGTGGATAACCAGAATTCTGATAACGCCCTGACCGCCAGTCGTATCGAGAATAATGAAAATCATTATCAACTCTGGCGCTATGATGTTGCCAAGCCTAATGAGACGATGACCAAAGCTGCCGATCTCCAGTTCACGGTGGCTAATAGCAAGGTGGAGTATGACATCACCTACGACAACCAGTTCTATGTCGATGAGGCCAACATTTATAATGAGAAGACCAAGTCTGCACTCTCGGGCTATACCGACCCGAATGCTCTGGGATGCCCAACCCACGGTGAAATTGCCAAAATCAGCGAAGGTGGCGGTGAAGTTCCTCCTGTTACCTATGATGACATCACTATTACGCCTTCGGGCACTGCTGTCAACTTTACTAGAATCGCAGTAGTTTCTGGAAATACCACTATTACCGAATGGGCTTATCCCACAAGTTCTCTTAATTCAGATTGGAATTGCACAAGCGCTTTCAATGTAAGTTCATGGTATGGATGTGGTTTTACAAGTGGCACTATCACTATTCCTGCTAGTCTGTTTTCTAGCTACTCTAATATCAAGCTACAAATTACAGCCTATGGTGATAATAGCAGCACTTCAATCACAGTTAATGGTGTCCAAACAGGCATTACAACAAGTTCGGCTACTTACAATTGGGACATTCTACCAACAGGTGGTGCTACTGGTTTCACGATGTTGAATAACTACCTTGACAACTCAACCTACACCCAAGTTGGTCAGGTAGTCTTTGACTTACCTTGGAAGTCCATCCAAGTTAAGTTGCAGGAAGAAAGTGCCGGTTCGGCAAGTGGATACTTCTTTATCCAGAATAACGGTAGGCTTAGGTTTATCATGCCTGCTGGCTATAACAATGCTAACCTGAGGTTTGTCATCCACAACGCAACCGCTGGCGATGATGGCAGCAATTACTATCATGGCACGTTCACCCTCAGCTCGTCAACAGGTGACAGCCGGACCATTGACATCCCCGAAGGGAGTGCCGCATATGCTGACCGCGATTATGAAGCCATCTTTACGGGCATCAGCACTGGTGACGTGATTACCATAACAGGTACTCACGTGCATGACGGTATCCTCTATAACTACTCACCTGACTTCAAGTACATCCATGTCTATGTAGAAGGTGGCCATGACGGTATCAGCGAGAATACCCCGCTCAACCTGGCGGCTATCAATTTTGTCGATCAGTTCAAGGCCGAGACCGATAAGGACCAGCACCCCAAGCGTTACGGCTATGTGCTCAAGCTGGTGGGCGGTACCGACGAGAGCGGTAAACCCGAGGTTCCCGTGCAGCACACCGGTTCCAGCTTATATGGCTACTACTCGCTGAACCAGATCCAGAACGACACCAAGGCTCCGCTGCTCCAGATGAACGTCATGAACGCCGATGTCAACATGACACTGTCTCGCGACCCCGAGATTTACTACTTCACCCTGGACCGCAAGTCCAACACCGACGACACCTGGGAGGAACTCTCAGAGCTGCAGAGACGTGAAGACGATAGCTACCAGGAGCTGGACAGCAAACTGGACCAGTATAACCAGCAGATCTGCAACCCGCCCGCCGAGTCAACCACTCCGTGGATCGTTGATCGCTATGACAACGACGTCATGACGGGTGAGTACAACTCCTCGATGAGCTATGTGCCCATCATCTGGACCCATGGCGACCAGAATAACAGGCGCGTGAAGTGGAACACCGAGGAGAGGCACAACAGCTATGGTGCCCCCATCTGGATGACTGGTGTGGCCCAGGTCAATTTGACCCAAGCCGTAGCCGAACGCCAGGAGGACGCTTCGACCAAGTGGACCTATGGCGGCGAGAACTGCAGCCTCTACATGCTTGACAAGATCGAGGCCGTTGCCAAGTTGCCCACCGTCAACAACGTCACCTATGTGCCCTATATGTTCCGCATCTTTGTCAGGAGTAATAACCACAAGCTGCGCGGCTACAGGAGAGTTGCCGATGGCGAGGATCCCAACATGCCTTCTTCACACTTCGTCGGTGACGCTATCGACGACGATGCACTGCAGTGCGTGTGGAGCGGATATGTCAACGATTTGAACAACGACGCCTATGGCGTGACCATCTCCAATCCCGATCCCAACACCTATGTCTTCCACAAGAACAAGGTGGATCGCACCAATCCCAATGGTGGCGCATGGGACAAGGACAAGGTATATAACGCCATCTTTGCCGGACTGGAGAACATTGTCACGGGTACCAAGCCCAACTATACCATCAATCCTGAGGACCTGACGATTGTGGTACGTTTCTACTACCTCGTCGAGGGCTTCAATACCGCCGCACCTGGACAGCAGCGCAATGGCGACGGTAACGATGATCCTGCCGGCTATGGTGCCGAAGGTTCGGGTGATCCCGGTGGTTGGACTGGCGTGAGCAACCTCCTGTTCAACAAGACCATCGAGAGCGTGACCTACGTTAATCCGCAGGGTATGCAGAGTGACAAGCCGTTCAGTGGTGTGAACATCGTGATCACCCGTTACAGTGACGGCAGCGCCACGACCGCCAAGGTGGTACGTTGACCTGATGGCTAGTTATTAGGTATTAGGCTTTAGGCTTTAGGTTTTAGGCATTAGGCTTTAGGCATTTGCTGATGCCGACTAAGAACTAAGAACTAACAACTAAAAACTAAAAACTAAAAATATAATACTATCTTTGCATGTGGGCAAGGGTTCGCTGTCGATAGCGGGCCCTTGCTCTTTTTTTAAATAAGTTTCGCAAGTAGATAACTTGCTCACTGTTGATTGTTTATAAGGTTAATGTTTAATGAAATTTCGCTCCAAACCCTGAAGCCCGTTAGGGCTGGCCAGGTCATCATAGGCAGGGTGTTGAGCGAAGCTGAAGCCCGTTAGTGCAGGCCAGGTCCTGGTCGTCCCTAACGGGACTCTCCCCCGGACACCACTTAATTGGTATAACTCGCGTAATTAGCCGATGAGTCAGGGTGCCAGGATTGAGTAATTTTAATTTTTTCCTGTAAAAAAGTGTTGTGAATTAATTTTTGTATTTATCTTTGCACGGTGCAAAGGGTATTATGCAGGAAGCAAGTAACATAGCTCAATGATTGTGTGTATGTGAGTGATAGGATGTGAAGAGTAGAGATGTTTCCACCCGCGACTTGCCCGCCTTTATGGTACCCCCGCGTCTCGTGAGCCGCCCTATAGTGGCCCCCCGAGGGCCGTCCAGTTTTTCAATAAAGTAACCAGAATTATTAACTATTTAATACAGAATAGAAAGATGAGAAACAAACTAACAATTATCCTGTTCGGCCTGCTCCTAGCAGTAGGCTGGACCCACGCGATGGCCCAACAGCAGCCAACTGCGTCTCCTGCAGAGCGCCTCGCGCTCTCGGTAGTGGACAACGTGAGTGTGTACGATCCCGTAGCACAAACCAACACCTACACCAACACGTTGCAACTCACGCAACCAGCCAACAACAAGCTGACCGCAGGTATGCTTAAGAATGGTGACAACATCATCACCATTGCCCGCCAAGGAGTGAGAGATGGTCAAAACTTCGGTGCCTCTGCCGATGTTGCCACCATCAAGCTCAACGCCGTTAAAACGACCCCAAGTCTTGAGGTTATTAATCAAATAGACTTCGTTAATGATGGTGGTAGTCTTCCTTCTCAAATGGAATATTTCACTAATGCTCAGCTACAAGCGATTGACCCTAATTGGAGTAGCTCATCAAATGGTGAGGGCTTGGTTAGAACTACCGAAGGATCTGTTTTTTCAAGAGACTATGATGGTTTAACATTCACTGTTCCAAATGGTTATAGTAATGCTACTGTAAAGTTTACTGTTTCTGTCGGCTCTAACGCAAATGGAGGATATTTCACATATCAAATCAACAGTGACAGTTGGAGCGTTTGCGCAGGTAATGTAACGGCCAATAGTACAGTTAATTGGGTATTTAGCGACATTAACAGTGGTGATATCATCAGCTTTTTAGGTGCCAGTGTCTCCAATGGCCAGTTAGGTTTAGATATCACCCCTTACATAAAATCTATCAAAATCGAGCTTATACCCGTATCCTACATGCCCTCTATTGATGTGATCTATAATGGTGTTACCAATTCTTACTCGCCAAATGACTTCATCAATTTGTCGGTTCTGGGGAATGTAACAGATGTATTCAGTGTGGAAACTGCCGACAACAGCCATCCTGACGCTTATTCCTACAAGGCTGATTTTGATGCTGACATTGTATTACCCGAGCCTGGAACAACAGGAATGGACTTTAGTGCTACAGCAGACTTCACAGCATGTACAACCACCAATTTGACTTCAGGCACATTCACAGGCTATAATGGATGGTCATTTAATGATAGTTTCGCAGATCAAGATGACAACGATAACATTATTGGCTACATCGAGTACTATGGTTCTATTCTCTTCACTATGCCTGCTAACTTCATGGGCAGCACGGTAAATGTTACCGTCACGTCAGGTCCGTGTCTCGACCATGATGGTTCTGGTGTCCTCTATGTCAACGGGGTTGAGCATACATTCAATGGTGTATCAACCTATACATGGAATGTACCCGTCTATGCCAATGGTGTTATTGAGTTTAAAGCTCCCAGCAACACTTGGTCGGCTGATATTGCAAGTATCGCAATCACTAGTGGCAATGGTTCATCGATGAATGCACCCATAATTCAGAAGAAGAGCCATAATGATAGTGGCACTTTACTGAAACGCTCATCAGATAAAGCTGGAAGGGTTACTAGAATCCTCAACTCAAATCTAATGAGGGAATAAAGGTTACTTTAACGATTAAAACACATCAATGATATGAAAACGATAATTAACAAATTACGCTATACGCTGCTGCTCGGCTTCATCGCCATTATGGCCTTCGGTGATGGCCTTAATGCGGCAACACTCCAAGTGTGTCAGGGTACGAATACAAACCAATATATCCCTATGTGGTTATATCGCTTTGATGATTACTTGCAGACTCAACAGATGATATATCCTTCCAGTATGTTGACCCAAATGCAGGGAAAACAAATTACTTCATTGACTTTTTATGCAAATAGTAATATTAGTAGCGTTAGTGGTGGTGTGATAGAAGTATCACTAGGTACTACATCTTCAACAACATTTACTTCAAATGCGCTAATTACTACAGGCCTCACAAAGATGGCGACATTTGAGATGAATTCTACTGTTATTTCAGGAAGCCAACTGACAATAACGTTAGACAGCCCCTATGAGTATAATGGAGGGAATCTTGTCATTCAATTCAATAAAACCACAAATGGTAGCGGATATGAATCTTCTTCATTTGCTTTTTATGGTGTTAACCAAAGTGGTTATACTTCGATTTACAGATATAAGACATCAACTAATGGTTCATGGACTACAAGTCGTCAGCAATTCTTGCCGCGGTTGACATTTGGTTATGAAGATTTACATCCAGAAATTGGGGTGAATCCTAGTGCAGTCACCTTTGATACGGAACCAGGTACAACTCAGACCCTAAATGTGGCTGTTACTGGATCTAACCTCACTGGTAACATTTTTGCTACGTTGAATGATGCTAATGGTGTATTTAGTGTAACTCCTGCTAGTTTGGGCACTTCTGGCGGTAACCTTACCATTAGCTATTCACCCACCTCTGTTGGTACCCACACGGCCACCATTACACTGACGAGTGCCAATACAGCTTCAGTGACTATCACCCTTAATGGTACTTGTAGAATCAAAACAGATGCCACAATCTGCGAAGGAAACGGAACTCAACCTAACCAGTATCTCCCTGTTTACGGCTGGTATTTTGATGCGAATCAAATTAACCAGATGCTATATCCAGCTGCTAAGTTTGAGAATACAGGCATGAATGGAAAAAAGATTACCAAGATATCTTTCTATCCCACTAGCAATGGCAATTATTCTGGCATTAATTTTCATAGTGCTAATGGAAGTAACAGTTACGTTAAAATAGAACTTGCGAACATGCCAAGCGGTACTACAGGTTATGCTGCATCTACATCACTTAAAGATGCCAATTTCGTTGAGGTTAAAACCATTACAATACCTACCAGTGCTCAACCAAACCTTACAGAATGGGTATTTAATGATTTAGAGAATGATTTTGTCTATGAGGGTGGTGATCTGCTTATTCAAGTAACAACATCAGAGGGTGTAGCAGGATATACATATTTCGCAGGTGAAAACTTAGGTACTAACAATTATATGAGTTGTTATTCATATAGTGGTGCTTATAACAAAGCACCCACTGGTCAAACGTTCCTGCCGAAGGTGAGGTTTGATTTTGAGGAGAGTGCCCCCGTCATTAATGGAACTGTTAGCCCCAATAATGTTGCTTTCGGTGCTAAGAACATTGGTGGTACTTACACGGCGACAGTGACCGTAACCAATACTGGTAACCAGCCCTTCACTCCTGTGATTGATGTAACAGGCCTTTCTGCAGGCATCTCTGTTAGTCCCACCACCAGCGGACAACTGGCTGCTCACGGCACACTTGACTTGACCGTAACCTTCACGCCCACCGCCGAGACCTCTTACAGCGGCTCGTTCTCCGTGACTATCCCCGTTCCTGACGGTGAGGATATCGTTGTCACTGTTAACGTATCCGGCTCGGGTTACTATGCCAGCACGCTGAAGAGTAACATCGTTGAGGTTCCTGTTTACAAGAGCGAGGCTAAGACGCCGAATGCCACCTATGTATTCTCGCAGAATGAGGTGGAAGGTGACACCGATATGAGTCTGAGCTATGGCAGTGACGCCGATATTAAGGTTGATGTGCTTGTCAAGGACGATGAGCCCATTACCAGCTACGATCTGCGCCACAAGGTGGGCACTGGCAACTGGGCTTCGGTAGCTACTGCCACCCAGGATGCAAGCAACCCCAAGAGCTACGTCTATAATAACGAGACGTTTGTTATTCCCAGCGACGCAACACAGATGTGGCTGTCGATGACCGACGAGGACGCTGACGCCAGCAGCACAATCTACTACGTTCCCGTGACCGTTGCTAACGGTATTGTTACCCAGGGCAACACCTATGGCGCACCCCAGGTGCAGGCCACTGCCGATCCCCTCTCGTTCAATGTCACCATTGGCGGTTCCAAGAGCGCTGGCCGTCCTGGTGGCCACTGGACACAGAACGTGAACGGCACCGAGGTGGACTACTGCGTGTACACGCCCGTGGTGTCTGTCACCAACATCACCCCCGCCTTCAGCGAGAACCGTGTGCCCTACATGATGCGCGCATGGCTGCTCGAGAACCCCAGCGTGCCCTACTATAGCATCAAGCGTGTGGACAACGGCGACGGCAACACCCACATCGAGGCTGATGTCGAGCTGACCTATCCCAAGCTCCTGGGCGAGCTGTTCCTGGATCCCAACATGTTCAGTGAGCAGTATCAGATCGGTCATGACTGGAACGGTGAGAGCACTGACCCCTGGAGCAATCCTTGGGGTGATGTCCTGCTGCAGAACGTGTTTGCCGCTCCCAGCACGCTGCCCCAGAATCAACACCTGGTGATTGCCGTGCGTGCCTACTATTACAAGCCCCAGGCCGCCACGAGCGGCATCATGCTGCGTGACGGTAACGAGGCTCCTGGCGACGGCTACGGCATGGGCGAAGGCCAGGGCAACGGTGATGACATCCCCACCAGCGTGGGCAGCATCTACTCCGACCGCACGGTGGTTGACGTGAAGTATGTCAACGCGCTGGGTCAGCAGAGTGACCGCCCGTTTGACGGCGTGAACATCATCGTGACGCGCTACAGCGACGGCACCATCTCCTCGACCAAGGTGGTCCGTTAAGATAAATTAAAATGAGGGAAAGAGGCTGTGTCTTCATGAAATGGACCCCAAAAGTTTTTTGTCCAACTTTTGGGGTCCATTTCATAATTGATAAGTTGCAATTCTAACCGCCCTGCGGGCGGGAAATTATTCAAATTATAATTAAATTGATATAAATATAAAATAATAATTAATTTTAATTTAAAAATTTGATAAATTTCCCGTGCGTTAGCACGGTAATATTATTGAGTCGCAATTATGACACAGCCTCTAAAGAGGGTGTTCTGGCTGTGAATCACGTTATTAATGAATTTTAATTTTTGCTGTTATTTTTGTTGGAATTGTTGTTTTATTGAGGTTTTTAGTTTAACTTTGCAATCGTTTTTGGGAGCCTAATGTAAGGGGAGGGGTGTGAACCTCGATCCTTGACGACTGAAACAGAGCGAATTATTTACATAATAACCATTATAATCATCATTTAGTTACATGAAAAGAATCTTATTGTTGGCCGCAGTATTATTTGCGGCAATTCAATTGTCGGCTGCTCCTGTTGACTTGGTGGCAGCGCAGGCCAAGGCGCAGAAATTTGTTTCGCAACGTCAATATGACGGCAGGTTGCGTGCCCCCCTTGTCGGTGACATGAAGCTCGTTCATGCCGAGATGAACTCGACGATGCGTGACCGTGCAGCTTATTACATCTTCAATACCCCTAACGGCCATGTTGTGGTAGCGGGTGATGACCGTGCCGAGGAAATCCTGGGCTATGGTGACTATCCCATTGACTTTAACAACATCCCCTGCAACATGAAGGCGCTGCTCGACATGTTGAAGGAGCAGATCGAGTATCTGCAGGCCCACGAGGAGTTGCAGGCCTATGCCCCCTCGCTGATGGCTCCCGCCCGCATCCCTAGCGTAGCTCCGCTGCTCACCGCCCTGTGGGATCAGGAGGCTCCTTACTGGAAACAGTGCGTCATCAATGGCAACCAGTGCTTGACGGGCTGCCCTGCCACCTCGGCAGCGATGGTGTTCCACTACTGGAAGTATCCCGACTTTGAGACTCCCGAGATTCCTGCCTACCGTTGCAGCCTGAGCACCGGCTACTGGTCATCAAGCTATGTAAACGTGGCTGCATTGCCCCCCGTTACCTTTGACTGGGACAACATGCTCGATTCCTATAGCGGTGGATATAACACCGCTCAGGCCGATGCCGTTGCCACGCTGATGCGCTATGTGGGTCAGGCCGAGCGCATGGAGTATGGTACCTCGGCTGCCGGCGGCAGTGGTGTGAATGCCGACAGTGTGAGCCTCATTGCCGATGCCTTCAAGCTGCTGGGCTATGATGAGGAGACCGTGCGCGTGGTCAAGAAGACCAGCGCCTATGAGGGCGGACAGACCCTTTACAACAATGAGGAGTGGGCAGCATTGATCCAGGAAGAGCTCAATGAGGGCCGTCCCATCGTCTTCTGCGCTATCGCAGGTGGCCTCTTTGGTGGTGGCCATGCCTTCAACGTCGATGGCTATGACGCTAACACCGACAAGTACCACATCAACTTTGGCTGGAGTGGCTCGTACAACAACTACTATGCCCTCAACTCTTTCACGGCTCAGGGTTCTACCTTCAACCAGTACCAGCAGATGGTGATTGGTATCCAGCCTCCCGTCAAGAGTCCGCGCATCAGCACCAACACCAAGGAATTGTCAATGGAGTGCTACAAGAACAAGACCACTACGTCACAGTTCACCCTCAAGGGCCGCAACCTGGAGGGCAACGTGACCATGACGATTGTTGACGAGAACGACGTGTTCAGCATTGACAAGGTTAGCCTTGCTCCCAATGCCGACAACAAGGTGGAAGAGACCGTCACGGTGACCTATGCTCCCAAGGCCGAGGGCAATTACACCGCCCGCATCATCGTGAGCACGCCCAACGCACAAGAGTTTGAGATCACATTGACCGGTACTTCGGTCTATGAGCTGTACCGTCCCATGATGGATCCTGTCGATGAATCGACCGTGACCGCTACCGGTTTCCGTGCCAACTGGAGTGATGCCACTCCCGTCGAGAATGTGGTGAGCTACAGCCTGGAGGTGAGGGAGAAACCCAATGTGGTTCTCCTGAGCGAGGCTGACTGGAGCAACGTGCCCAGCGAGAGCACCAACCATGCCAGTGATGCACAGAATTATCTCCCCGATGGCTGGTCCTTTGTCGGTACCAAGCTGTATCTTGACGGTGGCTTCATCTCGGCTGCCCGCAACTCGGTATTCAACATTGACCTCGACGTCATGGGCTTCAATAGGATAAGCTTCATCGTTAAGGCCAAGAATTACACCAAGGGCACGGGCTCAACGCTCACCTTTGCAACCGACATGGATACCGAGACCATTACCCTCAAGAAGGAAGTGGACACCTACCTTGTGGTGCTTGATATCGCCAGCAGCAGGCGTGTGACCATCACCACGGGCTATTATCCCGAGATCCAGAGCATCAAGATCTATGGTGGTGAGATTACCGACATCGAACCGTTCGCCCTGCGTGGCGCAAGTGAGACCGGTGATGGCACCTACCGCTTGATCGAGGGCATCACCCCCGACAAGTTCTACATGGTGAACGGCCTCAACCCCGGCACTACCTATCTGTACCGCGTCATGTCCTACTATGTTGACGGTACCCAGAGCCGCTGGAGCAACATGCGTGAGGTGACCCTGTTGGGTAGCGCTATCTTGAATGGTGACGTGGATGGTAACGGTGTTATTAATATCGATGACTTGTCGCTTCTCGTCGATAGCCTGGTTACTGGCGTTACCGTCGCTGGCAATGCCGACGTGGACGGTGATGGCACGGTCACTATTGATGACGTATCGGCGCTCGTCGACTTATTGCTCAAGTAATAAAAGCTAGTATAGCACATGATATCAAGGCCGGTGCCCGCTCGTGGCATCGGCCTTGATTGCGCTGGTGCCGCTGGTGCCGTCACAGGCACCGTGGCGGCAAATTGTTGTCAAAATATTTTGTCATTTCATCCACTGTAGCTACCTTTGTTGCAACTGCTACGTCATTGAACCTAAATTTGAGATATGGATAAATTCTATTCTGCTGAGCGCAATGTGCAAATCCTTGTCGCACTGCTCAAGGCCTACGGAATCAGATACGTCATCGCATCGCCAGGCACAACCAACATCAACTTTGTCGCCAGCGTGCAGTTTGACCCGTTTTTCAAGGTCTTCTCATCGGTGGATGAGCGGTCGGCGGCCTATCTTGCCTGCGGTATCGCTAGCGAGAGTGGTGAACCGGTCGTCCTCTCTTGCACGGGTGCCACGGCATCGCGCAACTATGTGTCGGGACTCACCGAGGCCTATTACCGCAAGCTGCCCATCCTGGCCGTCACCTCGACCCAGAACCCCATGAGGGTGGGGCACCTGGTGCCACAAGTGATCGACCGCTCCCGGCAGCAGGCCGACACCGTGGTCGAGAGCCTGCTCCTGCCCATGGCCAGGAACAAGGAACAGGAATGGGACTGCGAGATCAGGGTCAACAAGGCCTTGCTGGCGCTCACGCGTCATGGCGGCGGCCCCGTCCACATCAACCTGGAGACGGCCTACAACCAGGACTTCTCCCTGCGTGAACTGCCGCCGGCCCGCCGCATCTGGCGCATTATGCCCCACGAGGAGTTCCCGCCCATGCCCCAGAATAAGAAGATTGGTATCTTTGTCGGAGCCCATCAGCCGTTCAGTCAAGAGCTAACCGATGCCGTGGATGCCTTCTGCGCCAGCCACGATGCGGTGGTCTTCTGTGACGTGACAAGCGGCTATCATGGTAAGTATGAGTTCCACCCGGCGCTCGTGGCTTCACAGTTTGACTGGGGAAAAGAACCCATCAGGCCTAACCTGATGATCCACATCGGCGAGGTGAGTGGCGACTACTCGATGGATGTCGTCGTGGCCGACGACCTGTGGCGCGTCAGTCCCGACGGCGAGTTGCGGGATCGTTTCAAGAGGCTCTCTCATGTGTTTGAGATGGAAGAAATCACCTTCTTTAAGCACTATATCACCGACGGACAACCCCGTTCGGCCTACTATGAGGCTTGCCGTGGCTACTACCAGCAGGCAATGGAAGCGTTGCCTGAACTGCCGTTCTCCAACGTGTGGATAGCCCAGCAGAGCGTGGGGCGTGTGCCCGAGGGCACAACCCTGCACGTGGGCATCCTCAACTCGTTGCGATGCTGGAGCTACTTTGAGCTGCCCAAGGGGGTGACAACGGCCTGCAATGTGGGTGGCTTTGGCATCGATGGTGATGTCTCGACGCTCATCGGCGCTTCGCTGGTCAATCCCGATCGCCTGTGCTTTGCGGTAGTGGGTGACCTGGCATTCTTCTATGACCTCAATGTGCTGGGAAACAGGCATGTGGGAAATAATGTGCGCATCATGCTGATCAACAATGGCCGTGGCACCGAGTTTCACAACTCCGACCACCCTGCATCACGTTTTGGTGCCGATGGTGACTGCTTCATGGCCGCGGCAGGCCACTTTGGCAACAAGTCCCCCGAGCTGGTCAAGCACTATGCTCAGGACTTGGGGTATAACTACATGAGCGCATCGAGCAAGGAGGAATATCTGGCTGTGTGCGACACGTTCTTCAGCCCGCAACCCAGCGACCGCCCGATGGTGCTGGAGGTGTTTACCGACAGTGATGACGAGAGCCACGCCATCCGTCTGTTGCGCAATGCCATGACCGACGGCACCGGCTCGGTCAAGCAGTTGGCCCGTAGTGTGCTGGGCAATAAACTCACCAGCAAGATAGGCCGCATGATCAAGCACTGACAAGCACCCTGGCGTGAGGTTCCCTGGCAGATGCTTCGGGCAATAGTTGCCATGCCTGATGTAACCTTTTAAACTTTTGGCAGTCTAAAGGTTAGTCATGGCAACGTATCCAGTCGGCGAGAGATTTCAGTGGGATTCTCAAAAAAAGTGGACGTTTTTTTTGACTTTTTGTTAATAAGTTGTACCTTTGCAGATTGAAACGGATCGTAAAACGCTCTATGAGACGTGTACTCTACATATTGACATTCCTGCTGGCGATGGGTGCGGTTCAAGCCGTCCCAGTGCCTGACAACTTCTTGCCGCAGCGCATCGAGAACGCTGCGACAGGACCTGCCGCGCAGGGTGCCGAGGGCCGCATCGTCTTCATTGCGGGCAACAGTGATGCCACTTTCAGTGTTTATTCAATCACGGGGCAGCTGGTCAAGGTGGTGCGTGTGAGTGCCGACCAACGTGCATCGGTGGATTTCCCCAAGGGATTCTATATCGTGAAATGCAGTAACCAGTGGTCACGCAAGGTGGTGGTGCGTTGATGCTGTCACCAGGCAGTGATGTGCCGGTCTTTGACCGGCGATGAATGATTGAAATGGGCGTGACTGTGTCGCGTCCGTTGCTTTTTATATACAGTGAGCGAGTGATCAACTTGCTAAACTTGAACTAATAAGTTAGGCCTAATGTTTCTTGCTGAGCTATTCCCATACGCCAATCTGGTCTATGACATCCTCACGGTGTTGTATGTCCTTACTGTGCTGGCGGTTATCGTCGTGGTGCTGAGCGAGAACCGCAACCCTGTCAAGTCCATGGCATGGATGCTCGTGCTGGTGCTCCTGCCTGTTGTGGGGCTGGTGATTTATCTGGTCTTTGGGCGCAGCCTCAAGGGCATGAGACTCATCTCCCGCTCCCACCTGCGCGAGTTGCGCCGCATGAACGATTTCCCCGAGGCAGTCAGCCGTGAGGATGACCTGAGCGACTCGTCGCGCCAACTCATCTCGCTGGTCAACAAGTTGACCGAGCCACATCTGTTCAAGGGCAACGACATCACCGTGTTTACCACGGGTGAGGAGAAGTTTAGTTCCCTGTTGCGAGACATCGAGCAGGCTAGGGAACACATTCACTTGCAATACTTCATTATCGAGAATGACACGTCGGGCCGACGACTTGTCGAGTTGCTGGAGCGCAAGGCCCGTGAGGGCGTTCAAGTCAAGGTACTCTATGACTATGTGGGCTCGTTTTACATCCACTCCAGGGTGCTCAAGCACATGCGAGCCGCTGGCATTGAGGTGCATCCGTTCATGGAGCTGACGTTTACCCAGTTCTTGTTTCGACTTAACTGGCGCAACCACCGCAAGATTGTCGTCATCGACGGTAAGGTGGGCTATGTGGGCGGCATGAATATTGCCGATCGCTATGTCATCGGTGAAAAGCGTCAACCGGCATGGCGTGATACTCACCTGCGCATTGAGGGTGAGTCGGTTACAGCGATGCAATACTCATTTGCCATCGACTGGAATTTCACCACCCGTCGGTTGCTGGACACCGTCCCCAAGCATCAGCAGGCAGGTGCCTTGTCGTCCGATTACCTGGTGCAGATGGTGAATAGCGGTCCCACGAGCCGCTGGAACAATATCTCATTTGTGTTTCTCAAGGCCATTACCCTGGCCAAGCATTCACTCTATATCCAGACACCCTATTTCCTGCCCAGCGATTCCCTGCTCAAGGCGATGCAGAGTGCCGCGCTGGCAGGTGTTGACGTGCGGCTGATGATACCTCGCCACCCCGACAGTGTGATGTTGCGTCTGGCGACTGGCTCCTACTTGAAGGAATGTCTCATGGCCGGCATCAAGATTTACTTCTATGAGCCCACCATGATGCACGCCAAGGTGGTCATCGTCGATGACGAGTTTGTCACGACGGGCTCGACCAACTTTGATTTCCGCAGCTTTGAACACAACTTTGAGTTCAACGCGCTGGTTTACAGCAAGGAGTTCAATGGCAAGATGAAGGCCATCTTTGAGGCCGATATGGAGCACTGCACGCGCATTAGCCTGGGCAAATGGAAACAGCGCCCACTGGTGCAGAAGGCCCTGGAGTCCATCGTTCGCCTCATCAGCCCAATTTTGTAATCACAATAACATGATCACTTTTCCTAACGCCAAAATCAACCTGGGCTTGAACATTGTGGAGCGCCGCGCTGACGGATACCACAATATCGAGACCATTTTCTTCCCCATTCCGCTCACCGATGTACTCGAAATCGTCCCCGCTACCGATGGCATGACAACATTGTCATGCTATGGCAACAAGGTCGATTGCCCTGTCGAGAAAAATCTGGTCATGAGGGCCTATCGTCTCATGCAGGAGCGTTTTGACTTGCCCCCAGTGGCCATTCACCTCTACAAGCATATCCCCGATGGTGCGGGACTGGGCGGTGGCTCCAGCGATGCGGCCCATGCGCTGATGATGCTCAACAAGATGTTTGAACTGGGTGTCGCCAACGATGAACTTGCTGCGATGGCCGCCACACTGGGTGCCGATTGTGCCTTCTTTATCTACAACCGCCCCATGCTGGCCACAGGCATCGGTGACGTGTTGTCGCCCGTCGATGTGGATCTCAAGGGCAAGACGCTGTTGCTGGTCAAGCCCCCCATGGGCGTGGATACCCGCACTGCCTATAGCCGCGTGGTCCCGGCACCCAGCACGATGGATCTGGCGCATCTTGTCGCCCAACCCATCGAGACGTGGGATGGCCTCCTGGCCAATGACTTTGAGCCAAGTGTGTTTGCCGCTCTGCCGCAGTTGTGGCTCATCAAGGCGCGATTGATGGATGCCGGAGCGCAGTATGCTGCGATGTCGGGCTCGGGCTCGACGGTTTATGGTATCTTCCAGAGTGACAAACTGGCAGAAGTCGCAACTGACACATTTACCGATTGCGCCACCTTTGTCCTGCAACTGTGACATGAGGCCCCCTGGGACTGGTTTTTGCAGGAATTGATAAGGTAAAAGGAATTTTAACACAACTAAGATATGTCCAAGAAGAATAAGAAACATCAAGATGAAGAGGCCAAGGCCGCTCAGCAAGAGGTTCAGGCCGATGAAGCCATGAACAACGAGAAGACAGGTGAAACCCCAGCAACCGACGAGAAAGTCGAGGAAGTGACCCCTGAACAACGCATTGCGCAGCTTGAGGAACAACTAGAGCACGAGAAGAAGGAATACCTGTTCCTAATGTCGGATTTTGAAAACTTCCGCCGCCGCACGATCAAGGAGAAGGCCGAACTCATCAAGAATGGAACTGAGGGTGCCATGCGCGACCTCCTTCCCGTGGTCGATGACCTGGAGCGCGCCCTCGATGCCATCAGCAAGGGTGGCGACCTTGACAGCCTCAAGGAGGGCGTTGATCTCATCTACAATAAGTTTGTGAAATATCTTGAAAGTCAGCATGTCATCGCCATCGACTCGACCGGTAAGGACTTTGATACCGATCTTCACGAGGCTGTGACCATGTTCCCCGCCCCTGATCCCTCGATGAAGGGTAAGGTCATCGACACGACCATCAAGGGCTACAAAATCAATGACAAGGTGCTACGCCATGCCAAGGTGGTTGTTGGCAGCTGATTGCCATCATCCCATCGAGAAAAAAAGAATAAGAATCAGCTAAACTAAAAACTAGAAACTAGAAACTAGAAACTAGGGACTAGAAACCAATAAAGAACTATGGCTCAAAAGAGAGATTACTATGAGGTGCTTGGGGTGGACAAGAACGCCACTGCCGATGACTTGAAAAAAGCTTATCGCAAACTAGCCATCCAGTACCATCCCGACAAGCAGCAAGGCAAGAGCGACGCCGAGAAGAAGGCTGCCGAGGAAAAATTCAAGGAGGCTGCCGAGGCCTATAACGTCCTCAGCGACCCCGACAAGCGTGCACGCTATGACCAGTTTGGTTTTGATGGCGAGCAGATGGGTGGCGGTGGCTTTAGCGGCGGCATGTCGATGGATGACATCCTGCGGCAATTTGGAGACCTGTTCGGCGGATTCGGCGGCTTTGGCGGATTCGGTGACTTCTTTGGCGGCGGTGGCGGCGGCGGTCAGTCTCAGCGCGTGAAGCGTGGAACCGACCTGCGCGTGCGTGTCAAGATGACACTCAACGAGATTGCCAAGGGTGCTGAGAAGAAACTCCGCATCCCCCGCATGAAGTCTTGTGACCATTGCCACGGCACGGGTGCCAAGGACGGAACGGCTCTGGAGACTTGCCCCACCTGCCACGGATCAGGTGTTGAGGTGAGGATGCAGCGCACCATGTTTGGCACGATGCAGTCACAGAGCGTGTGCCACACCTGTGGTGGCAGCGGCAAGCACATCAAGGAGTCTTGCCCCCATTGCCACGGCAAGGGACTCTTGCGCAAGGAGGACGTGGTGAGCATCAGCATCCCTGCCGGTGTGGCCGACGGCATGACCCTGCGTATGGGACGCCAAGGCAATGATGCCCCTGGTGGCGGCATCCCTGGTGACCTGCTCGTGGTGATTGAGGAAGTGCGTGACGCACAACTCACCCGTGATGGTAATGACCTCATTTACAATCTGATGCTTGATATTCCCACTGCCGTGCTCGGTGGCAAGGTGGATGTCCCCACCGTTGATGGCAAGGCGCGCGTGACCATCAAGCCCGGTACACAGCCCGGTAGCATCTTGCGCCTGCGTGGCAAGGGATTACCCTCGCCCGAGCGCTATGGTACGGGCGATCTGCTCATCAATGTCATGGTCTATATGCCCGAGAAGCTGAACGACAAGGAGAAAGAAGCCATCACCATGCTCCAAAACAGTGGCGAGCACGTCAAGCCCAGTGAAGGTGATAAGAGCCGCATCTTCTCCCGCCTGCGCCACATCTTTGACTAACAACCAACAACTAACAACTAACAACTAACAACTAACAACTAACAACTAACAACTATAACACCTAATGCCCCGCCACGATCACCGAGTGCCCCGCAACGACGACAAGGCCGTCGTGCGTGAAGTCAAGCAGCCCGACAAGTTGCTCAACTTTGTCATGAATTGCCTGGATGGCATCAGCCGCAATAAGGCCAAATCGATTCTCGCCCACGGTGGTGTCACCGTCGATGGCCAGGTGCAGACCCATGTGGACTATCCGCTCGATGAGGGCTGCGTTGTCAGCATTCGCCGTCATGCGCGTCCCTCGTCTGCCAACAGTCCCTATTACCGCATCGTCTATGAGGACCGCTGGATTGTCGTGGTCGATAAGCAGCAAGGTGTGCTGTCAATGCCTGTGGGTGCTGGCAGCCTCAACATGAAGACATTGCTTGACCGGCATTTTACCGAGACACGTCAGCGTTGCACGGCCCATGTGGTGCACCGTCTGGACTGCCGCACATCGGGGCTCATGGTCTATGCCAAGAGTGTTGACGTGCAGCAACAGATGACAGCCGACTGGCATTCTACCATCATCGACCGCCGTTATGTCGCTGTGGTTGAGGGCGTCATGGAGGATCCAGCAGGCAAGGTTGAGAGTTGGTTACATGACACCGATCGCATGATCGTCGTGAGCAGTCCTGTCGATGATGGTGGCAAGTGGGCCGCTACCGAGTGGGAACTTGTGGAGCAGGCCGACCGTCGCTCGTTGCTCTACCTGCATCTGCTCACGGGACGCAAGAACCAGATACGCGTCCACATGGCCGACATCGGTCATCCCGTGGTGGGAGATGGCAAATACGGCCACCAGGATGATCCTGGCAGCCGCATGTGTCTGCACGCCTTCCGTCTGGCGTTCCATCACCCGGTGACGGGCGAACCATTATACTTTGAGACACCTATTCCCCGCTTCTTTGGCACTGCGCTTCACGCCAAGCCTTAAGACGACGGCTGTTAGAACGGCGGTTTGATGGGCTGGCTTCCATCATCATGGTTTGACTTCTCTTCTCTAGTGCTGGCGTCAACATCCTCGTTGCGCTGGCGCAGGTCCTTGATGTAGGCCAACTCGCGGATAGCATAATCGGCATTGTCCTCCTCACCCAGCATCTGGGTGAAGATTTTCTCAGCTTTGTCAAGCTGGTTGAAGTTGATGTAGGCGTAGCCACGGCGACGGCGCAGGAAATTGATGAAGTCCCTGATGCTATCAGGCATCTCCTCGTCCTCGCTGAAGTTGCGTTTCACCTCATCCATTACGGCCTCGGTGTAGCTGAACAGGCGCACGTCCTTGCCGTTGGCCATCGTGTTGACCATCTCCATCGTGTGACGGATGTTGCCGTCGTTGCTTGTGAGGTCAAGGTAGTAGAATGCCTGTTTGTACAAGCCCAGTTCGTTGTAGCAGAAGCCCAGCTTGTAGGCCGTTTCCAGAAACATGCGCTTGCCCTCGGGACCCATCTCAAAGAAGTCGCAGCGGTAGCTGTTGTACACGTTCTCCAGATAGAGTATCGCCTCATAGTAGCGTCCGCTGTTGAACGCCTGAATACCCCAGTACATGTTGTAGGCCACGTCAGCGACCCTGACTTGGCCCAGCAGCAGCTGGTCTTCGGTCAGGCTGTCTTTCTCGCCATTGTGCGCCTTGAGCTGGGCATCGCTCCACATGTACTCAAACTCCTGCTGGCGCTTCTTGTCATCGTTGCGGTCCAGAGCGATGAGCAGGCTCACGCTGTGGGGCTGGCGGCCCTCGTTGCTCAACGAGTTCTGTCGGCTGGCATTGCGGGGCTGTATGGTGACGGTAACGCGGCTGTAGATGCTGCGGTCATCCTCGCCCTCGGCAGTGATGCTGATGGTCGCCATCATCGGCTTCTCGTCGCGGCCCTGTTTGTAGTGAAGGTCGATGAGGGCATAGTCGCGGGCCAGACGCGCTTCTTTGCCAGTCCCTTGTACCAGGGCATGGCGCAGGTCGTAGTTGCGGATGGACGTTTCGTCCTCGATACGCTGCTGACCGCTAACGGTGTTCACGGTCATGAACAGCAGTTGGCACTCGAGCAACGGGTTGATGGTTTCTAGCAGTTGCCATAATGACAGGCTACCTGTGCCAGCAGAGATACTGGTGACATTCGCACCCATCTGGTGGGACAATTCCAGGCGGCGCAACAAGAACATCTCTCGGTGATGCTTGTATAACTCACTCTCCATATCGATGTCCTCATAGTCCTTGCTGATGGATACGGCCTCGTCATAGTCGCGTATCCAGTGGCGCTGGAAGTGAAATGCGGCTTTCAGCTCGCTCAGCATCGTGTTGGCGTCAAAGGTGTTATTGAAGAACGACAGATGAACGCTCACCTGGCTGTCCTCATGGTCGAGCGAGTAGGTGAACTTGAACAGGATGTTGCTGTTATTGTGTTCGTTGCACTTAGAGCGCACAAGGGGCAGTTGGGAAACGGGAACGGTGGTGATCGAGGGAAAGGTCACATCGACGCAGTCATCCTGCTGACGGATGGCAGCGACAAAGTGGCCGGCTTGAAACTCAAAGTTGAAGTAGGTCGCACCGTTTTCCTCCTGGTTGACGGTATAGGTGCAGTTGTAATCTTTGAGAAATTTTTCAAAGTTAGCCTTTATCGAGTCTTTTTTCTTCCTAATGCGCATAGTGGTAGATGTGTTTATAAGGGCAAAATGTACATCAATATTGCAATTATCGTGCCAACTATTGTGCCTATTGTCGTGCTTGCTATCGTGCCAAGGTGGGGAATGTGCCGCCAAAGTAGCGGCGCTGCAGTCCCAGATAGGCCGCGGTGTCAAGTTTCATCTGGTTGTGCCAGCGGTCAAGGCTGTCACGCAGGCCCTGACGTCTCTTGGCTACAATCCATGACTGGAATTGGGACAGGCTGATGGCTAACGAGCGATCCAGATTGGGAAGGCGCGACCCCATGGCGCGGGCAATGGAGCGGTTGACCACGGCATAGCGTATCTCGCCGCCTGCCACCATCATCATCAATTGTTCGGGACCGTACTGCTCATCCACGTGGACATAGATCGTATCGCCAATCTCGCGGCTCAAGCTGGCGATGCGGGCTATCATGGGCGACCCTTTCACGACCCACACCGTGTCGCCTGCCAGATCCAGCTGGGAGTGGATGGCTTGGTGACCGCGGCGTTGCACGAGTACCTGCTGGTCAATGTAAATCGGCTTGGTGAAGGCATAGCGCACGGTATCGCCTGCGGTCATGGGGAACTGGGCCACCACAACGTCATATCGACCGCTTTCCAGCCCACTGAGCGCCTTTTCAAGCGTCACAATGGGGTGAAACTTCATGGGCACCCCGGTGCTGTCGGACATCCTGCGCAGCAGGTCGTAATTGTAGCCGCCCAGGGTGTCGTCATAGGTGTAATAGGTCACAGGCGAGTACTCGATGGCAATGTCGAGGGTGTCGCCGCCACTGGGCTGCTCGGCAATATCAGTGACGGGCTTGTCACACATGCTCAGGGCGACCATGAAGGCCACGACCACAGCCAGCAGTATCACATACAGTGCTATTTGTCCCCGCTTGGCGGGATGTTGTTGTCTAATCATGATAAGGTGTTGTGACTGGTTTACAGTCCATTGATGTGTTGTTTCCAGAAGGCTCGGTTCCTGCGACGGGCAAAGGCATGGGTCGCCATGGGCAATTGACCGCCAGTGAGGCGCATGGCCATCGTGGGGTGGGATTCTATCGAGAAGTGAACGGCTTCCTGATAAGGGGCTATCTGCAGCGTGCCAGGACACCACTCATTGACGCGCACCGACCACACCACGTCCTCAAAGTTCTCGCTCGTGCTGGCATCGCCTGCGGCACGCGATAGGGTTTCTGCCAGCTGGATGGATGCATCGTGCAGGTGGCGGGTGTGACGCAGCGAGCAGCCGCCATTGCCCACCCGGTATTTCAAGTTGATGGGATGACTTGCCGTGTGCCGCTTGCCCATCAGGCGGCGCATCATGTAGATGGCACGGCGAGGCAAGTTCCATCCGCTCACGTCACCGATGGCGGGCAGCCATGGCGCGCCGATGTAGTCATAGCCCCGCTGGCACCATTGCTCCAGCTCGTCCCTGAAGACATACACGTCGCTCTGGCAGATGAAGATGTAGCGGGAATCCAGGAAACGGCGATACAGGTCGGTCGAGAGCATCAGGCGGTTATAACCTTCACGACCGGCAAAGTAACTGTCCTCAAATGCCTCAACACGGTATCGCGGGGCGCCTCCGATGAGGTCTGGCAACGCAGATAGGTCAAGACTCTCGGGCTTGATGATAGCGATGTCGTGATGCGCAAGCACCTTGAAGCACTGCCGCAGTGCGAGCAGTTCAGTATCACTCAAGTTAAGGGTGTACAACGGAATAACGACCGTCACCAGCCGTTGTTCACCATGGTTGATATGTCCCGTAATGCTATCCATATAATTCCATCAGCAAAATTACCACAAAAACCTGGAACCACCAAGCGCAACCTGCACAATACCGCTGGTTCCCAATCGCACACGGGAACCAGCGGTAGATGATAAGGTCTTGTAAAAGGGGATGACGCGGTTTAGCGGGCGTTGTAGGCCTCAAGGGCTTTTTCAAGCACCACGAGGGCACGCTTCAGGTCGTCGATCTTGAGCACGTAGGCCATGCGCACCTCGTTCTTGCCCAGGCCTGGAGTGGCATAGAAACCGCTGGCAGGAGCCATCATCACGGTCTCGCCCTCGTAGTTGAACTCCTCAAGACACCAGCGGCAGAAGTCGTCGATGTCCTTCACCGGCAGCTTGGCAACGGTGTAGAAGGCACCCATGGGCATCGGGCTATAGACTCCGGGGATCTTGTTCAGACCCTCGACCAGGCAATTGCGGCGGGCGATGTACTCGTCATAGACGGCCTTGTGATAGGCCTGGGGTGCCTGGAGCGAAGCCTCGGCAACGATCTGGCCCAGCAGGGGAGGACTCAGGCGAGCCTGAGCGAGCTTCATAGCGGCAGCGCGCACTTCCTTGTTGCGGGTGATAAAGGCTCCGATGCGGATGCCGCACTCGCTGTAACGCTTGGACACACTGTCGATCATGATCACGTTGTTCTCGATTCCCTCCAGGTGCATGGCGCTGGTATAGGGCGCATCGCTGTAGATGAATTCACGATACACTTCGTCGGCAAACAGGAACAGGTCATATTTCTTCACCAGGTCGCGCAGGCGCATGAGCTCCTCGCGGCTGTACAGGGTGCCGGTGGGGTTGTTGGGGTTGCAGATCATGATGGCGCGCGTGCGCTCGTTGATGACCTTTTCAAACTCCTCGACGGGAGGCAGGGCAAAACCATCCTCGATGTGGGTGGTGATGGTGCGTACCACGGCGCCGGTCTCACAGGCAAAGCCCATGTAGTTGGCATAGGCGGGCTCGGGGATAATGATCTCGTCACCAGGGTTGAGGCACACCATGAAGGCCATCTGCACGGCCTCACTGCCGCCACAGGTCACGATGATGTCGTCCACATCCAGGTTGATGTCATAGCGCTTGTAGTAACCTACCAGCTTCTCCAGATACTGGGGATAGCCCTGTGAGGGGCTGTATTCGAGCACCTTGCGGTCAACGTGCTTGAGTGCTTCCAGACCTTCTTCGGGTGTGGGCAGGTCGGGCTGACCGATGTTGAGGTGATACACTTTGATACCGCGTTTCTTGGCGTCGGCTGCAAACGGGGCCAGCTTCCTGATGGGCGATGCCGGCATCTTCACGCTGCGTTCTGATAGTTTAGGCATAATTAGTTATTAAAAAATAGTGTTAATGATATTGTTGTAAAGTCGTTTTGTTCTATGCCGACAAAATTACTATAAAAATTGAACAACTCGAACACAAAAGCGCACAAAATGTGATTTCTTATAATTCCACCCTCATTGCAGGCCCCTAAAGAGATAAAATCAATTTCTTATCGACTAGGCGTGAGGCTCGGCTGCCGGAACAGTTACTTTACCCTGTAAAAGATTTAATAAATGTTAAATGGGGGGGGTAGTAGTGAAATTGTAAATATTATTATATCTTTGCACATCATAATAATTACTAATTAAATTTAAATGCTTATGAAAAAGACATTACTTTTCACATTATTGGCCCTGCTGGGCATGACCCAGGCAGCGGCGCAGGAATATGAGTACGTCCCCTTTGTGCGTGAGGGCGTCAAGTGGGTGTGTGACGCACCTTATCTGGAGTGGATGCAAATGTGGCACAACTATTATACTCTGGAACTCGCTGGAGATACCGTCATTGACGGAAAGACCTATAAAGCGATGCATAAGTATAGCGGTGATGCCATCAATGAAATGAATGATACAATTCCTGTTTATCTGAGAGAAGAAGATAAGGTGGTGTATGGTATCGTTCCTGATGGAAAAACCTATGATGAATGCCCTGTGGGTATGAACTGGTGGCCCGAAGCTCGTGAAGTCGTACAAAGTGGTCAGGAATTTATCCTGTATGATTTCAATGATCCGGTTAATTTCATCAAAGACAACATTAAATATCCGATTCAGGGTAGTCCTAATGGATACTATGTATATGACGTTATTCCTGACCAAATAGTGGTAGCCGGAAAGAAAGTGAATCGCTATATGTATGATGCTTCGTGTATTATCGAAGGCATCGGTTGCGATGGCGTAAACCATGGCTATCCTCTTTCTGCCTTGAGTCAAATGCTTTGTTATGTCATAGAGAAAGGTGATACCATATATACTTCCAAGAGTTTAGAAATACCTTGGGATACTGGAATCGATGACGAAGACTATAACAGAGAATTGCCGATTCCTCGCCAAGGGGTTCAATGGGTGAATGAACGTGTTTCCGTTGACAATGGCGACACTACTAGCTATTACTACAAATACGAATTTCGTGGCTACGATTCGCAAGGTTTCGCCCAATGCTATCATTATACTGGCGAGACACTGAACAGTTCTCCAGACAAAAGTGTTTGGGCGAAATATCAAAGTTGGGAGTATGGCCTAGATACGAGCAATGGTATGATTAAGGATAATATTCCGTTTAATAAGGTGAAAGGTGAAGGTAGAGACATGATGTACTTTGGCAGTTCTATGGGCTTTGGATTTCTGGAAATGTATCATTTCCAAAATTATGCCACTGACATTGAATCCGGCTATACTCCAAACTGGTATATCTATCGTCAAAAGGAAGATTTCCTGAACCGAGAAAATCTTATTGAGGTAGATCCATTAATTATCGAGGGGATTAAATGTCACCGTTTTGCCTATATAGGAGAGCAAGGTGATACGTTGGCCTATGTAGTTCAAGGCATCGGCTTTGACAGCTATGATATGGGTGACCTGCTCACTCCGTTTACCCGCAAGCCTGATCCCAATGCCGACCATCAAGAGTGGTGCGGGTTGAGTCACTTGGTGAAAAATGGCCAGATTATCTACAAAGGAATGCGCTATCGTGAAGGAGCATTTGACGGCATCGACGAGGTGGCCAACGACAAGGCACGCCACCCGATGGACGACAACTACTACAACTTGATGGGCCAGCCCGTGGGCAAGGATGTGCCGACAACGCCCGGCATCTACATCCACAACGGCAAGAAAATCGTCGTGCAGTAATAGCATAACAACAAGATGATTCTGAAGAAACTGAGGCATCCGCAATCGTATTGAAATGAATGCGGATGCCTCAGTTTCTTCAGATGAATCAGTGGTTAAAAAATCCATTACTGTCCGGTAAAAAATCAGCAAGGTTGCATAAGCACTTCGGGATCAAAGCTATTATGATGTTTTTGTTTGAAGGGGCTTGCTTTGTCAGGCGAGCAGGTCGAAGGCCTGCGCAAGGCCGCTGGCCTTGAATTGAGGCAACCCCAGGGCGCACTGGCCGAAGGTCAGTGAGGCCTGGGGAGAGACGCTCATGTCGATATGGGCCCTGAAGGGGGCCACTCACTACGACAAGCGCACCATAGTCAAATTGCCTGATTCTGACGTTATTGGCCCTCTTCGAGGCCCGCTCCTATTATGGTCTGCTTTCCCTAGGCCACACTGACCTTCGGCCAGTGCGCCCTAGGGTTAAGAATAGTCAAGGCCGCTGGCCTTGTGCAGGCCTTCTGCCTGCTAGACTTTCCCCAGACACCAATGTAAAAAATCAGTTGACGAAGTTGACGCTCACGCCCACTTGCAGGCGGGCAGGGTTGAGGGGATAATGGGGGATGGCAAAGTAGGAAGTGCCGCTCTTGATCTTCTGGTTAAAGTGGGTCCAGGCGACAAAGAAGCGGGCCTGCTTCATCTTGAAGTTGGCATACAGGTTTATGATGGCAAAGTTCCCGCATTCCAACTCTCGCTGGCTGTGGAAGGTCATCGTGGCGGGGTTGTAGGTCGGGGCATAGTACTTGGTGTAATAGTTGCCGTCAACACCCATCTGCACGTGCAGCACGCGGGCGATGGTAAACGTGGCATACAGGTTGCTGTAGATCGCAAACTTGGGCAGCGGCAGCACCTGATCGTTGCTGCTCGTCTGCAACGTGAGGCTGTTTTCCCAGTTGAAGGCCTTGAAGTGCAAGCCTTGTCGCCACTGGGCGTTAAAGACGTGGATGGCACCGCTGTGCTGGGCGGGCAAGCCAGCACCGTCAAAGAAGATGTAGTCGGTCAAGGTCTCATAGCCCACATTCACATGGGTCCACGAGAAGGGGATATCGAGCTCACCGCCCACGCGCACCCGTTTGGTCTTGGAAAAACTGTTTTCCCACACATAGTGGTTAGAGACAAAATGCTTCAACAGATAGGGCACTGACAGGTTCTTAAAGTAGCCGTAGCCCTTGACGCTCACCGTGTCGCCCAGCAGCTTGAGCCGTGTGGTCACGTCACCAGTGATGTCAATCTCGCCCGCCACATCGCCCAGCACACCAAATTGTGCCGTAGCATTGTAGCGCAGCAGCGAGCCCCGTTGCTTGGTGAGCTGGCCGCCCAGCCACATCACGTTCTGTGTCACGCGGTGCGGCACAATGGCGGGGATGGCATCGAGGCCGTCGGGCAGCACGTCGCCCGTCACGCTGTCGGTCACCTGGGTAAAACGCCTCACCTCATGGGTGCCATAGACGGCAAACCCGAATTTGGCATACTTGTTGAAGCCTTCCAGCATCGATACTCCCACGGTGTTGCGCAGCCGCCAGTAGCTCGTTTTCTCATCGGTACCTCCCAGACCCAGATAGGTGTGGTCAAACAGGAGGGTGTCCTCCCGGCCCGAACTGTTCAGGAACTGGTGCAAGCTGTGCTTGAAGTCGAGTGTCCAGATGAAACTCGTCACGGGCACATAGGTGCGGTCGATGACAGTGTCGGTCACGCTATCGCGGCGATAGCGGTAGAAGCCCACCTTGTAGCGCTGGTTCAAGTACAACTGGCTGCCCTCCAGATGGCTGTGGGCACTGCTCAACAGCGTGGGGATGCTCTTGTTATCGACACGGGTCTCGCCGCCCTGCACCTCGGCAGGATCGGTGATGTAGCGGTCGTCGGTGATGCCGCCGCTTTCCTTGGTCGTGTAGTTGTAGTGGTTAAAGAACGCCTGCATCTCGTAGCGGTCTCCCATGTGTGACCCAAACAGGCGCCACGTGAAATCCTTGTCGGCCTGTAAATCGTAGGAGCCCTTGCTGTAGATGTAGTCCAGACCACCGCCCACCTGGGTCTTGCGGTTCACGTTGCCCGAGAACTCCAGCTGGGTGCGGTCCAGGTTGCTGTACTTGTCGCCGCCCGTCGAGTGGCTGAGCAGCGTCATGGGGATGCGCGTGTTGTAGTAGCGCATCGTGCCGGTGTCATGCATCCAGGCTGCGATCGCGTCCTCAAAGAAGAACTCGCTCATCAATGGCCGCTCAAAGAAGATCTGGTTTTGTCCCGGTGCCCCATAGTTGCCAGTCGTTGCCCAGGCGTCGCTCACCATCGACGGCACCATCGTGCGGTGATAGTTCAGGTGGATGGTGTCGATGGTCGAGGGATAGTGCAGACCCAGCGGCTCGCTCACGCTCCAAGCCACCGACGGCTCCACTCGCTGCTTCTTGCCCTTGGCGGGTTTAGAAGTCTCCTGCGTGAACTGGGCCACAGCCACATGGGCCACAGCCGCCATCACCATCATGGACAATATGACAAGACATCTCTTCATTTCAGCCGACAAAGATAACGCTTTTTTTCTATCAAATCATGTGGAGTGGGGAATAGACATGGCAACCGCACCAAATTTATCACGCGATGCGTAACCCGCTTTTGCGGCTATGGTTTTGATAAACTCACATTGAAATCTGGTGCGGTTGCCTCCAGTGGTCTAGATGGTACGCTCCACTGGGAGGACAAAGGCGCGCAAGCCCAGTTTGGGGGTTGCCACGTCCATCTGGTGCAACTCGTCAAGTACGACATCCACGCGGCGGTCGTCCACCACCGTCAGGATGGCCGAGGCAATCGAGGGCCAGGCGTGGGTGGCATAGTGGGGTTCACCATTCTTGCTGCCACGTCCCTGCACCTCGCGCCATCCGGTAAAGCCGCGGCAGTTGAGCAGATGCAGTTTATCGACAATGCGGTCATAATAGGCCTCGTCAAAGGCTATAAATATCGCTTTCATTTCTTCCTGTTTTTTTATTGTTATTTCTTCTCATGCAGTTTCTTGCGGGTGCGTCGGATGCCCGTCAAGGCAAAGATGGTGTACATCGTGGGCACAAACAGCAGGGTCATCACAGTGGACATCGTCAGACCACCGATTACCGCGGTACCCATCGGGCGCCACATCTCACTACCCACACCGGTACCGATAGCCATGGGCACCATACCCAGGATAGTCGTCAACGACGTCATCAACACAGGACGCAGACGCGAGTGACCACCATTGATCACTGCTCGGCGGATGCTCATGCCGCGCTCGCGGTTCAGGTTGATGTAGTCGATAAGCACAATACCGTTTTTCACCACAATACCAATAAGCATGATGGCACCGATCATCGACATCACGTTCAGGTTGGTGCGCGTCAACAGCAGGATGATCACGATACCCGAGAAGGCAAACATGATCGAGGTCATGATGATGGCAGGATAGGTGAACGACTCAAACTGGGCGGCCATCACAATGTAAACGAGCAGGATGATGAGGATGGCCAGAATTCCCAGATCGCCGAATGAGTCTTGCTGGTCCTCATAACTACCACTCAACTGGATCATAACATCGGCAGGCTTGTCCATCTTGTCGATGAGTGGTTGGGCATCGGCAATGACCTCACTCATCGGGCGTTCTTGAACAACGGTCGAAACGGTGATGATGCGCTCACGGTCCTTACGCTCGATGGTGGGCGGATAGAAGCGCTCAACAACGGTACCCACTTCCTTGAGGCGAACACCTGTACCCATCGAGTTGTAAAGCATGATGTTCTCGATGTCGCTGATGCTGCGACGGTGCTCGGGATCATACATCACCTTGATGTCATACTCCATACCGTCCTCACGGAAGTAGCTGGCCGTCGAACCGTTGATGCGGTTACGCAGGGCGGTGGCGGCAGTGCTCAGGTTCAGACCGTAAAGGGCCAACTTCTCGCGGTCAAAGTCCACATGGTACTCGGGCTGATAGTCGCTACGGCTGATGTTGATGTCGGCAGCGCCCTTCACACTCTCGAGGATGCGCTTCAAGCGCTGAGCCACGCTGTCGGTCTTGGTGAAATCATAGCCATAGATCTCATAGTTCAGCGTGTTCTGTCCGCTCATGCCGCCGCCACGGCCACCACCCACATTAACCAGGGCTCGCTTGAGCTCGGGGTAGTTCTTGAGGTCTTCACGCATCATGCCTGCAATCTCGGTGATGCCGCGCTCGCGCTCGTTGGAGTTGGTGAGCATGATGTTCATCGAGATGATGTGTGAGCCATTGCTCTGCATCGAGGCAAAGGTGTTGTCGCTGCTAGCCTGACCCACAGTATAGTTGAAGGACTTGATCTCAGGATACTTCTGGGTCCACTCCTTGTACAGGCGCTGGCTGACGTCCTTGGCCAGGTCAACCCTGGAACCAATGGGCAACTCAAGGGTAACTCCCAGACGGCCATTGTCATTGGTTGGGAAGAACTCGGTGCCCACAAACTTCATCAAGAACATCGATGCGACAAAGATACCCAGTGCTGTTGCCGAGGTGATCCAGCGATGGGCGACACACACGTCAAGCACCTTGGCATAGAAGTCGTCAATCTTGTCGAGCACCTTGAGGATGGGACCATACACCTTCTGGAAAATCTTGGTGTCGCCCACGTTGAGGCGCAACAGGCGGCTACACAGCATGGGGGTCAACATCAAGGCGCAGATGAGCGACAGCACCATCATGATGGTCACCATCCAGCCCAGCTGCTTGAACAGCACACCCGTCATACCCTTGACCATAGTCAACGGGAAGAACACGGCGATCAGCGTTAGGGTCGAGGCCATTACCGAGAGGGCTACCTCGTTGGTACCGTTAACGGCGGCCTGCATCGGTGCCGAGCCGCGCTCGATGTGGGTCGTCACGTTCTCGAGCACCACAATAGCGTCATCGACCACCATACCGATGGCAATGGACAATGCCGACAACGATACGATATTCAACGAGTTGCCAGTCGCATACAGGTAGATGAACGATGCAATCAGCGAGATGGGGATGGTCACCAGCACGATGACGGTTGCACGCCAGCGCCCCAGGAACACAAACACCACAATACCCACAAACAACAAGGCGAACAGCACCGTCTCAACCAGCGAGGCGATGGTGTTGCGGATGTTGTCGCTCGTATCGACGATGTATCCCAGCTTGATGTCGCTCGGGAGGTTCTTCTGGATCTTGGGCAACTCTTGAGCAATCTTTTCCGAAATCTGCACCGAGTTGGCACCCGATTGCTTCTGCACGATGATCATCGCACCCTTTTGACCATTATTGAAACTCTCCTGGGCCCGCTCCTCAAGTGAGTCGTCGATGCGGGCCACGTCGCTCAGGTGGACAACACCACCAGTGGGAGACATGCCCACGACCATGGCACCCATCTGCTGCGGGTCGCTGAACTCACCCTGCACGCGCAGGGGGTAGGTCTCGTTACCGATATCAAAGGTACCGCCCGGGATGTTGCGGTTCTCGGCACCGACCAGGGCGGCTATCGTCTCAACGCTCAGGTTATAGGCTTCCATGCGCAGGGGGTCCAGATAGATGTGAACCTCACGCTTGGGCGCACCGGCGATAGATACTGAGCCGACACCATCCACACGGGCCAGCGGGTTGGCCACGTTCTCATCCAGAATCTTATACAGGCCAGGCATACTCTGTCCTGCCTGCACCGACAGCAGCACAATGGGGATCATGTCACTGCTGAACTTGAAGATGATGGGCGTGTTGGCATCATCGGGCAACATACTCGACACCATGTCGAGTTTGTCGCGCACATCGTTGGTCAACGCCTCAATGTCATAGCCGTACTCAAATTCAAGGGTTACAATCGAGATGTTCTCACGACTGTTACTGGTGATATGCTTGAGATGCTCTACCGAGTTGAGGGCATTCTCTAGGGGGCGGGTCACGTTCTGCTCAATATCCGATGCGCTGGTACCCGCATAGCTGGTCATGACCATAATGGTGTTGGTCTCCACATCGGGGAACAGGTCAATGGGCAAACTCCTGAGCGAGAACAGACCGAGCACAATCAGTGCCACGAACACAAGGATCGTGGTTACCGGTCGTTTGACTGAACTGGAATATAGACTCATGACTGAACGTTATTTCTTGAGTTGAACTTTAGCTCCATCTTGCAGGCGTGATGCGCCAGCGATAACCACTTGGCTGCCGGTTGTAAGGCCGCCCTTGATCTCATAACGGTCCTCCAGACGCTGACCCAGTTCCACTTCACGCAACTCGACTTCGCCACCCTGGTAAACCCAGACGTAACGCACACCCGAGCCCACCTGCTTCTGCACGGCACGGTCTGGAACGACAACGCTGTGGCTCGTGCCATAGTTGAAGTTCACGCGGGCAAACATGCCGGTGCGCACCTTGTCCTGACGGTTGGTGATGGTTACCTCGACCTGGAAGGTGCGGCTCGTGGCATCAACAGTGGGATGGATGAGGTAAACTTGACCGTTGAAGGTCTCGTCGCCGTAGGTGTCAAACTTCACCGTCACGGGCATACCTCTTTTCACCTTGGGGTACTCAGTCTCGTTGACGTTGACGATGACCTTTAACGGCTGCTGCTGCTCGATGGTCAGCACGGGAAGTCCGGCGGGCAGGTCGCCAGCATCATAATTCTTGGCAGTCACCACGCCGCTCACGGGAGAGGTGAGCACGGTGTTCTCCTGCATGGTGCGGATGGCACGCGCGTTGGCGTCATACTGTGCCTGCAATTGATCCACCTGCTGTTGGGTTCCGCCACCGATTTTCACCAGTTCCCGGGCACGGTCGAGCTCACGCTTCAAGTTGGCCAGGGCAATCTGCTGCTGGGCGATGTTCACGTCATCGAGGATGACCAGACGTTGGCCTCGAGCCACTCGTGAGCCCACGTCAACCAGGATGCGCTTGATGCGCGCCCCGCTGTTCGACGAGATGTTGTTGGTCTTGAAGGCCTCCACGGTTCCCGTGTACTCGCTGGTCTGCTTTACGGCTTCCTCACCGATGGTCACCACCTCGACGATGGGCAGTTCCTCCTTCACTTCGGTTGTCTTCTTCTCCTCCTTGCTGGAGCATGATGCCAATGCCAGGACGAGCATAGCAATCGATAAAAATCTCTTTGTCTTCATTACTTCTTGATGATATTTTGTTGTTTGTATTTTGCTTTTTTAGTCTAAAATATAATGTGCTATCTCACGTAGTGCGTGTTACCCAGCACATACTCCAGGTCGCTCTCGGCCACCAGATAATTGTAGATGGCCTGATAATAAGCCAGGCGGGCTGCCATCAGGGCATCCTCGGTGTCACGCAGCTGGATGAACGAGGCGGCACCGATCTTGAAACTCTTCTGCATGATGTCGTTAGCCTTCTCGGCCATCGTCACTCCAGCCTCGTTACTCTCGATCTGCTTGAGGTTCTTGGAGATGACGTTGTTCTGGGTCTCGACCTGCATGTGCAGGCTGCGCTCCAGGTTCTCGCGTTGCCATTTCATCTCATCGAGGGCAATCTGGGCCTGTTTCTGCTTGAAGTAGCGCTGACCTCCCTGGAAGATGGGGAAGGCGAGGGTCAGGCCCACGCTCGATGCGCGGCTCCACCGCAGGCCGGTGAAGGGGCTGCCGTTGTTCATCGAGTGCCACATGAGGCTGGCATTACCACTCAGCGTGGGGTACCAGGCCATCTTCTGCACATCGAGGGCCTTTTTCAGGTAATCGGTCTGCAAGTCCATCGACTTGAGGCTGGTGTTGTTGGCCAGTGTGGTATCACTGCCCAGGGTGTTGCTCAGCGCGCGGGCATACATCTCGCCCCTGAAGTCGTTCAACTGCTGGCTCGGCGCAATCTCTGTGCGCACGTCCATGCCCATGAGCACCTTGAGTTGGAGCAGCAGGGCAGTGATGGAGTTCTCGGCTTCGAGTATCGAGGGCTCTAAGTTGGTCACTGCCACGTTGGCGCGCAGCACATCATACTCTGATGCTGCTCCCAGGTCAAATTTCTTCTGAAAGATCTCGGCGTTCAACTTGGCGGTGGCGTGGTTCTCTTCGATCACGCGCTTGCTGTCTTGAGCCAGCAACAGGGCATAATAGGCTTTTTCTACTTGATTGACCAGCGACAGCTTGTTGGCGCGGGCTTTCTCGTAGTTCTGCAGAATCTGGTTCTCGCTCAGTTTGATGGATTTCCACAGTTGGGGAACTACCAGGGGAATTTGGGCCTGTAAACCGGCGGAGTGGGTGTTGTCATTACCCATCTTGATGGCCATGGAGCCGTTGGGGGTGTCCATGTACATCGTCTGTAACGCCAGGTTGCGGGTATATTGGCCTGCCAAGTTGATGGTGGGCAGCAGCTGCCCCAGCACCTCCTTGCGGCTATAATCCACACGGGTGATTTCCATTTCCTGCACCTTGATAGTGGGATTCTCATTCAGGGCAATGTTGATGCAATCATCGAGTGACAACAACAATTGTGCTTGAGCACTCATCGCTCCGCCCAATAGCATTAATAAAATAATGTAGAAAAATCTTTTGTTGAACATTGTGATATTGTAGTTTTATTGATTTTGCTGTGCTAGGTGCTGTTTCTCGAGGTACTCGATCATCTCGATGCCCTTGACGGTGGCCACGCCGCGCAGGAAGCTGATGAACATGTGCTCAAACACATCGGCTTGGTCAAAACCGTAGCTGGACGCATTGTTTGACTTGTGCAGCTCGCGCATCGACAACACGAACAGGTAGGCTGCAATAGCTGGGTTGATGCGCTTGATCACCAATCCCTGCTCCTGGGCCTGACTCAGCACGTGGGCGAGCCCCATCACCGTCGTGCGCTCATTCTCGATGTGGGCATCAAAGATGTCGGGGTACAGGCGCTTCAAGTCATTGAGAAAGACCATCGATGTGGTTTCATACATGGCTCGGGCGCGCTGATAGACCTTGAACATGGCCTCAAAGCAGTTGCTCGACGTGTCAAAGATTTCCTTGACCTCGGCGTTCTTAGCCTCGTGATGGCGGCGCAGGCACTCGGCTATGAGTGAGCGCTTGTCGGGGAAGGTCTCATAGAGTGTACGCTTGGATATACCGCAGGCGCGGGCCACTTCGTCCATGGTCATGGACGTAGGTCCTACGCTCATCAGCATCTTGCTACTTTCGGTAACGATGCGTTCTCTGGTGTCCATTGTTTATTGATGAATAGTTTGCTTCCTTGTTGATTACGGGCTGCAAAATTAGAGAAAACTTTCAAAACTCCAAAAGTTTTCTTGGTTTTTGTTTTAAATAAGCGTTGAGATTTATTTACTTTAACAAAGTGAGGGCGGTGCCCGCGATGGCGCCGCCCTCACTGTCAGGGATGTCTATCAGGATAAGCCCCTGATAGCGTTAGTTGCTTTAATACAGAACTTTGCTGCTCTTCATCGTGCCGTTCTTGTAGCGGGTCACAACGATGTTGACACCGTCCCAAGGCTCCTTGCTCTGAACACCAGACATGTTGACGTAGGTTACCGACTCGATCTCGTCACCATCGGCGGCAATCGAGTTGACAGCGGTCTGGTTACCCATATTCAGGGCAACGAGCGTTACTTCCTGGGTATTGCTGGTTGCGGTCGTGCCGTCAACATAGTTGGCAACGAGGTAATAGGAGTAGGTGCCACCCTCAACCAGGTTGCTCAAGGTGATGCTGGTGCTGCCTGCCTCGATGTCGGTGATCACAAAGTCGGTGTTGTCACCAGTAGCGGTAGCATTGAGGGTGCCCGTGCCGGCATAAACACTGATCAGAGCCATATCGGGCGAATAGCTGCTGTCGGTCGAGTAGATGGTGATCACATCACCAGCGCTGGCCGTTACAGTCCAAGCATAGGTCTCGCCCTTAACGAAGGTGTGGCCCACAGCCGAGGTCTTGGCCGACTTCACCGTGATGTTACCGGCACCGTAGCTGGTGTTGGCAGTAGTGATCTGGACGGTGAAGGTGGCATTGCTGTAGCCCGAGGGCACAGTGAAGTAGATGTAACCATAGGTTGTCGTCGAGTTCCACCACCATGATGAGGTGGAATTCTTGGTATAGATGGCTCCATTACCAGCCTTCACGTTAGAACCGCTCCAGGGTGCGCTCAGCGTTACACTGGCATAGCTGCCCGTGTAGTTGCTGCCATCCAGGCTGCCCAGCAGCGTTGTGGTCGGCTCGTCATCGCCACCAGGCTGAGCGGTGAGGGTTCCATACAGCGTGTAGCTCGACACGGCCGATGCCGATACGTCATGGCTCCAGTTAGCGGTAAAGCCAGTGCTGCTGATGTTGGTAGCATCGTTCAGCACAGGAGTAGCCTTGGCGATGGTGGCGTTACCAGTGATGGAAACGGTCTTGCTGGTTGCGCCAGCGCTGGCCACAGCGACAGTGGCGGTCTGGGTGCCATAGGCGGTGGGCTTGTAGGTAACGGTCACGTTGACGCCATTAGCGGCATTGGCTGCGGTGATGGTGGTCGGCGTGATGCTGAACACGCTTGCGCCGCTCAAGGTCAAGGTCACATTGTCGGTGAGGTCAGCGCCCGTTACCTTGAAGGTGGCCGTTGCTGTACCGTCCACGTTGGCAGTCATGTTCAAGCTGGCGGGAGTAACCGTCAGGGTCGGCGTTGCGGCCTGCTCTTCCTCCTTGAGGGTGACGGTCTGCTCGTTACTCCAGTCGCTCTCGCTGCCATCGGTGTAGATAGCCTTCACCTTATAAGTATAGGTAGCAGCGGCAGTCAGGCCCTGTACAGTGTAGTACTTGTTGGTGATGCCGGTGATCGTGCGGGCATCAGCATCGCCGGTCTCAGTGGCATTGAGCGATACATTGCCTGCATAGACCTCAACGAGCGACAGGTCAGGAGAATAGCTGCTGTCGGTCGTGGTGAGGGTAATCACATCACCCGAGCTGGCGGTCACGGTCCAGGTGTAGGTTTCACCCTTGGCAAAGGTGTGGCCCACTGCGCTGGTCTTGGTCGACGCAACGGTGACGTTGCCCGTGCCATAAGAGCCGGTAACAGTCGTGATCTTCACGCTGAAGGTGGCATTGGTGTAGCCAGTGGGCACGGTAAACGTGATCTTGCCGCTCTTGGTAAAATAAACGGCATTGTTACCGCCCTTGACGTTGGTGCCGCCCCACGGCGAGGTCAGCGTGATCGTCTTGTAGCTGCCAGTGTAGCCGCTACCGTCGATGCTGCCCAGCAGGGTTGCTCCTGTCGAGGGTGTCGTGCCTCCGCCTTCTCCATTCACCTGAAGGGTGTAGCTGGCGACATTGTCGCTGGCGGTCTGGTCGGTCCAGTCAGCACGGAAGCTTGAGCTGGTGATGTAGCTGCTGTTGGCTGCGCTCATCACGGGAGTGTAGGTCACCAGGGCGGGGGTGCTCTCATTCAGGGTTACCTCCTGCTCGTTGCTCCATGAGCTCTCGGTGCCGTCGGTGTAGATGGCTTTCACCTTGTAAACAAAGGTGGCGCCCTCCTTCAGATTATTGACGGTGTAGTACTTGTTGGTGATACCCGTGATGGTACGGCTGCTTTCGCCACCAGTCTCGTTGGCGTTCAGCATGTTGACCGTCGCGTCACCGGCAATGATCTCAATGGCGCTCACGCTGATGTAGTTGCTCGTCGAACCAATAGTCACCTTGTCACTCGATGAGCAGTTCAGCACAAAGGTGTACTCGGTGCTGTTGTCGGTCAGGGCCTGGGTCTTAGTGGCGCTACCAGTGCCCACGCTCAGGGTTGCACTGCCATAATAGCTTGAGTAGTAGGAATAGGCCTTCACCTTAACAGTCACCTGACTGTAACCGTTCAGGTTGTAAGTGGGTGATACCAGGTTGCCACCAGTGATGAGCATTCCCGTGTTGGCATATACATAGGTGGATGCCGTCCATCCAGTGCCCAGGTAGGTGGCGATATTGCTCGACACATCGCTCAGGTAGCCTTCAGAGTTGGTCACCTGGGTCACACTGCTCAGGTCGATGCTTGCCAGCTGGCTGGTGGCAGGCGTGGTACCCTTCTCGGTCACCTGCAGCGTATAGCTGGCCACATTAGCGCTAGATGTTTGGTCGGTCCAGTTGGCACGGAAGCTGTTGGTGGTGATATAGCTGCTGTTGGCTGCGCTCATCACGGGAGTATAGGTCTCCAGTGCGGCAGCAGTGGCAGTTCCGCTCATCGAGACGTTCACATCGGTCGCACCGCTGGTCGATACCTTGATGCTGCCCGAGTGCGAGCCTGCTGCGGTGGGCTTGTAGGTCACAGTGACGGTTGTGCCGCTGGCAGCTGCGCTGGCACTGATGGTCGTGGGCGACACGGTGTAAACACCATTGGCATCGGTCAGCGACAGGGTCACGTTGCCAGTGAGGTTAGCGCCCTTCACGGTGAAGGTCTTGGTAGCGGTCTGACCTGCGGTAGCGCTGAATGACAGCGTTGTCGGGCTGACGGTCAGCGTCGGGGTTGCAGGAGTGCTGCTGGGCGGCTGGATGCCGATCACCATCTGCTGATAGACATTGAAATTGTAGCTGCTGTAGCCGAAGGAGTTCAGCGAGCACCAGGCATTGCCCTCACCACTCCAACCGAAGTTGACGTGGTACTTGTTAGTGCTGCTGTTGTAACCATCGACGTTGAAGGCGTGGCCACCGCCGCTGGTGCTCACGGCACAGAAGACGATAGGACGGCCGGCCGCCATCTCTTCCTGAATCAGGGCAGCCCACTGACTATCGCTGTACAGGGTGGTACCACCGCTATAGGCACTGGTCTTCTTGACAAAGCGCGTGGTGCTTGAGTCGTAGCCGAAGAAGATGAAAGCGTCGCGAATGTTGCAAACACTGTCAACACTCACACCGCTACCACCTGCTGCGCTCGTACCGTAGCCCATTCGCTCGGCCTGGCCGACATAGTGCATCAGCGTTGCAACAGCGGTTCCCTGAGCCGTGGTATAACTGCCGGTATAATCGTCCAGCATGTTGGCCCAGTCAAACGTCGTTGAGGGCAGCGCCGAGTGGGTGTAACTCTTCGAGCCATAGCTCGAGTAACTGATGGTAGAAGTATAACCAGGAACAGCGGGCGTTGCTGCCGTCGGGTACTTCCAGTGGTAGAACACCATCGAGGCCGACGTGGCGGGGCAGCCCGTCAAGCACTGGTAGCTGCCAAACTTACACTGGTTGTAGAACGGTGCCGACTGGTCCCAGATAGCGGTCAGTAGCGGGCCATAGGTCGTGGCGCGCAACGACGGCGTGCTGGGAGCGACAGCCAGCGTGCGGGACTGCAGGCCCGGGTGCTCTTGCAAGAACATGATCTGATCCTTGTACTGTCCGAGCATGTCCCTCAGACCCAGAGGCAAGTTGTTCACATCACTCAAGGGGCGATCGCCCACCATGAGGATCTCCTCGGCACGGTCATCACCGGCAACCACAATAAATGTGGTGCTCGTGTTATAGATGTAATAAACTGGCTCGTTGAGCTTTACATTGCCCATCTCGGCCTTGAGCAGCACCGGTTGCAGCGCTGCTGGAGACATTATTTTACCTGCATAAAGTTGATTTGAAAGATAACTTTGTGCCTTCATCTTGGCCGTTGCCTGATCCACAGGGGCGGCCGACAATGACATCGCCATAATCGCGGCTGTCAGGAAAAACAAAATTTTCTTCATAAGCCTTTAAGATTAAAATGATAATAATTAATGGTTATATTGATAAAAGACATTTCTCGCCATCAGTTACAAATAAATATCGCCCCAAAGGTAACAGTTTATTGTCAATTGTGCAAATAAAATTCAATATTTTTTAAAAATCGGTGTCAAACATGACAAACTGTTCGACTTTTGCAACAATATTACAAGTGTTTGGACTCTACCGGAATAGGTGGGCAACGCTTGCAGGATTTATCAAAAAACGCTACCTTTGCATGAAATAAAAAACTACAACTCATGAAATCAGCAAGCAACATATCCGAGGTTTTAGCCTTTCTCCGTCAGCTCGCCATCAACAACGACCGCACTTGGTTCAAGGCCCGCAAGCCGCAGTATGACACCCTGCGTGGCGCTTGGGAGCAAGACATGGAACGGCTCATCTCACTGGTCGCCGAGTTTTTCCCCGACGTGCGCGGCCTCAATGTCAAGGATTGTGTGTATCGCATCTACCGCGACATCCGGTTTTCCCATGACAAGAGTCCTTACAAGACCTATTTCTCGGGTGTCATCGGCAAGGGCGGCAGGCACACCGTCCAGTCGGGCTACTATGTGCACATCGGGGTCGAGGAGATGATGCTGTGCGGTGGCATCTGGTGGCCCGAGAAAACGATTCTTGACCAGCTGCGCGGCTTGATTGACGCCGAGCCCGAGGAGTTTCTTGCCATCGTCAACAACCCTGCCATCACCTCGCGCTATGAGTGGATGTCACAGTCGCTCAAGACGGTCCCCAAGGGCTACCCTAAGGATCATCCCCTGGCACAATACCTCAAGATGAAAGAGTACTTGATGGTCAAGCGGGTGGATGAAAGCTACTTTGACTGCGAGGATTGGGTTGAGCGTGTCGCTCAGGACTTACAACCTTTAAAACCTTTGCATGATTTCCTTAATTATGTGTTTGAATAACCGTGATTAGGTTATAAATCGTAATTTGGGAATTTGCCACTATTTTGGCAAAAGTATCGGCATTTTGTCACTTCAATGTGACGAAATCCGATTTTTTTGCCATGATTTGTGCCCTTTTTGCGACTTGAAACGGAATTTTTTATGGGCGATAGTGTTAATTTCTTAATAAAATAATACCTATTAAAAAAAATGGTAGTAACTTTGTGCCCGATTTTTAAGGGCATCCTTTGGGTGTGCCTGCATGGAAACCGCGAATAATATAAAATTTTCAACATAAACACAAGTAAAATTATTAGAGAACATCTATGAAGAAATCCTTTGTTTTACTGCTGGCATTGGCCTCATCGCTGGGGCTCAGCGCTAGTGAAGCCGACCTGGTGATGCCAGAGTCGTTGCATGATTTCAGCTTCCTGCACTGGGGATTCCTCGTGTGCATTTTGGGTATGTTGTTCGGTGTTTATCACTTTGTCAAGACCAAGAATCTTCCCGTGCATGACGCTATGCGCGAGATTGGTGAGGTGATTTACAAGACTTGTTCGACCTACCTCAAGCAGCAGGGCCGTTTCCTGGCCATCCTGTTTGTCTTCATCGGCGTGGTTGTCGCCTTCTACTTTGGCGGATTGAGCGGAATGAAGGTTTGGGAGGTATGCATTATCCTGCTGTCCACCATCATTGGTATGCTCGGCTCCTATGCCGTTGCTGCCTATGGTATCCGCATGAACACTTATGCTAACGCCCGCATGGCGTTTGCTTCGTTGCGCCGCGACCCGCTGCGCTTGCTCAATATTCCCTTGAATGCAGGTATGAGCATTGGCGTGATGCTGGTGTGCGTTGAGCTCATCATCATGCTTGTCATCCTGCTGTATGTCCCCTGTGATCTGGCTGGTGTCTGCCTGATTGGCTTTGCCATCGGTGAGAGCCTTGGTGCCAGCGCCCTGCGCATCGCTGGTGGTATCTTCACCAAGATTGCCGATATCGGTAGTGACCTGATGAAGGTGGTCTTCAAGATTGGTGAGGATGATCCCCGCAATCCTGGTGTGATTGCCGACTGTACTGGTGATAACGCTGGTGACAGTGTTGGCCCCACTGCCGATGGTTTTGAGACCTACGGTGTGACTGGTGTCGCTCTGGTATCGTTCATCCTGCTTGCTGTCAAGGATCCCGAGATGCAGAGGAACCTGCTCGTGTGGATTTTCTCGATGCGCATCTTGATGGTCATCACCTCGGTTGTTGCTTACTGGATTAACAAGGCATTCTGCAAGGCAAAGTATGCAGGCAAGGACAGCCTCGATTTCGAGAAACCGCTGACTTCGCTCGTTTGGTTTGCCAGTGTGCTGAGTATTGCAGTAACCTATATCGTATCCTATATGCAGCTGGGCAATATCGCCGATCACCCCAACCTGTGGTGGCAGCTTGCAAGCATTATCTCGATGGGTACCCTGGGCGCTGCCCTCATCCCCGAGATTACCAAGATCTTTACTTCGCCCAAGAGTGGTCACGTCCTGGAGGTCGTTAAGGCTTCCCACCATGGTGGCGCTTCACTGAATATCCTCAGTGGTTTTGTTGCTGGTAACTTCTCAGGCTTCTGGACCGGTCTGGCATTCGTGCTGTTGATGTTCGTCGGCTATGCCTTCTCTATCGACATCCCCGAGACGTTGATGTCCTATCCTGCTATCTTTGCCTTCGGTCTTGTGGCCTTCGGTATGCTGGGTATGGGTCCTGTGACCATCGCTGTTGACAGCTACGGTCCCGTGACCGATAACGCCCAGAGCGTCTATGAGCTCTCCCTCATCGAGGAGGTCCCCAACAAGGACGAAGAGATTGAGCGTGATTTCGGTTTCAAGCCCGACTGGGAGAAGTCCAAGCACTATCTGGAGGAGAACGACGGTGCCGGCAATACCTTCAAGGCCACTGCCAAGCCCGTGCTCATCGGTACCGCAGTCGTTGGTGCCACCACGATGATCTTCTCGATCATCCTCGTCATCCAGAAGACCCTGGGCGTTGACCCCGCCAGCCTGCTCAACCTGTTGAATCCTTACACCATCATCGGCTTCCTGCTGGGTGGCTGTGTTATCTACTGGTTCACCGGTGCTTCGACCCAGGCCGTTACCGTCGGTGCCAACCGTGCCGTTGCCTTCATCAAGGACCACATCAAGCTCGATCCCAACGCCCCCAAGAAGGCCGACACCAAGTCGTCGGTCGAGGTCGTTAAGATTTGCACCCAGTATGCCCAGAAGGGTATGTTCAACATCTTCCTGGCCATCTTCTTCTTCGCACTCGGTTTCGCCTGCTTGGCATCGCCGGGTAGTGTGGGTGGCAACAACGCCGTTTCGCTCTTCGTTTCTTACCTGATCTCGATTGCTTTGTTCGGTCTGTTCCAGGCTGTATTCATGGCCAACGCCGGTGGTAGCTGGGATAACAGTAAGAAGGTCGTTGAGGTTGACCTCGACCTCAAGGGTACCGATCTGCACGACGCATCGGTTGTCGGTGACACCGTTGGTGACCCCTTCAAGGACACCTCTTCTGTTTCCTTGAACCCCATCATCAAGTTCACCACCCTGTTTGGTCTGCTGGCTATGGAGATGGCGATTGCCCCCAACTTCCAGGCTGTAGCTCCCTGGTTTGGCATCGTGTTCACCCTCGTGGCAGTATTCTTTGTATGGCGCTCCTTCTACCGTATGCGCATCGATGACAGCATCGACAACATCATCAACGCCTACAACAACAAGAAGTAATCCCCAAATTTTGACCCATCAAGGGCTTCATTGCGAGCCCCCGTCAATAATTGTCAAGGCGGCGAGACCACACGGTCCCGCCGCCTGACTTTCATGATTCCCACATGAAATGAAAAGGTTATTATTAGCTGTCCGAAGAATAATCAGGGCTCAGCGGATAAAAGGGTTTTCTGTCCCGATGATGCGCCCACATCGCCCTCCACCTCCTTTAAGGGACACCTCTGCTACCATGCATCAGAGATACAACTACCCGATAATCATACTTTAGGTCCAAAAAATGTGTTAAAAATCACATTTTTCCCACCTAAAGTGTGATTCTGCGTTATCAAGGCCTGGCGATTTGGGTTGAGTTGGTTACCTTTCGGTAGTGACAATCTGTAATGGCACGAGGTATCTGTCAATGTCACCACTCATTGGGTTTTCATTGCCGTCAAGAACTTCAAGTTGCTCACTCAAGGCCTCAGAGAAACGGTTATTCTCGACCTGATAGTTGACCAATTTCGTACCGTTGAGCGCAAAACGTACATTTACTATTCTGCCTTGTATGATCTCGTTGATTTGTTCACGAGAAACCATGAAGACGAGGTCGTCATCAATGCCGTGGGATGCTGACTGTGAATTGTTGACTTCTTTAATGCCCGCGCCAACAGTATTGAATTCCAAAACTTTACCATTACTTAATGTCAGCAAAATGGGCTGTGCTTCAACCAAAAGCAGCCTTCTGTCTGATCTGGAGCGAAGCCCTGACATTCTGATGGAATATTGTTGGTCACTACTACTCTTGTTCTCGGCGATTAAATGTACCTCCAGGTTAAGCGTGTTTTCTGTAAGTACATTTTCATGAGATTCTGGAGAAATGGCCATATTTGAGGGCACGGGCCTTTTAATGTCTGCGCTACTGGATTTGCTTTGTGAAAACAAGGCAAATGGCATCAATGAGGTGAGAAGTAATACAATCGTTTTCATAATACAATACTTTTTATGATGATTTTTCGCAAAGATATTATGAATTCTTATCAATACCTGCATTTTTAATACTATTTATACTTTGTTTTAACTTCACAACAAATGTCATTATTAGCACCTATTTTGAATGTCCAAAAAAATGTAAAATCTGATTTTGTCAGTGGTCAATTCATTTTTTTAATGTAGATGATCATTTAGTGAGTTTAAGGGCTTGAGGATATCAATGAATCCTTATCAAGATGCGGGCTGGATGGAAAACATCCCGCTATATGCTATATCTGCTTATTTCAGTAAGAAAATCATCATTTGTTGGTAAATATTCACTCTTTTTTGCTTGCTATGTCCCCAAAAAGAAGTATTTTTGCGGTAATTGTAAGACTAACTATTTATAACCTTTAAACTATATCTATATTTATGGCAAAAATTCATGGAGCCGTAGTAGTGAATACGGAGCGATGCAAGGGATGCCGCCTGTGTGTTGTGGCATGCCCATGCAATGTATTGAACCTCAAAGAGAAAGAGGTGAATGACCGCGGATATCATTTCGCGTATATGGAGCAACCGGAGGCTTGTATCGGTTGCCAGAGTTGTGCACTCGTTTGCCCTGATGCCTGCATCGAGGTTTATCGTGTGACGGAGAAATAATAGAGACTAACCATTTAAACTACTGTCGAACAATATGAACGATAAAGTAACATTGATGAAGGGTAACGAAGCCCTCGCCATGGCTATGATTCGCTACGGCGCCGACGGATATTTCGGCTACCCAATCACTCCGCAGAGTGAGGTGCTTGAGAAACTCGAGGAAGAAATGCCTTGGGACACTACTGGTATGGTTGTACTGCAGGCCGAGAGTGAGGTCGCTGCCATCAACATGGTGTATGGTGGTGCCATGACCGGTAAGGCTGTCTGCACTTCTACTTCCAGCCCTGGCTTCAGCCTCATGCAGGAGGGTGTGTCCTATCTCGCTGCCAGCGAGGTTCCCGCTCTGTTGATCAACGTACAGCGCGGTGGTCCTGGTCTGGGTACTATCCACGCTTCTCAGGCCGACTACTTCCAGGCTTGCAAGGGTGGCGGTCACGGTGACTACCACATGATCGTGCTCGCTCCCAGCAGTGTTCAGGAGATGGCCGACATGGTCGCTCTGGGATTTGACTTGGCCTTCAAGTATCGTTGTGTGTCGATGATTCTCGCCGATGGTACCATCGGCCAGCTCATGGAGAAGGTGGTTCTGCCCGAGCAGCGTCCGCGCCGCACCGAGGAGCAGATCCGCGAGCAGTGCCCCTGGGCCGTTAACGGTCGCAAGGGTATGCGTCCCAGCAATGTCGTTACCAGCCTTGAGCTCGACGACGACAAGATGGAGGAGAACAACTGGCGCTTCCAGGCTTGCTACCGCGAGATCGAGAAGAATGAGACCCGTTGCGAACTCATCGACGTTGAGGATTGCGATTATCTGATCACCGCTTTTGGCACTACCGCCCGAATCGCCATGAAGACGATGGAGCTGGCTCGCCAGGAGGGCATCAAGGTGGGCATGTTCCGTCCCATCACCTTGTGGCCCTTCCCCGAGAAGCAGCTTCGTGAGGCTGCCAAGAATGTCAAGGGCATCCTGTGTGTTGAGCTCAACGCCGGCCAGATGGTCGAGGATGTGAAACTTGCCGTTGAATGCAAGATGCCGGTTGAGCACTATGGCCGCTTCGGTGGTAACGTGCCCACTCCCGACGAGCTGTTGAACGTACTGAAAGAGAAACTCATTAATAAGTAATAACGCAATGGAACTTAACGATATCATTAAACCTGAGAATAAAGTTTATTCTGCACCTGCGCTGCTGAACCAAGTTCACATGCACTATTGCCCTGGTTGCAGCCATGGCGTTGTACACAAACTCGTGGCCCAGGTCATCGAGGAAATGGGTGTTGCTGAAAAGACCGTAGGCATTTCGCCCGTTGGTTGCGCCGTGTTTGCTTACAACTACATCGACGTGGACTGGGAGGAGGCTCCCCACGGACGTGCCACCGCTCTGGCTACCGCTGTTAAGCGCCTGTGGCCCGAGAACCTGGTGTTCACCTACCAGGGCGACGGTGACTTCTCGGCTATCGGTACCTGCGAGTCGATTCACGCTTGCAACCGTGGTGAGAACATCGCCATCATCTTCATCAACAATGCTATCTACGGTATGACCGGTGGACAGATGGCTCCCACGACCCTGCTGGGTCAGAAGACCGCTACCTGCCCCTATGGCCGCCGTCCGGACCTGAATGGTTATCCCCTGGCCATCACCCCGCTTCTGGCTCAACTCGACGGTACCTGCTACGTGACCCGTCAGAGCGTTCACACGCCCGCCAACGTACGCAAGGCCAAAGCCGCCCTGCGCAAGGCTTTTGAGAACAGCATCAACTGCAAGGGCACCTCGGTTGTCGAGATCGTCAGCGCTTGCAACACGGGTTGGAAACTCACTCCCGAGAAGGCCAACAAGTGGATGGAAGAGAACATGTTCGCCAAGTATCCCCTGGGAGACCTGAAGAACTTAGAAGATGGTATTCAACGCTAAAAATTAACAAGACACTATTATGATTAACGAAATAGTTATTGCCGGTTTCGGCGGACAGGGTGTATTGTCAATGGGTAAGATCCTGGCCTACTCTGGTCTGATGGAAGACAAGGAGGTTTGCTGGCTCCCCTCTTACGGTCCCGAACAGCGTGGTGGTACTGCCAACGTTACCGTTATCGTGAGCGATGAGCGCATCAGCTCGCCCGTCCTCAACACCTATGACGTGGTAGTTGTGCTCAACCAGCAGTCTCTCGACAAGTTTGAGAGCAAGGTAAAACCCGGTGGTATCTTGATGTATGACACCTATGGCATCCACAAGAAACCCACCCGCACCGACATCAAGATTTATCCTATCGATGCAACCGAGAAGTCTATTGAGATGAAGAACTCCAAGACCTTCAACATGATCGTGCTGGGTTCAATGCTCAAGGTGCGCCCCATGGTGACCATCGAGAGCGTGCTCAAGGCCCTCAAGAAGACCCTTCCCGAGCGCCACTGGCACCTCATCCCCCTCAACGAGGAGGCTCTCAAGGAGGGTGGCAACCTCATCAAGGAGTAATAGACCACAACCTGTTATAAATCAAGCGGTTGGCCATTTGGCCAACCGCTTGATTCGTTATGTCTGTTATGTCCGTTACTTCCGTTATCTCCGTTGCATCCGCCTCACTGTGGGTTACTGCACGGCAACCTTCCATGCACTGCGGCTCGCAGCGGTCTTCAACAGGTAAATGCCGCGTGGCAGCGGGATAATCATGTCGTCCTTGAGGTTGTCGATGCGCACAACTTCTTGACCGGCTATGTTATAGATGCTCGCCTGACCCATTTCCTCGCTGCATTTCACCAGGATACCGCCATCCATGGCCAGCAGTTGCAAGGGCTTGTCGGCAGCAATGCCAGTGAGCCCGCTATGGTCAAGGGTGATGACATTGGACGGCTCACTCATGTAGCCCAGGCGGTAGGATTGCACATAGTAGGTGTGAGACTCTCCCTGCTTGCGGTCGTCAAACGTGTAACTCGTCGTGCTGCCATCGTCGGTGGTGAAGGTCTCGGTGCGTGTCTCGCCACTATCTTTGTTATAGACTGTGCGGGTGATGACATAGTAGTCCACCTCCTCGCTGGCAGCCCGCCAGTTGGCGACATAGGTGGTACCATCGATGCCTGTTGCGGGAAGCGCTTGGAGCTGGGTAAGGGTGGGAACAGCGACACAGCGTGCACGCAATTCCACGCCCACGCTGCCTGTCAAGCCTCCGTCCAGAATGAGCAGACGGGCTGTGTGGTCACCCGTGGTGGTGGGTGTATAAGTGATCTGTAGCGGATAGCCCTCGGCACTGTTCCCTGCCGTGCGGCTCACGGTCGTCACCGGGATGCTGAACATCTCGTAGTCATAGCGGTAGAGTTGAAGCGACAGCGGGTTGTTCAGGCCTCGACCCTTGATATAGAGCGTGTAGTCCAGCGATTTGCCCAGCGCCACCTCTCCAAAGTCGAGCACCGTGCCCTGGACAGGAGCAATCAGTTCGGGATCGCCGCTATAGGTCGTGGTGTCACCTGCCTCGCTCACATAGAATACCTGCCCCTGGCGGTTGCCCCAGATGTACTCAAACAACTCAGGGAAATCGATGAAGGGATTGCGGTTGTTCTGGTACTTCTGCACTGCCTCGTTGCGACTCGTCTCCTTGTCGCTCACCGCATCGTTGCGTGCCCAGCGGCACAACAAGTCGATCGACCACTCGTTGAAGCCTTTCCACGAGTTGTTGGTGAGCATGTAGGTGTATTTCCACTTGTAGTGCTGATAGGCACAAGCCATGTAGAAATAGGTGCGGGCAAAGTCACCCTTGTAGCGGTCATCGGGCTCAAACACCGAGTTGCTGCCTCCACCTTGGCCCGACTTGGGGGATCCCACACGGGTCACCCCATTGTCAAAGTAGGCACTTGACACCTCTCCCAGCGGGTAGTTCGACTTGGCCATGTTAGCGTCACCGTCCGAGGGGTACAGGTGATTGATGTCGGTGTAGCCGGCATAACCCTGTGTCTCGTCATAGCCGCCCCACCAGCTCTTGGGCATCGAGTGCTCCTTGTGCATGCCATACACGCCACTGGTGCCGCCCCTGAAGTAGTAGGTCCTGTTGCTGTACATGTCCCACACCTTGCTGGCATCGTCGGCCTGGCAGTCGGTTTCGGCAAAGTATATCCACAGGCTGCCGTAACTCAATGTGGTGTGCCGTTGGGCAAGTTCGCTGATGGCGTCTTTCAACGCTTCTCCGCTCTTGCCGTCGAGCGAACTGTAATATCCTGTGGGAATCGTCGCGCCACAACACGTCCATGACAGGACAACCGTCAGGCTTAGGGCCAATCGCATGATCTGATTCTGGTTCATTGCATATAGAAATTGATGGGTTGAGTGGGCAAAGTTAATAAAAATCTGATTATCACCATGTCAACTCATCACTTTTTTCTATTTAAGTGGGGTCCGCCCACCGTGTCAGGCCATTTCGGTCTCGTTTACCCAGTTGATGAGATACACGCGGTCACGAGCGCGGGTCATCGCGGTGTAGAGCCAGCGGTAGAAGTCCATCGACTGCATCGCATCGGGCATGATGCCCCCCATGTCGATAAACACGTTGCGCCATTGCCCGCCCTGCGCCTTGTGGCACGTCACGGCATAGGCATACTTGACCTGCAAGGCATTGAAGTAGGGATGCTCCTTCAGGGCTTTATAACGTGCACGCTTGTCGCCCGTGAGTTCTTCCCACACCTCGTTGAACATGCGATCGCTCTGTTCGCGGTTCAGTGCCGGGGTGTCGCTCAACAAGCAATCGACCACAATCTTGCAGTCCATCTCCACGCCATCGTGGTCGGGAAACTCGACCGTCACGTTGGCAAATCGCAGGCCGTACTTGTGCTCGATGTCACCCCACACGCGCCTCACGCGGCACACGTCGCCGTTGGCGATAAAGTCCAGTTGCTCATAGTCACGAGCCCAGTAGTAGTTGTTCTTGGCCACGAGCAGCATGTCATCGTTCACGAGCAGGTCCTCGCGGTAGAGTATCGTGTTGCGCACGCCCATATTAAACAATGTGGCGCGCTTGTTGCTGCGGGTCACGATGATGGTCTCGCCCATGCCGTCGCGGTCATAGCAGTCGCTGATGGTCTCAAGCAGGAATTCGCTTGACACGGCTTGGATGTCCTCCATGTCATCGAGGTCAAAGTGTGGCCGTCCTAACAGGCCATCTTCCATCGCTTGTCGCAGCAGGGTGGCGTTGTGCAGGATGCCACTCTCTTGGGCTTGGCGGGCTATTTCGCGTAGGAATACGCCATAGGTCGTCAGCCCCAGTGAACGCAGTATCTCGTCATCCAATGCGGGGCTCACGAGTTGTCCCACAGGAGGCAGCTGGGCATTGTCGCCCATGAGCACCAGTTTGCATCCCATACCGTTATAGACATATCCGACAAGGTCTTCGAGCAACCGCCCGCTGCCGAACATCGACCCATCGTTGGCATTGCTGATCATCGATGCCTCATCAACAATAAACAGAGTGTTGGTATGCTTATTCTCGGCCAGGCCGAAGGCATCAATGCCGTAGCCTTGCTGGCGGTAGATCTTGCGGTGGATAGTATAGGCAGGATGTCCTGAATAGTCGCTAAAGATGTGAGCTGCGCGGCCCGTCGGCGCCATCAGTACCGATTTCTTGCCCTGCTGGTGCAGCGCCTTGACAATGGCACCGGTGAGCGACGTTTTGCCTGTGCCAGCATACCCCCCCAGGATAAACACCGAGCGCTCGGGAGCATAGAGCAGGAAGTGGGCCAGCGCCACGATGACCATCATCTGGTCGTCGTTGGGGTCATAGGGGAGCCAGCGCAGCACGTCCACTGCAAGCTGCTTTACCCGCGCATCTTGGCGATCGGCGCCACCCGTGTTGTTGTAAGTCGATAGTCGCTCGTTGTTATTCATGGCTACAAAAATATTAAAAAATCAAGAAAAACTTGCGTTTTTCCGCCAAATTGTATTACCTTTGCCCCGCATTTAGCGCATGGAGTGATGCTCGAGTGGCTGAAGAGGCACGCCTGGAAAGCGTGTATACGTCAAAAGCGTATCCCGAGTTCGAATCTCGGTCACTCCGCCAAAAAGGACGACAACAGTCGTCCTTTTTTATATAACGAAAACAAGAAATACAAGATACACAATCTTCATCTTGGTAGCCACTTAACAAAGATAATCAAGATAGCTATAATGGCTATTTTGTTGAATTACAGATGTTTGTGTAGCTATTATGTGTGATTCGTTAGCGGGGGTAACGGTGGTCAGCAATTCGATTTATTCACCCGGCTGGGTTCAACACTATCGCGACTGGTTGCGATACCCGTTGGTGCAACGGCATCCCCCACGATATTTTTAAAATCTTTCCAAACGGGTGCTGCAAGATAAGCTGCTAATGACGCCGCTGGCACATGGAGTGTCGCAGAATTTGTCATATAAAGAATGTTGGTAAAAGTAGATTCGCAACATTTAGGAGGAGTGGTTGCGTAACAATAGACGTCGTTTAGATGGATACAGCAAGAGAATGCCCCTTCGCCGATGTAAGTGACGGAGTTGGGGATGCTGACGGTGGTCAGGTTAGAGCCGGAAGAGAAGGCACCATCTGCTATTCCTGTGGTCCCTTCTCTTAGTGTAATGCTTGTTCCTTCGGGCATGTCACCTTTGTATCCATAAGCGACCAATCCTGCATAGACCCATCCGTCAGGTTGGTTGTCGTACCAAGCGGTGCCATCGAACGCCTTGAAGGCAATGGTTGTGACGGAGTTGGGGATGTTGATGGTGGTCAGGCTGGAGCAATTATTGAACGCTTCATAGCCGATGGTCGTGACGGAGTTGGGGATGTTGATGGTGGTCAGGTTGGAGCAATTATTGAACGCACCTTCGCCGATAGAAGTGACGGAGTTGGGGATGGTCGTGTTCATGCAACCAGCAATTAATGTATTGGTTGCCGTTTCGATAATGGCATTGCAGTTGTTGCGAGAATCGTACTTTGGATTATCGCTAGCTACTGAGATGGTGGCTAGGCTGGAGCAGCCAGAGAACGCAAATGGCTTGATGGTCGTGACGGAGTTAGGTATGTTGATGGTGGTCAGGCCGCTGCAATTATTGAACGCTTTATAGCCGATGGTCGTGACGGAGTTGGGTATATTGATGTTAGTCAGGTTGGAGCAGCCAGCGAACGCGCCGCCGATGATGGAAGTGACGGACTTGGGGAGGCCGGCCGAGTCATAGAACGACGCGCAGCCGCCGATAGAAGTGACGGAGTTGGGGATGGTCGTGTTCATGCAACCAGCAATTAATGTATTGGTTGCCGTTTCGATAATGGCATTGCAGTTATTGCGAGAATCGTACTTTGGATTATCGCTAGCTACCGAGATGGCGGCTAGGTTGGAGCAGCCAGCGAACGCCCCGTCATCGATCGAAGTGACGGAGTTAGGGATGGTGATGTCGGTTAGGTTGGAGCAGCTACCGAACGCAAAGAAGTCGATGGAGGTGACGGGGTAGATTGTGTCGCCGTGGGTAATGGCGGCGGGGATGGTTAGCACGCTGGGGTATTCTTTGGAGTATTCATTGGAGAATTTAATGAGAGATTCGTAATAACGTGATCCCATGAAGGGAACGGTGGCGGTGCTGCCTTTGATGCTGTAGTAGATGCCGTTAACCTTGAACTTGGAGCCTGATTTTGACACACTCTTTTTGCCAGAGCATGATACCATGGCCAGCAATAGTAGGGGCAGCAGCAGTAGGGTGGTATTGGTGAGATGTTTCATGATGAGATATTGTTTAGTTGTTATTTTCCTGGTGTTATTATGCAATGTTGCGGATCGCTTGCAATCCAATGGCAAAGGTAGGGCTTTCCCATGGAAAGTGCAAAAAATCAGGGCGCCCCATTTTTATAATAAAAAACAACTGGAACAACTTGGACAACTATTTTGTTGAATGATAGATGTTTGTGTAGCTATTATGTGCGATTCGTTAGCAGGGGTAACGGTGGTCAGCAATTCGATTTATTCACCCGGCTGGGTTCAACACTATCGCGACTGGTTGCGATGCCCGTTGGTAGCGTCGGCATCCCCCACGATATTTTTATAATCCTTCCAAACGGGTGCTGCACGATATGCTGCTAATGACGCCGCTGGCACATGGAGTGTCGTAGAATTTGTCTTAGAAAGAATGTTGGTAAAAGTAGATTGGCAACATTTAGGAGGGGTGGTTGCGTAACAATAGAGGTCGTTTAGATGGATACAGTCTGAGAATGCCCCTTCGCCGATGTAAGTGACGGAGTTGGGGATGTTGATGGCGGCAAGGTTGGAGCAGTTAGAGAACGCAAAGTCAGCAATTCCTTTTGTCCCTTCTTTTAGTGTGATGGTTGTTCCCTCAGGCTTGGTGCCTTTGTATTCATAAGCGACTAATCCTGCATAGACTAATCCGTCAGGTTGGTTGTCGTACCAAGAGGTGCCAGAGAACGCATCATAGCCTATGGCTGTGACGGAATTTGGGATGTTGATGGTGGTCAGGCTGGAGCAGCCAGAGAACGCATAGGAGCCGATGTAAGTGACGGAGTTGGGAATGTTGATGGTGGTCAGGCTGGAGCAATTATTGAACGCACCTTCGCCGATGTAAGTGACGGAGTTGGGGATGTTGATGGCGGCAAGGTTGGAGCAGTTAGAGAACGCAAAGTCAGCAATTCCTTTTGTCCCTTCTTTTAGTGTGATGGTTGTTCCCTCAGGCTTGGTGCCTTTGTATTCATAAGCGACTAATCCTGCATAGACTAATCCGTCAGGTTGGTTGTCGTACCAAGAGGTGCCAGAGAACGCATCATAGCCTATGGCTGTGACGGAATTTGGGATGTTGATGGTGGTCAGGCCGCTGCAATTATTGAACGCTTTATAGCCGATGGTCGTGACGGAGTTGGGTATATTGATGTTAGTCAGGTTGGAGCAGCCAGCGAACGCGCCGCCGATGATGGAAGTGACGGACTTGGGGATGTTGATGTTGGTTAGGCTGGAGCAGCTAGAGAACGCATAGGAGCCGATGGAAGTGACAGAGTTGGGGATATTGATGTTGGTTAGGTTGGAGCAGTCACGGAAAGCAGAATAGCTGATGAAGGTGACGGGATAAGTTTTGTTATTGTAGGTGACGGTGGCGGGGATGGTCACCGAGCCAGAGTATTCATTGGAATACTGGGAAGGTGATGATCCCTTGTAGGTGACGAAGGCGGTGGTGCCGATGATGTAGTAGTAGATGCCGTCGACTTCGATGTCGTGGGCGTGGGTGAGGGTTGGCAGTAATAGGGCCAGCAGCAGGAGGGTGGCTTTGATGAGATGTTTCATGATGAGGTATTATTTAGTTGTCATTTTCCTGGTGTTATTATGCAATGTTGCGGATCGCTTGCAATCCAATGGCAAAGGTAGGGCTTTCCCATGGAAAGTGCAAAAAATCAGGGCGCCCCATTTTTATAATAAAAAACAACTGGAACAACTTGGACAACTATTTTGTTGAATGATAGGTGTTTGTGTGGTTATTATGTGTGATTCGTTAGCGGGGGCAACAGTGGCAGTCAATTCGATTTATTCACCCGGCCGGGTTTCAACACTATCGCGACTGGTTGCGATACCCGTTGGTAGCGTCGGCATCACCCACAATCTTCTTGAACTTGCTCCAAACGGGGGCTTTATGATAAGCTGCTAATGACGCCGCTGGCACATGGAGTGTCGCGGAATAGTTGATATAACAAGAGTTCTCGCATCTAGGGGGAGTGGTTGCGTAGCAATAGACGTCTTTTAAAGAAGGACAATCCAGGAACTCCTCGTTGATGGAAGTGACGGATTTGGGGATGGTCGTGTTCATGCAACCAGCAATTAATGTATTGGTTGCCGTTTCGATAATGGCATTGCAGTTGTTGCGAGAATCGTACTTTGGATTATCGCTAGCTACTGAGATGGAGGTTAGGCTGGAGCAGCTATAGAACGTATGGTCGCCGATGGAAGTGACGGAGTTAGGGATGCTGATGTTAGTCAAGCCAGAGCAGCCTTCGAACGCCATGTCGCCGATGGTCGTGACGGAGTTGGGGATGTTGATGGAGGTTAGGCTAGAGCAGTTAGAGAACGCCTCGTCGCCGATGGAAGTGACGGATTTGGGGATGGTCGTGTTCATGCAACCAGCAATTAATGTATTGGTTGCCGTTTCGATAATGGCATTGCAGTTGTTGCGAGAATCGTACTTTGGATTATCGCTAACTACTGAGATGGAGGCTAGGCCAGAGCAGCCCAGGAACGCCCAGCCGTCGATGTTTGTGACAGAGTTGGGTATGTCGATGCTGGAGAGGGAAGTACATTCGGCGAACGCAATCCACTGGATCGAAGTGACGGAGTTTGGGATGTTGATGGCGGTTAGGCTGGAGCGGCCCAGGAACGCCCCGGCGCCGATGGAAGTGACGGAGTTAGGGATAGTCGTGTTTTTGCAACCAGCAATTAATGTATTGGTTGCCGTTTCGATAATGGCATTGCAGTTGTTGCGAGAATCGTAGTTTGTGTTATTACTAGCAACTGAGATGTTTTCAAGGCTAGAGCAGCATGAGAATGCAGAGTTAGTGATGTCTGTGACGGAGTTGGGTATGTTGATGCTGGTTAGGCTGGAGCAGCCATCGAACGCCTCGTCGCCGATGGAAGTGACGGAGTTGGGGATGTTGATGTTGGTTAGGCTGGAGCAGCCTCGGAACGCATAGCGGTCGATGTTTGTAACGGATTTGGGTATATTGATGTTGGTAAGACCGTAGCAGTGATCGAACGCGCCGTAGCCGATGGAAGTGACGGAGTAGGTCGTGCCGTGGTAGGTGACGGTAGCGGGGATGGTCACCGAGCCAGAGTAATCATTGGAAAACTGGGAATCTGATGTTCCTTTGAAGGTGACTTCGACTTCATTGCTATTGATTTTGTTGTAGATGATGCCGTTGACCTCGAACGTGGAGTCTGAATTTGGCACACTCTGATTGCCAGAGCATGATATCATGGTCAGCAATAGTAGGGCCAGCAGTAGGAGGGTGGCTTTGATGAAATGTTTCATGATGAGGTATTATTTAGTTGTCATTTTCCTGGTGTTATTATGCAATGTTGCGGATCGCTTGCAATCCAATGGCAAAGGTAGGGCTTTCCCATGGAAAGTGCAAAAAATTAGGGCGATTATTGTACAGGCCAAAGGCCTGCACTACCACAACATGCTGCACAGGGATGGGATGGGTGCTGCGGGGAGTCATGGTTTAGTTGACGCCGGGGCTGTGGCAATGCCACAGCACGGGGAACCGTTTGGGAGGGGCGGAAGTGTTAATGAATTGTTAATTGAGGGGACGGTGGTACCCTTGGGGAGCAGTGGAACATCAACGCCCCGCCCTGATGGGATGAACTTTGAGGAAGAGGCAGCGACGGAGTCGCTGCATACATTGACCCTGTCGCGGGTGGCCGTGCTGGCGCTGTTGCATGCTGAGGTGGCAGCGACGGAGTCGCTGCATACGCTGACCCTGTCGCGGGTGGCCGTGCTGGCGCTGTTGCATGCTGAGGTGGCAGCGACGGAGTCGCTGCATACGCTGACCCTGTCGCGGGTGGCCGTGCTGGCGCTGTTGCATGCTGAGGTGGCAGCGACGGAGTCGCTGCATACGCTGACCCTGTCGCGGGTGGCCGTGCTGGCGCTGTTGCATGCTGAGGTGGCAGCGACGGAGTCGCTGCATACGCTGACCCTGTCGCGGGTGGCCGTGCTGGCGCTGTTGCATGCTGAGGTGGCAGCGACGGAGTCGCTGCCCACGCTGACCCTGTCGCGGGGCTCGTTGCCCTTATCGCTGGTCGCGGTGGGGGTGGTGTCTTTTTTGACGGGGGTGGTTTCGTGGGGGAGGTTGTCGGTGTCGATGGTGAAATGGAACTCGCTGATGTCGGGGTGACAACTGAGGTCGTAGCTGATGGTGTGGCGGACGGTGGTGACTTCGCGCTGGGTGGAGAGCGAGAAGACGTCGTTGGCGTTCATGAATAGTTGCTTGCCGAGGTTGCCTGTGGTGCTGGCTTTCTTGCTGAGATGGTTGTAGCCAATGAAGAGAAAGGCGGTGTTGCTGTGGTTGAGAACATCGCGGACGACGTGGATTACCTCGGTGGCGATGTTGATGCCGCAGTGGGGCATGAAATGGTCGATGTCATCGATGACGACGAGGTCGGGCTTCTTATTCTTGATGAGGGTCTCGATGGCTCGGTTGATGTACCAGAAGTCGTAACGCTGGCCGCCGAGGATGTCGAGGCAGATGAAGTGGAGGTCTTGCTTGTGGATGGCATGGGCTGCGAGCTCGCGGTAGATGGCGGCGCTGATGTGGGGGCCGTGGAGGGTGTCAATCCAGAGGACCTTGCAGCGGCTGCAGCGGGGGGAGGGAGCGAGGGAATCGCTGCCCACGCTGACCCTGTCGCTATTGCGGGCGGTGGGGGCAGCGACGGAGTCGCTGCATACATTGACCCTGTCGCGGGTGGCCATGCTGGTCTTGTCGTTGTTGATATTGTTGTTATCGCTGGTGAGGACTTGGATGGCGAGGTGCTTGGCGAAATGGTGGGCACGGCAGGTCTCCTTGCCAGTGAGGTAGGTGACATGGTGCTGGCGCAGGATGGGCTGGCCGTTGATGGTGACCAGTGGCTTGATAGTGAAGTCGCTGAGATTGGTGTCACATGTGAACTGGCAGGATTCCCACGCTTCCTGGGTACCCTGGCTGTTGGGCTGACGATAATAGTTGATTTCCATGGTGTTTTTCTTGGTTTTATAATTGATAATAATTATAGTTGATGCAAAGGTAGTAAATTATTGAGGGCTTGTCAAGAGGGATGGGGTGGTTTTCTTATCTTTCTCGACGGCTCCGCCGTCGAGAACGGGACACGTTGCGGTGTTTGCTGGACGGACTGGATGGGACTTTATAATAAAAAAACAACTGGAACAACTTGGATAACTATCTGATTGATTGACAGTTGTTTGAGTTGCTCCAGTTGTCTTTGTTGTTTTCTTGTGATGCCGTGGTTTAGTTGTCTTTCTTGGCGCGCAGGCAGGAGACGGCCAGGAAGAGGATGAGGGCGATGTACATCACGATGGCGAGAACGTTGCTGGCGGTCTCACTCAGGGGGCTGGTGTACTTGAAGCCGAAGAAGATCATGGCAGCGCTGACGACACCCATGAGGGCACCACCCGCGATGAAACCGCTGGCCAGCAGGGTACCGCGCTCCTTGCGGGCGTTGTTAACTTTCTCATCCTTGCTGCGGCTGCCGACAAACCAACTGATGATGGCGCCGACGAGCAGCGGTGCGTTGAGTTGCAAGGGGATGAACATACCCAGCGAGAAGGGCAGGGCAGGCACCTTCAACCAGTTGAGCAACAGGGCCAGAATGGCACCCACGCCGTAGAGTAACCAAGGCGTCTCACCACCCATCATGAGGGGCTTGATGACGGCTGCCATAGCGTTGGCCTGGGGAGCAACGAGGGCGTTCTCGCCAGTGAAACCGTAGGCCTCATTGAGGATGATCATCACACCACCCACGGTAGCTGCCGACACGAGGGTGCCGACAAACTTCCACGTCTGCTGCTTGGCAGGGGTGGTACCGATCCAGTAACCGATCTTCATATCGGTCACCATGCCACCAGCCATCGACAGGGCGGTGCACACCACGCCACCGATGACCATAGCGGCAACGATACCCTTGGAACCGTTAAGGCCGATGGCCACAAAGATGACGCTGGCCACGATCAAGGTCATCAACGTCATTCCCGACACGGGGTTGCTGCCCACGATGGCGATAGCGTTAGCTGCCACAGTGGTAAACAGGAAGGCGATAACCAGCACAACGATAAAGGCGACTACCGTCTGCATCAGGTTGTGGATTACACCGATATAGAAGAACACGAAGGTCACCAGCAAGGCTGCCAGCAGGGCAAACACGAGCACCTTCATCGAGATGTCGCGCTGGTGGCGCTCCACCTGCATGTTCTGGTCCTGGCCCTTGAAGGCCTGGCCTGCCAGACCTGCGGCATTCTTGATGACACCCCACGACTTGACGATGCCGATGATACCGCTCATGGCGATACCGCCGATACCGATGTAGCGGGCACCGCCAGCAAAGATCTGGTCAGGTGCCATCTGGGCGTACTCGGGATTCATGCCCAACAGGGGCACGATCACCCACCAGATGAAGGCACTACCGGCAAAGATGATGAAGGCGTAGGGCAAGCCGATGATATAGCCCAGACCCAGCACGGCGGCACCGGTGTTGATCTTGAAGATCATCTTCACGTTGTCGGTAAAGCCTTGAAGGGCAGGGATAGCCTGGGTCGTGAGCACCTCTTTCCACCAGCCAAAGGTCGAGAGCAGGAAGTCATACAGACCACCCACCAGACCGGCGATGAGCAGCGGACGGGCCTGGTCGCCGCCCTTCTGGCCACTGACGAGCACCTGGGTAGTCGCGGTAGCCTCGGGGAACGGGAACTTGCCGTGCATGTCGCTCACAAAGTACTTGCGGAAGGGGATAAAGAACAGAATACCCAAGATACCACCCAGCAGCGAGCTGAGAAACACTTCCAGGAAGTTGACAGTGATCTCGGGATACTCGGCTTGCAGGATATACAGGGCGGGCAGGGTGAAGATGGCACCGGCCACGATGATGCCCGATGCGGCACCAATCGACTGGATGATGACATTCTCGCCCAGCGAGTTCTTGCGCTTGGTCACCGCACCGATGCCGGCTGCGATGATGGCGATGGGAATAGCGGCTTCAAACACCTGGCCCACCTTCAGACCCAGATAGGCTGCGGCGGCACTGAAGATGACCGCCATGATCAGACCCAGCGAAACGCTGTAGGGCGTGATCTCGGGATACGTCTTGTCGGGCTTCAAGATGGGGACATACTTCTCCCCAGGCTTGAGTTCGCGAGCGGCGTTCTCGGGCAGCGCGATCTCTTCTTGCTGTTGTTCAACAATCATTTCGTCTTTCATAAATAAAAAATGTATTTAAGTTATTATTGGTCTTTAGTCCTTGGTTTCTAGTTGTTGATTTTTGGTTTAAAATGGTTAACAAACTGCGAAGATAAGCAAAAAACAACAATCCATCATCATCAAGGGTGGGAAATATGGTATTTTTTGTGAGAATGAAGATTTTAATTATCTTTGCAGACTTAACTCATTAAACGAATTATCGATATGATCAAGAAATTCATTGTGCTGGCCTTCATGGCCATGTTGACCATAGGTGGGGCATTGAGAGCCCAGAATGCTTATTGCAGCAAGGATGTCACACTCGAGAGCCTGACGGCCTACATGGACACCATGCGATCGGTTGACCCTGCCATCAAGTTGTTTTACACCAACCTGATCAACAATCCCACCCACAGTTACCGCATCGAGCATCTGGACCTGGGGTTCAACGGATGCACAGGGCGTGTTGACGAGCATGTGGTGCTGGCCAACGGTAACACGCGTGACAATATCTTTGTCTTCAACGAGCAGGGCTTGCTCACTCGCTCGGTCATCCAGGGCAGCAAGGGCAATAAGACCGAGGTCAATTACACCTACTCTTATGACCCCGTGCTGGGATTCACCCTCAAGCAGAGCAAGAGCAAGAGCCGCGCCATCAACTATTCGCCCATCTATGGCGAACACGGGCGACGTGAAAGTGTCAAGGGCAGCAACGGTAGCCGCCAGGACTATTCTTATAACGAACAAGGGCATCTGTCCAAGCGTGTGATTACCCAGCCGGGTAGTGACCATCGCACACTCATCTATCAGGATGGTTACATCATCCGTGAGGAAGTGGGTGGCAAGGTGTTCCGCTATCACTATGACTTTGATACTGCCACAGGTAAGAAATTCCTTATTGCCATCAAGGAACTCAAGGGCAATGATGTGGTGCACGAGCGCACGTTCGACTACGACATCGACACCCATGGCCGCTACACCCGCGTCGTCGTCGCCCTCGACGGCAAGCACCAGATGACCATCACGAGGAGTTATAGTTTGTAGTTCCTGGTTTCTAGTCGAGAGGAATAGGGCTTTAGATATCGTTGATACAATAAAATGGGGGAAAGTGACGTTTTTATTGTTAAAGCAATAGCAACGTGATTTCATGAAACGGATTCTCTATATAGTCGTGGGCATGATGCTCGCATCGGTAGTATTGTCGTTAGCTTCCTGCAAGGGTCCCAAACTCAAGGATGCCGACGAAGCCTATGACCGTGGTGAGTACTTTGATGCCGCAACCATTTACCGCAAACTCTACAACCGATATAACCGCAAGGAGGACGCTTGGTTGCGAGGCGAGCTGGCCTTCCAACTGGGCATGTGCCACTTGAAGCTCAACCAGGGCAACCGTGCCACAGCGGCCTTCCAGAATGCCATCCGCTATGAGTATGAAGATACGACGGTCATGTTGCGCCTGGCTCAGGCCCAGCAGATGGAGGGACAGTATGCAGCGGCCATCAAGAGTTACAACGAGTATCTGGACATCGCGCCTGATAGCTGGGAAGCCCGTGTGGGCATCCGCGGCTGTGAGTTGGCTCCGCAGTGGAAGGAGGAAGGCTCACGCTATATCGTCAAGTCGTATTATAGCTCGCGACGTGCCGACTACTGCCCCATGTACCTCGATAAGAACATGGAATACCTCTACTTCACCTCGACCAACGAGAAATCCACTGGCGAGTTGCGCAGTGAGATCACGGGCACCAAGAAGGGCGACATTTATTTCATGAAGAAAGACGAGAAGGGCGTGTGGTCACGGCCCGAGATCGTGGATGGCGGCTTGAACACCGAGCATGACGAGGGTGCCGCGGCATTCTCGCCCGACGGCTCGACCATGTATCTGGCACGCGCTGTGCGACAGGACTGGCCCACAACAGTCGAGATCTATACCAGTAGCCGCAGCGAGGCCAAGTGGAGCGCGCCCCAGAAGTTTGAAATCACTGCCGACACTCTGAGTAACTACAGCGATCCCGCAGTCAGCCCAGATGGGCAATGGCTCTACTTTGCCAGCGATATGCCCGGTGGACAAGGTGGCACCGACATCTGGCGCATCAACCTCAAGGACAAGCACGGCACCCTGGAGAACCTGGGGCCGCAAATCAATACCAAGGGTAACGAGCGCTTCCCTAACATGCGCACCGACAGCCTCTTGTACTTTTCCAGCAACGGCCATCCCGGCATGGGTGGGTTGGACCTGTTTGTGGCCAAGTTGCAACCCCGTGACGAGAATGCCCGCACGCCTCTGGACCAATGGGTTATCGAGAACATGGGGGTGCCTATGAACTCGGCTGCCGACGACTTTGGCATCACCTTCGGTACCGGGGAGAGTGGCCTCTTCTCCAGCAGTCGTGGCGATGCGCGTGGCTATGACCACATTTTCTCGTTTATCAAGCCCGACCTGCAAATCTGGATCTCGGGTTATGTGGTCGATAAGGACGACGAGCCCGTGCCCAATGCTGTGATACGCATCGTGGGCGATGACGGCAGTAACCAGAAGACCGCTGCCAAGCCCGATGGCTCATTCCGATTTGACCTGCAACGTGGCGTCAAGTATGCGATGATGGCGGGTGCCGATGGCTATCTCAATGCACGTCAGGAGTTTGTGAGCGATAGTGCCGAGGAAGATGCCGAGTACAATGTGGACTTTGTTCTGGCAGCTATGTTCAAGGCGCAGATTATCGAGAACATCTTCTACGACTTTGACAAGGCCGTCCTGCGCGACGAGTCCAAGCTGGCGCTCGACAGCATGGTCATGCTCCTCAAGGACCACCCCAATATCGTCATCGAGATGGCCTCACACACCGACCGCGTGGGCAGCGCCAAGTACAACCAGGGCCTCTCGCAGCGACGTGCCCAGAGCGTTGTGGACTACCTGATCGCCAATGGCATCCCCAAGGAGCGTCTCAAACCTACCGGCTACGGTGAGTCACGCCCCAAGACGGTCACCAAGCGCATCCACAGCCAGTACCCGCAGTTTGAGGAAGGCGTGACCCTTACCGAGGACTTTATCAAAACCTTGAGCAAGGAGGATCAGGAAGCAGCCGACCAAATCAACCGCCGCACCGAGTTCACGGTCATCGACACCAGCTACGAGTACTAAAACACTGCTCGGTTCCACTCCCAATCCCGCGCTAAGTCGCTAAGTCGCAAAGTTTTATATGTTGCTCGCAAGGGGCTCGCAACTAATTCATTTAATAAATAATTGTGAGCCCCTTGCGAGCAATAACTAATCTTAGCGACTTGGCGTGAGGTTCGTTTGAGACTATTTTCAAACAACCGTAACAACCTGTGTGACAACCATTACAACCTTGTTTTCTGCATCCGCACGGCTTGCGAGCCCCTTGCGAGCAATAACTAATCTTAGCGGCTTAGCGTGAGGGTAGGTTAGCGGCCAACGCAGTAATAGGTGAAGCCCATATCCTCAAGTTCGTCGCCGTCATAGACGTTGCGACCATCGATGATGAGCGGTGTTTTCATCAAGTTTTTCACTGTATTCCAGGCGGGGATGCGGAACTGTCGCCACTCGGTGAGCAGCAAGACGGCATCTGCACCCTTGACCGCATCATACATGTCCACGCCGCAATACACGTCACCCCAGCGGCGCTTGGTGGCATTCATTGCCACGGGGTCATAGACGCGCACGTGGCAGCCAGCTTCCATCAGCAGGTTGATGGTGTCGATAGCAGGGGCAGCGGTCATGTCATCGGTCTCGGGCTTGAAACTCAGTCCCCACAGGGCGATGGTTTTTCCCTCCAAATCTCCCTTGAAGTGGTTGTTGAGCTTCTTGAACAGGATGCGCTTCTGGCGCTGGTTCACGTTTTCCACCGCCTTGAGGATTTCCATGTCATAGTTGTGCTCACTGCCTATCTTGATCAAGTCGTTGATGTCCTGAGGGAACAGCGTGCCGCCATAGCCGCAGCCAGGGAAGATGTACTTGGGGCCGATGCGGCTGTCGGTGCCCACGCCGTGGCGCACCACATTGATGTCGGCACCCACAATCTCACACAGGTTGGCAATCTCGTTCATGAAGCTCACGCGCGTGGCCAGCATCGAGGTGGCGGCATACTTGATCATCTCGGCTGTGCGGGTGTCGGTATAGATGACATTGCGGTTGTTGTGCATCAGGATGGTGCGGTACAGCCGTTCCATCGCTTGACGGGCGCTGGTCGTTTCGGTGCCGATCACGATGCGGTCGGGCTTCATGAAGTCCTTGATGCCGTTGCCCTCGGTCAGGAAGTCGGGATTGCTGGCTACATCAAACTTGATGTTGCTGGCACCGCGGGCCTCCAGTGTGTCGGTAATGACCTTGGTCACATACTGTGCCGTGCCCACTGGAACGGTGGACTTGATGACAAACACGGTGTAGCGTGTGATCATGTTGCCAAAGTCCTGGGCGATGTCGAGGATGGGGGCCAAGTCGGTAGAACCGTCCTCGCTGGCAGTGGTGTCGATGGCACAAAACACAAAGTCTTGATCCACAAAGCCCTGTCGATAGTCGCTCGAGAACACCAGACGCTTGTCGGTGACATTGCGGTTGATCATGTTGTCCAGCCCTGGCTCATAGATGGGGATGGCGCCATACACGAGCCGGTTGATCTTCTGGCTGTCGCGGTCCACACAGGTCACATTCACCCCCAGGTCGGCAAAGCAGGTGCCACTCACCAGCCCAACATATCCTGTTCCAACGATTGAGACATTCATAATAGTGCTATATGTTTTTTTGTTCTGTTCTGTTTTTACAAGTATTCAATTTGCAAATATACAAAGTTTTTATAAAAATTTCTTGCAGTTTTCATTAAAAAATGCTAAGTTTGCGACATTCAATTAGAACACTATCTCCAATTAACGATTGTATATCAACTTGTTTAACCATTTATAAAATCAATGTTCACTATGAAAAAGTATTTAGCTGAAATGGTAGGAACGTTTGTACTCACGTTCTTGGGCTGCGGTGCAGCAGTAGCGCTTGGTTGTGGAGCCGATACGGCTTCGGTGGTGGGAACGGCCATGGCCTTTGGTCTGGCTGTTGTGGCTATGGCCTACACCATCGGCGGCATCAGCGGGTGCCACATTAACCCCGCCATCACGTTGGGCGTGTTCCTGAGTGGGCGCATGAGTGCCAAGGATTGTGGTATGTACATGGTATTCCAGGTCATTGGAGCCATCCTGGCTGCCGCTGTGCTGGCTGGCATCGTGGGGACGGCTTCGCCCGATGCGATCATCACGACAAGTACGGGTGCCAACACGTGCGCCTTTGGTGTGACCAATGGTCTGATTGTCGAGATCGTGCTCACCATGCTCTTTGTCCTTGTTGTACTGGGCGCAACCTCGGTGACCAACGGTGCTACCAACAACTTTGCAGGACTTGCCATCGGTCTGTCGCTCATCCTCATCCATCTTGTGGGCATCCACTTCACTGGCACCTCGGTTAACCCCGCTCGTTCCATTGGACCGGCTCTCTTCCAGGGTGGTCAGGCGCTTAACGAGTTATGGGTGTTCATCGTTGGCCCCTTTGTAGGCGGTGCACTGGCAGCCCTCATCTGGAAGATCATCGACTGCAACTGTGAGAAGAAAACCGAGGACTAATTTACATAGCCAAAATATACTAACATTAAAAGCTGAATAGTGTATGAATTACAAGATTATTGAGATTCAAGGAATTGGTGATGCATATGCTCCCAAGTTGCAAGCCGAGGGCATCGAGACCGTCGAGCAATTGCTTGACCGCTGTGCGGCACCTGCTGGTCGCAAGGAACTGGCCGAGAAGACCGGAATCAGTGAGAAACTGATTCTGAAGTGGACCAACCATGCCGACCTGTTCCGCATCAATGGCATCGGCCCGCAGTTTGCCGAACTGCTGGAGGCCGCTGGCGTTGACACCGTCAAGGAACTGCGTCACCGCGTGGCAGCCAACCTCGCCGCCAAGGTGGCCGAAGTCAACGAGGAGAAGCACCTGTGTGGCCGCGTTCCCGTTGAGAGCGAGATCCAGAAGATGATCGACCAGGCCAAGGAACTCGATCCCCGCATGACCTACTAAACGGAGATACAATCCACTTTCACTTAACAGCAATCCGCTGGACGTTAAATCGCCTAGCGGATTGCTGTTAATGGTATGGTGGATGGGCTGGTTAGCTCATGGTAAGTTCGCCACACAGGTCGCTCACCATGTATTTCTTGACCATGCTGGGAGAGTACCGCATGCCGAAGAGGAACATCAACTTGGTGATGGCGGCCTCGCTGGTCATGTCGGCACCGCTGATGACGCCGGCGTCGAGCAGGGCCTTGCCCGTCTCATAGAGCGTGCAGTTCACGCCGCCGTTGACACACTGGGTCACGTTCACAATGACCACTCCGCGCTCCACGGCCTCCTTGATGCACTTGATGAACCAGGGGTGGCTGGGCGTGTTGCCGGCGCCGTAGGTCTTGAGGACGATACCCTTGATGCCAGGCGTGTGCAGCAGGTAGTCAAGGGTCTGCTCGGTCATGCCGGGGTTGAGTTCCAGGAACATGACATTGGTGTCCATGTCGGTGCACACCCGCAGCGGGCGAGGCGGCATCTTCCTCAGACTGGCCTCATTGTACTCGATGTCAAGACCGATTTCGGCCAGTTCGGGATAGTTGAAACTCTTGAAGGCGTTGAAGTTGTCGGCGCTCATTTTGGTGGCACGGTTGCCGCGCCACAGGTAGTTCTCAAACAGGATGGCGACCTCTTGCACGCGGGGACGTCCCTTCTCGTCGATGGCCGCGGCCACTTGCAGGGCGGTGATAAGGTTCTCCTCGCCGTCGGTGCGCACCTCGCCGATGGGCAGTTGCGAGCCGGTGATGATGACAGGTTTGCTCAGGTTCTCGAGCATGAAACTCAGCGCCGAGGCCGTGAAGGCCATCGTGTCGGTGCCGTGCAGCACGACAAATCCGTCATAGCGGTCGTAGTGTTCCTCGATGGCCAGCGCGATGTCACGCCAGTGGGTCGGGTCCATGTTGCTGCTGTCGATGGGCGGGGTAAACTGGATATTGTCGATGTCATAGTCCAGTTTCTTGACCTTGGGCACGTTGTCCATCAGGTGGTCAAAGTTAAACGGCTGCAGGGCACGGGTCTCGGGATTCTCGATCATGCCGATGGTGCCACCGGTATAAATGATGAGTATTTTGGGACGTTTGCTCATTGTCATGGTGGTATAGGGTTTATTGATTCATGAGTTTGTACCCGCGGTTGAATGCTTTGCTGAAGAAAACCATGTGGTAGTCGAGTGAATTCACCCAGTAGTTCCAGCTGTGGCGGCCAGGACGCACGGTGAAATCGTGGTCAATGCCGTTCTCTAGCAACAACTCGTGCAGGGCAATGTTATTCTTGATAAAGATATCGTTCAGGCCATCATCGATGATGATGTTCTGGGCGGGTTGAAGGACACAGGACTTCAAGCGCTCCACCTGGCTCATCACGGTGTGCTGGCTCCAGCGCTCCTTGTTGTCGGCATATTCTCCCAGGCGGTCCTTGATGTGCCAGTTGTCGGGATAGGCGGTAATGTCCATGCAGCCACTCATGCTGCCGCATGACCAGAACACGTCGGGGTGTCGCCAGGCAAGGAACAATGAGCCCTGCCCACCCATGCTCAGGCCAGTGATGGCACGCATGAACCGGTTGGCATAGGTACGGTAGTGACCATCGATATAGGCCACCAGTTCCTTACTTATATATGTCTCAAACCTCATCGTGGGGTCCACGGGTGAGTCATAATACCAGCTGTCCTGGCCGTCGGGGCACACGATGATGACGTCATACAGGTTGGAGAGGCTATCGAGGTTGGCATTTTCCGACCAGTCGAAGTAGTGCCCGAAAGCTCCATGCAGCAGGTAGAGCACTGGGAAGCGTTCATCCTGCTGGTTGGGGGCATTGTATCGCTCGGGCACGATAACCACATTCTTGATGTTGCGGCCCATCGCTTGACTCATGATCTGGACAGTGTCCCCTTGTTGGGTCTTATGGGTCTGGACAACAGGATCAGCCTGTGGTGACGGATGAGCGCAGGCGGTGACGGCTATCAGCATCATGATAGCCAGCAGGATGGTTGATTTCAGGATGGTCTTTCTCATTTATCTTTGATTTTGAGGGGGCGCTTTTTCTTGAAAAAATCGGTCATCAGTTGGGCACACTCATCGGCAAGCACGCCTGCGGTGAGGGTCGTCTTGGAATGGAAGGGGGCGGTGCACATCGTGTGGTAGCCACGCTTGTCATCGCTCGCGCCATACACGATGCGTGCGATCTGGCTCCAAGCGAGAGCCCCGGCACACATCAAGCACGGCTCGACAGTGACATACAGGGTGCAGTCACTCAGGTACTTGCCGCCCAGGGTAGCAGCGGCAGCGGTGATGGCTTGCATCTCGGCATGGGCAGTGACATCGGTTAGGGCCTCGGTCAGGTTGTGTCCGCGACCGATGACGCGTCCCTTGCACACGATAACGGCTCCAATGGGCACCTCATCACGGTCGAGCGCCTTATGGGCCTCGTCCAGTGCCATGCGCATATACTTGATATCAATATCTTCGCTTTTCATCAGTTCAAGAATAGTTTGCGCACATGGTCTCCCACACGCACGATATACACACGGTTGCTGGGCAGGTTGATCCAGTTGCGGACGGCGGGACGCTCATACCACAGGTTGCCATACACGTCATAGATGAATGTCCACAGCCCGTGGGTGTCGCCGTCGATGTAGATGGTGCCGCTATATCCGTTGATCGTGATCTCGCCCTCGGGACGTTCTTCCTTGACCTCCTGGATGACCGTGGGCTGGGATGTGGCCACTAGCTGCAAGTCCTCGTCATCATACATCAGTGTCGTGGGCACCACCAGGTAATCGGTGCTGGTGGCGCCGATGGGCAAGAAGTAGCGGCTGGCGGCAGTGATGGCTGTCAGGTAGCCGTCGGGGCCATATATCTTGTAGGCCAGGTTGTTGCCCAGCGTGATAGCCGTCCACCGGTCGCCCAGATTCTCCTGCTGCATCGTGGGGATAACGGCAAGCCCCTCATCGATCCACAACGAGAACACATCCTCGTTGCCCCACACCTTGTCATCCTGATAGTGGTCGCTGGTGGCGTCATCGGCCAGCATGACATGGACACCATCGCAGCCCTCAAAGGCATTCTCCCCCATCACATAGGGTGGGGTTGAGGCGTCACTATACACCTCGTTAAGATTCACGCAGTAGCCAAAGGCGCCCTCGCCGATGTAGCGCAGTGAAGCGGGCAGGAATATCGTGTGCAGCTGTGTGCAGTCCTCAAAGGCCCCTTTCTCGATTGAGGTGACACCCTCGGGCAGGACGATGTTGCTCACGGCGGTGCCGGCAAGCATATAGCGGCTCACGGCGGTGAGGCCCAGTGGCAGGGTGATGTCGGTCAGGCTCTCAGCGTCGGCAAAGGCGGCCTCGCCTATCATGGTGACGCTGTTGGGAATCTGCACCTCGGTCACTGCCGACTGCCAGAATGCCCGGGGGGCGATGGCGGCCACTTCATAGTTTACCCCGTTGCAATAGACACGCTCAGGCAGGATAATGGAACCCTCATAGTGGTTCTTTCCGTCATGATAGGCCGGAGCGACGGCCACTTGGCTATCGCTGATGATGTGATAGAAAATGCCGTTGGCCTCAATGTCCTGTGCCTGGGAGAGGGGGGCAAGGCACAGCATCAGGGCTGTCAATATCATTATGTTGGCAAGCTGTCTTCTCATGTTGATGTTATTCTCGGTAATACACTCGCTTGACACGTGGGCTCACGCTGGTAAGAATCTCATAGGGGATCGTCCCGCGTGCCTCGCTTAATGTCTCGACGGGCACATGCTCGCCAAAGATTTCTACCGTGTCGCCCACCTTACAGGGCACATCGGTGACATCGATCATCACGGCATCCATGCACACGTTGCCCACCGTGGGACACAGTTTACCGCCCACCCACATGCTCATCTTGCCGTTGCCAAAGTGGCGGTCAAAGCCATCGGCATAGCCGATGTTGATAGTTGCGATGCGGCTGTCTCGTTCCAGCACTCCCTTGCGGCCATAGCCCACGGTCGTGCCGGCGGGCCACTCCTTGATGCTGATGATGATGGAGCGCAGCGCCGACACTGGCATGAGTGCGTCCTCGCTGCCATCGTTCAAGGTGCGGATGCCATACAGGCCAATGCCGATGCGCACCATGTCATACTGATGCTCGGGGAAACGCACGATGCCACTGGTGTTGAGCGCGTGACACAGGATGTGGTGGTCAAACGATTGTTGCAGCATCTCACTGCATGTGTCAAAATAGTTGAACTGAGCCTGGGTATAAGCATCCTGGTCAGGCTCATCGGCGACACTCAGGTGGGTGAAGACCGATGCCGGTGTCACTACATCCTGCCCCTTGAGCAGGGCAATCAGGTCGGGTAACTGCTCGCGGGTGAAGCCCAGGCGGTGCATCCCGCTGTCAATCTTGATGTGCACGGGGAATCCTTGCACCCCATAGCGCTTGCCCTCCTTGATCAGGTCATGGGCCATTTCCAGGCAGTACAGTTCAGGCTCCAGTCGGTACTGGAACATCGCCTTGTAGTTCACCCCATTGGGATTGAGCACGATAACAGGCATGGTAATGCTTGCCTTGCGCAGCTCAATGCCCTCGTCCTGCACCGCCACGGCAAGGTAATCGCAGCCGCAGTCTTGTAGGGTCTTGGCAATCTCATAGCTGCCGGCACCGTAGCCACTGGCTTTGACCATTCCGATGGTCTTGGTGCTGGGCTTGATGAGGGACTTGAAGAACTTGAAATTGTGGGCAAGGGCATTCAAGTCCACCTCCATGACGGTGATGTGCTGCTTGGCCTCCAGCAGGTTGATGATCTGGCTGAAGCCAAACCGGGGGTCGCCCTTGATGAGGATGGTCTCGTCGTCAAAGTCGCCCTTGGCAAAGTGGCTGATGAAGTCCTGTGTGTCGTCAAAGAAATGGGTGTGAGGCAGGTCGTTGAAGTAGCGTTCATAACGGCACATGTCGCGGCCAATGCCGATCATGCGGTTCACACGCTTGGTCTTGAGCAATTCACTCACGCGGATGTAGAGTTCATCCCCGCTGTAGCTTTCATTGCTCAAGTCGCTCAAGATGACGGTGCAGGGACGGTTTCCGGCACGGCGGGTCATGAAGTTGAGCGCGGGAGTGAGTGAGTTGTAGTCGCTGGTATAGCTATCGACAATCACAGTGCAGTTGTTCACTCCCTCAATCACGTTGAGGCGGGTGCCCACGGGTGTGAGCGCCGCCATGCGCTGGGCGATTACCTCGCGCTCCAGACCCAGGTGCAGCAGCACGGCCAGGCAGGTGATGGCATTGTCCAGGTCGCGGTCGGCTGTGAAGGGGATTGTCACTGCGCTGGACTCATCGTGATAGGAGTAATGCAGGGTGATGGAATTCTCATTGCGGTCGGCTCTATCGACTTGCAGCGGGGCATCACAGTGGTTGCGTGACCACGACATGCCGATGGCAACATCACTCTCGACCAGGGGTGCGATGGTGTGGGTTACCAGCGGGTCGTCGGCACAATAAACGATGCACTCGCAGTTGAACAGGATTTTGGCCTTCTCTTGGGCCTTTTGTTCCATCGAGGCAAAGCCGTCATTGTGCTCGCTGCCCAGGTTGGTGATAATGCCGATGGTGGGGCGTATCATCGCTTGCAGGTTATCCATCTCGCCAGTGGTCGAGATGCCTGCCTCGATGATGGCCAGGTCGGTATTGTTGTCGATGTCCCACAACGACAGGGGCACTCCTATCTGGGAGTTATAGCTGCGTGGGGAGCGCACGATGCGGTAATCATCCTTGAGCAACTGGTAGAGCCACTCCTTGACGGTGGTCTTGCCTCGGCTGCCCGTGATGCCAATCACTGGCAACTCGCGGAAGCGCCTGCGATGGAATGTGGCCAGTGCCTGCAAGGCATCCAGGGGTGAATCCACTGCGATGTAGTTGGCTCCAGAGCACTCGGGCAAGGCGTAGTAGTCGCTGGAGACGACAAAATTGCGCACACCTTTGTCATACAGGTCGGGGATGAAATTGTGGCCGTCACCGGCATCGGTGCGCAGGGCAAAGAAGATGGTCTCGTCGGGGACCGTCAGGGAACGTGAATCGGTGAGCAACTGGCTGACGATCGCATCCTCGTCAACGATCTGGCCTCCGGTTACTTCCAGCACGTTGTATATTTCGGTAATTGAATAGTTCATGGTTAGTCAAGTACTTTTTGTAGTTCAGGGTTCTCGGCCAGGTAGGGGTATTCCTTGATCAGGTTGCGTACCACACTGGCCGTGTCATTGTTGAAGCGTTCCACCGTTTCACGGTTGGTGCTCATGGGACGATGCTGCAACCGCTTGTGAACGCGTTCACACCGGGCCACAGCCAGGGCGCTGCGGTCGTCAAGATAGGTTGCCTGAAACGCCTGCCAGATGTATTCAATGGCCACATCGCTGGGATGCACCATGTCGCTGGCATAGAAGCGATAGTCTCGCAGGTCGTCGATCATGATCTCATAGGCGGGAAAGTAGTCGCAATAGTCGTCATGGCGGGCTATCGCCTCGTGGATGGCGACACGCAGGCAGGCTTTGCTCAGCGAGTTGGTGTCCAGGCCGTCGGCAATGTGGCGGATGGGGCTTACTGTGAAGATGATTTTCAACCCGGGATTGAATTCGTGCAGGGCTGTGAGCATGGCGTCAAGCACGTCGGTCATCTCGCCCACGGTAGCCATTTTACGTTCAAACTCGTGCTGTGGCACCTTGTGGCAGTTAGCAACCACTTCGCTCGTCGCCTTCAGGCGATAAACGATAGAAGTGCCCAGCGTGATGGTGAGCAACTGAGCTTGCTCCAGCGCATGGTGGCCTTGGTCAATGCGCTGGTTCATGCGGTCGATGGTCAACTGCTTGTCGGGAAGGGAGTGGCGGGAGTGGAAGTCAAAACTGTTCCACACTCCATTCTGCATGAACAGGGTTTGGCCTGCCACTGGCTGATGAGCGATAAGGAGCTGTACCCCACGGGCAATGCTCATGGGATTGTACAGGGTGCCCATGGGATTGACCATGGCCTTGATGAGGGCCCCATGCATCTTGGCACCGATGTTGTCGCTGAAACACGATCCCAGCAACACCACGTTGTCGCTGTGGTGTAACCAACTGCGGTTCTCGCCAGTCTTGACTGTTGTCCTGAACTCCATTGTGAAACTTAAAATGGTTAGTTTAACTGGCAAAGGTAATGTTTTTTGTCCAAACTTCACCTACATTTGGCACATTATTTAAATAAATCAGTTTTTTATTTGCAAAATGATTTATTTGCATTATATTTGTAATTTCTTAACATATATGCCTCACGAGATGAATGAACCTAAAGACAATCACCAGGGATTTTGGTACCGTGTGTTCCACCTGTATTATGACGGATTCCGCAGCATGACTGTGGGCAAGACTTTGTGGTTGATTATCGGCATCAAGCTGTTTATCTTTTTTGTGGTCATCAAGTTGCTTTTCTTTCCTAACTTCTTGAATACCAAGTGTGACACCGAGGCCCAAAAGACCGAATATGTCCGTCATCAACTGGGAGTGGGGGACTGATCTTCATGATTGAAAACTAACTAACAACTAACAAAACTATATCATTATGGAAGAATTAACTCAAGTTGTTGATTGGTCGAGGGCGCAATTTGCGCTGACGGCTATCTACCATTGGTTGTTCGTGCCATTGACTCTGGGCTTGGGTATCATCATCGCCGTCATGGAGACGATATACTACAAGACCAAGAGCGAGAAATGGCTCGCAACGACCAAGTTCTGGATGACGATTTTCGGCGTGAACTTCGCCATCGGTGTTGCAACAGGCATCATCCTGGAGTTTGAATTTGGTACCAACTGGTCCAACTACAGTTGGTTTGTGGGCGACATCTTCGGTGCCCCGCTGGCTGTCGAGGGCATTCTGGCCTTCTTCATGGAATCGACGTTCATCGCCGTGATGTTCTTTGGCTGGAAGAAGGTGAGCCCCAAGTTCCACCTTGCCGCCACATGGCTCACGGCCATCGGTGCCAGCCTCTCGGCTCTATGGATCCTCGTGGCCAACGCGTGGATGCAATATCCCACCGGCTGTGAGTTCAACCCTGACACGATGCGCAACGAGATGACGAGTTTTGCTGCTGTGGCTCTCTCGCCCATGGCGGTGAGCAAGTTCCTGCACACGGTGCTGAGTGCTTGGACACTGGGAGGCGTGTTTGTGTGCGGTGTGTGTGGCTGGATGATGCTCAAGAAGCGCAATATGGACCATTGCTGGCGCAGCTTGAAGGTGGGTGCCTGGGTGGGCGTCATCGGCATTGTGCTCACGATGGCCACGGGTGACACCAGTGCTGTGACGGTGGCCAAGTATCAGCCCATGAAGCTGGCTGCGATGGAGGGTCTGTACAAGGGCAACCACGAGCAGGCGATTGTGGCTTTCGGCATCTTGAATCCGTCCAAGCAGGCGTTTGACGACCAGGATCCTTACCTGTTTGACATCAGCATCCCCTACGGTCTCTCGTTCCTGGCCACGCATGATTTCCATGCCTTTGTGCCTGGTATCGAGGATATCATCAATGGCAAGAGCTACGACAATGAGGGCAATGAGGTGAACACTATCTCCTATGCCGAGCGCATGGAGCGTGGCAAGCGGTTGCAGGAGATGTTATCACATTATAACGCATCAGTCAATAGCGGCAATACCCTCATGCAGGATAGCCTCAAGAGTGCCATCAATGCCGATTTCAAGAACTTTGGCTACGCTTATCTGGACAAGCCCGAGGAGGCTATCCCCAATGTGCCATTGACGTTCTACACCTTCCACTTCATGGTGACCGTTGGCGGCTACCTGCTGCTGTTCCTGCTGCTGGCATTGTTCTTTGTCTATAAGCCCGATGTTCTCAACAAGGCCAAGTGGGCCCGTTGGTGGCACATCCTGGCCATTATCACCATCCCGTTGACCTACCTGTGCAGCGCCAGCGGCTGGATTGTGGCCGAGGTGGGGCGCCAGCCGTGGACCATCCAGGATCTGATGCCCAACAAGGTGGCCATCAGTGACTTGAGCGCAGGCTATGTGCAGACGACCTTCTGGATCTTTGCTGTGGTATTCACGGCATTGCTGATTGCCGACATCGGCATCATCTGCAAGCAGATTGCCAAGAAGTCGCAAACCAACTTAGATACCGTTAACGATTAAAAAAGGAAGGAGGAACCAAGTCATGAATACATACAATCTGTTACAGAATTACTGGTGGCTCATCATGTCGGTGCTGGGCGCGTTGCTGGTGTTCCTGCTCATGGTACAGGGTGGACAGTCGATGCTCGTTCATTATCGCAAAGCCGACAAGCGTGCGTTGCTCATCAACTCGATGGGACGCAAGTGGGAACTGACCTACACGACGCTGGTCACCTTTGGCGGAGCGTTCTTTGCCTCGTTCCCGTTGTTCTACAGTACGAGTTTTGGCGGTGCCTACTGGTTGTGGATGCTCATCCTGTTCAGCTTTGTCATCCAGGCGATTAGCTATGAATACCGCTCCAAGCCAGGCAACATCTACGGCTCACGTTTCTACGACACGCTGCTGTTGATCAACGGCATCGTGGGTCCCGTCCTGCTGGGTGTGGCTGTGGCAACGATGTTCTTTGGCGCCGAGTTTACCGTAACCAAGAGCAACATCCTCAACGTGCAGGCCGCAACCATCTCGCAGTGGGGACCGCAACACGGCCTGGAAGCCATTGCCAACTGGAAGTGCCTGCTGTTTGGCGTGATGGTCTTCTTCCTGGCCCGCACGCTGGCATCGCTCTATTTCATCAACAATATCGATGACGAGGAGGTGGATGCCAGCCAGCGTCACTTGTTATTGATCAATGCAGGCGTGTTTGTGCCACTGTTCATCGCAGTGGTGGTGGTCATCCTCGCCTCGCCTGGTGTGGGCTATGACGATGGTGGCAACTCACAGTGGGTACCCTACAAGTACTTGAACAACTACCTGACCATGTGGTGGGCGCTGGTCATTTTGCTCGCTGGTGTGGTGATGGTATTGTTCGGTGTGGGCAAGACGCTGTTGAACGGTAATTACAAGAGTGGCATCTGGCCCGCGGGCATCGGTACCGTGCTGGTGGTGCTGACGTTGTTCTGGGTGATGGGATACAACAACACGGCCTATCTGCCCTCGCTGCTTGATGTCCAGAGTTCGCTCACGCTGCGCAACAGCTCGTCCAGCGAGTTCACCCTCACTGTGATGAGCGTGGTGAGCATCCTGGTGCCCTTTGTCGTGGCCTATATCGCCTATTGCTGGTACAAGATGGACCACAAGAAAATCACCAGCGACGAACTCAATAACACCGACCACAAGTACTAAACTGTCTCATTAGTCCCGATAGACGACGGTTTTTCAGACAACTTGAACAACATTGATGTCAACCTTGACAACCTTTTTGTTGTTCAAGTTGTCTTGTTAGTGCTCACGTTGCTGACGCTTGGTAGTGAAGCCTTCGGTAATCTGGCTGTAATCGTCAACGTCTTTATAGAGAATCCAGTAAACAGTGCCACTGACGTCTCCCTTGTCGCCATAAGGCAACACATAGGCCTGGGCAAACTTCCAGCCGAACTGGCCCAGATAGTTCATCGCGTCGATCATCGAGTTGAACTTGATTTCCTTGCCGTTTTCGTCCACAATCATCGACTCGTTCATGGCACCCAGCCATGAGGTGCTTTGGCCAAAGTCGATGGCCACCTTGACCTTGCTGCTGAAGAGTTGAGATGACCCGGACAGCAGGGCATAAACCCGCTTGGATGCGGGATTAAAACCCTCAATCTCACTCACCTGTGCTGGTGGGACTTGCATTGCGTCTTGTCCGATAACTGTCATTGATGAAGCCATCAATGCCAATGATAATATGATCTTCTTCATTTTGATAAATGTTTATGGTTTCGATATTCACTTGAAACGCAAGGAAAGCATTCCTTATTTTATCATGTGCTGTATTTTTTGTAACTTCGCAGCCTAAAAACAATAATACGACATTACAACAACATGAATGTAAAGATTAACGATATCGTGCGCTTCCTCAATGACGTGGGAGGCGGTAGAGTTTCCAGAATCGACGGCAAGACCGTCTATGTCGAGGATCAGGACGGCTTTGAACGCCCCGCGCTGGAAAAGGAACTGGTCGTTGTGGGACAGGCTGGCACCAAGGCATCGGCCTATGAGCGCCCGCTCGACATACGCGCCCGTCAAGTGGAACCCGACAAGCCCGCTCCCAGGCCCCAAGCCGCTCCCGAGCCCACACTGCCCATCGAGGAGACCCCCGAGGGCGAGGTGCTCAACGTCGTGCTGGGCTATGAGGCTCGCGAGATCAAGCACCTGAACACGACCACGTTCTATGCCACGCTGGTCAACGACTCGAACTACTTCCTCTATTTCACCTACATGACCCGCGGCGACGGCGACGGCGAGTGGCAGACCCGCTATCACGGCATCGTCGAGCCCAACATCCAGGTGGAGCTCGAGGAATTTGGCCATGATGACCTCAACGACATGACGCACATCGCAGTGCAGTATGTGGCCTTCAAGCAGGGCAAGGGCTTCAAACTCAAGAATCCGGCCCTCGTTGAGCAACGACTGGACGTTACCAAGTTCTACAAGGTGCATTGCTTCCACGAGAACCCTTACTTTGACGTGCCCGTCATCGCTGTGGAAATCGTGACAAATGACCGCCCCGCCCGCATGATGCGCATCGACAGCGGCGAGCTGGAGCGCGCCATGAAGGAGAAAAAACGCCTTGACCGACCCCAGCGCAAACCCGTGCAGAAGAAGACCGACGCCAACGGTATCATCGTCCAGGACCTGCACATCACCTCATTGCTCGATAACCTCAACGGCATGACACCGGGTGCTATCCTGGAGTACCAGATGGACAAGTTCCGCGAGGTGATGGATGCCAACCTGAGCAAGCACGGACAGCGCATCGTCTTTATCCACGGCAAGGGCGAGGGCAAGCTGCGCCAGCACCTGTTGAGCGAACTCAAGCGCCGCTATCCCCGCTGCACCGCCCAAGACGCCAGCTTCCGCGAGTACGGCTTCGGCGCCACCCAGGTCACTATCCACTGACGACGCCCCACATCAAACAACTTGAACAACGATAAACAACTTAAACAACACTCATTTTTAAAAAAGTTGTTTTTGTTGTTCGTCGTTGTTCTTGTTGTTTGGAAAAAGGAAACTATTTCAGGACGATACAAATCAACAAATAAGGTTGTAGTGGTTGTCAATCATGTTGTCATGGTTGTCTGAAAAAGCAGAAGGAGTGTCTGAATTTACCTGGCGATGGGGAAGTGGAAATGGCGCAATTGGCGTTCCAGTTCTTTCTCGTGGCTGCCGGTATATTGGTTGCACAGGGCGTGGAACTCGGGCGAGTGGTTCATGTGGGTGAGGTGGGCCAGCTCATGGCAGATGATGTAACGCACCAGCGGCTCGGGCAGAAACATGAGGTTGCGCGAGAGCTGGATGACCTTCTTGGCCGTGCAGTGGCCCAGTTTCCTCATGCCACGGCCCACTTCAAATCCAGCGGGCTGGAGTCCCAATTCACCAGCCACCCGTCGGGCATAGGGTAGCAGCACGTCACGGGCTTGGACTTCCATGGCGCGGCTGATGACGCTTGAAATGGTGTGCTTGATGTTCTCGTCGTGCAAGTCGGCGTTCTCATGGACCAGCAAGTGCAGGGTGTCGCCCTCCCAGTGATTGAGAATGTAACCGGGCATACGGGTCTGGGCCTCGATAATGACACGGCACCCGAAGCACTCGATCACCTGGCCGCAATAGAAAGTGATGTCTTGGGGATGGGGCAGCTTCCTGAGCTGCTCGCGGTTAAGGTCGATCATGCGCCTCAAGTCACTCACGGTCACACCCAGTGGCGCACGCATGAGCAAGTTGCCATCGTCATGATAAGTGAACCGCACCGAGGTCATGCCTCGGCGCAGTTCCACATGTATCTTCCCAAATTCCTGATCCTCGATGTAACCTTTCATGGCTTTTTCGTGTCAAACATCATTGAACAACTCAAACAACAAAAATTTTAACCATTTAAGTTGTTAGTATTGTTTCTTGTTGTTCAAGTTGTTTGACGGAGTGTTAGAACTTGGTGATGCCCATGATCTCGCGCACGTCGGCCAGCGTCTTGCTGGCACGGGCACGGGCGCGCTCGGCACCCATCTCCAGGACGCGGCGCAGATAGGCACTGTCATTCTCGATTTCCAGGATGCGCTCACGGATGGGGGTCGTCATGGCCACGATGTCCTCAGCAATCTCTTTCTTCAAGTCTCCATAGCGGATGGAGCAGTTGTTATAGGCCTCGGTGAAGTATTCCACTTTGTCGGGGGTGCCCACGAGCTTGAGGATCGTGAATAGGTTCTGCACGGCCTCGGCCATGGGTTGGTTGGGTTCGGTGGGTCCGCCATCGGTGACGGCTCTCATCACCTTCTTGCGGATGACTTTCTCCTCGTCCACCAGGTAGATGCAGTTGCCCTCGCTCTTGCCCATCTTGCCGCTGCCGTCCAGGCCTGGCACCTTGACAGGCGCACTGCCAAAGTTGAAGTTCTGTGGCTCATTGAAGTACTCGGTCTTGTAGAACGAGTTGAAGCGACGGGCAAACCTGCGTGTCAACTCCAGGTGTTGTTCCTGGTCCTTGCCCACGGGCACAAAGTCGGCCCGCTGGATGAGGATATCCACAGCCATCAGGGTGGGGTAGGTCAACAGGCCTGCGTTCACGCGCTTGTTGGTGCTGGCACCGATGATCTCCTTGGCCACGTCCTCGTCGTCATCGCCCTGGGTGGGTGCGGTGATGCCCAGCGCCTTGCGTGCCTTGTCCTTGAAGGCGGCGGTGCGCATCAGTTCACCGATGCCCACGTGCATGTTCAACAGCAGGTACATCTCGCTCACCTCAGGCACGTCGCTTTGCACAAAGATGGTCGATTTCTCGGGATCAAGACCCGCGGCCAGGTATTCGGCCAGGATGTGGCGCACGTTGGTGTGCAACTCCTTGGGGTCAGGGTTGGTCGTGAGGGCATGCAGGTCGGCAATGAAGTAATAGCTGTCATATTTGCCCTCATTCTGCATTTTCACAAAGTTACTCAACGCGCCCAGGTAATTACCCAAGTGCAACTGCCCCGTGGGACGTATTCCACTCAAAACAATCTTCTTGTTATCCATATTCAAATTCAAGTAATTTTTATTTCAATGGGTGCAAAGGTAGTAAAAATAGTTTTTAGTTGTTAGTTTTTGGTTGTTAGTTTTTGGGAGATGGGATTTACTCTACTAGTTTGAGCAGTTGCGGGGCAATGCCGGGGCAGGCTGCAAGGATGCAGATGCCGTGATCGTTGCGGTAGCGCTTCACGGTGGCTCCGGCCTCAAGGGCAATGAGTTCGCCGGCACAGGCGTCCCACTCCTTGAGGTTCAGTTCCCAGTAGCCGTCGAGCCACCCGGCGGCGACATAGCACAAGTCCATGGCTGCCGAGCCCAGCCGGCGGATACCCCTGACGCGGGGCATGACCTGGGAAAAGCGGTCCAGGTTGTTGTCGGGATTGGTGGCCTTGTCATAGGGGAAACCCGTGGAGATGACGGCACGTTGCAACTCGCTGGTGGACTTGGCTTGCAGACGACCGTTGGGGCCGTAAGCGCCCTTGCCCTTGAAGGCATAGAATTCCTCGTCAAGCGTGGGGGCATAAACATACCCCATTCTGGTCTCACCCTCCACCTTCAGGCCGATGGAGATGCAGTAAGTGGCCAGGCCGGCGCTGTAGTTCACTGTGCCGTCGAGTGGATCGATCACCCACTGGCACTGGGCTTGGCGGTGGTCATCACCGCTCTCCTCGCTCAAGATGGCATGGTCGGGAAAATGGCTGCGCAGGGTGTCGATGATGATGCGTTCACTCCCCTTGTCGGCCTCGGTAACGATGTCAAACGCGTTGCCCTTGTCCTCGATGTCGAGGTCACGGCGGCGAAAGTGCCCTTTCAGCACTTCACCAGCCTGGCGGCACATCTGCTGTGCCGTCGTGAGCCACAACAGCTCCTGCTGGGTGAGCTCAATGTCGGTCATGATGCTTTTCATAAATCTTTTTTACCTTAAAATGAGTGAATAAACCTGAATAAATAAACCTGTATATTGTAAAGAAGGGAGGCTCTTAAATGCCCCCCTCTCTTGAATCATCGTTAACCAGCGATATCTTCTTTGGTGTCTGGCTCGATGGGAATCTGGCGCTTGAACACTTCCTTGAAGGTCACCAGTGTCTCGCTGCGGCCCAGGCCCATCTTCATGAAGCGGTCATGGATCACCTGCAGCAGGTGGTCATTGTTCTGGGCATAGAGCTTGATGAACAGGTCATACTTGCCCGTGGTGAAGTAGCACTCAACCACCTCGGGAACGGTCTTGAGACGGGCCACAACCTCGTCAAACTTGGACGGGTCGTTGAGGAAGAATCCGATGTAAGCACACGTCTGGTAGCCCACCGAGGCGGGGTCGATCAGTGAGATGGAGCCCTTGATGACCCCCATATTATACAGCTTCTGGATACGTTGATGGATAGCTGCGCCCGACACATTGCACGCTCTAGCGATCTCTAGATAAGGTTTGCGGGCATTCAGCGACAGCATTTTCAAAATTTTGTAGTCGAGTGAATCGAGTTTTGTTGCCATAAGTGATATAGTTTATAGATTATAATGAATGCTTATTACAGATAATTATTGCTTCAACATGTTCATTTACAACGAGCAAACATCCTTTGTCAGCACAGAATGTGTGCTATCGATGCTACAAAGTTACTACAATTTTTAAATGAAACGTACAAATTATAAGAAAATTTCAAAAAAATCTTCATATCTGCCATTTTTGATGACCCTTTCTATTGTTTTTTATAGACTCTGGGGTGGAAACAATGCTTTTGGGGGTTATTTGGTATAATGTTGGGGCTCAATAATGGGTGCACTTGGCTTGGTTTGATAGAAATGTTGTATCTTTGCGCCATTATGATACTCAAGGAAGCAATAGAACAACTCAAGAATGGGCTTGCCGGTGTTGTGGCCGAGCCGCAGGAAGTACAGGCGATGATACGTGTCATCTGCGAGGATGTGTTTAATTATGACCCGGTGGATGTGGCCTTGCGACAGGAGAGCGAGCTGCCGGGTTTTGCGCCGCAGCGCATCGGCGAGATCATTGCCAGGCTGCAACGTCATGAACCCTTGCAGTACATCGTGGGAAAGGCGCGTTTTCATGGTCACAGCTTCAAGGTGACACCTGCCGTGCTCATCCCTCGGCCTGAGACCGAGCAGCTTGTGGACATGATCATCGATGAGAATCCCGCCAGTGATCTGCGGGTCCTGGACATGGGCACCGGTAGTGGTTGCATCGCCATCTCGCTGGCGCGTGCATTGAAGTTTGCGAGGGTCGATGCCCTGGATGTCTCGCGTGACGCACTTGATATTGCACGTGAAAACGCTGCCGACCTCAAGGTCAAGGTGCGCTTCTTTGAGTGCGACATGCTGGCTCCACAACCTGCTGCCAGTTATGACATCATCGTGAGCAACCCCCCCTATGTGTGCTGGAGTGAGCGTGAAGCCATGGAGCGCAATGTCAAGGACTATGAACCGGGTCAGGCCTTGTTTGTCCCCGATAACAATCCCTTGCTGTTCTACAAGTCGATAGCCCCCTATGCTGCCCAGTCGCTGGAAAAGGGCGGTCGGCTGTATCTCGAAATCAATCAGCGCTTTGGCAACGAGGTGAAGGGGCTGTTGCAGGATATCGGGTTTGACGAGGTGCGCATCGTTGAGGACAGTTACGGTAAAGTGAGATTTGCTGCTGCGATGAGGGGTTAAGGCCCGTATCAGGAGTTTTCAAGGGCTGTTAATTAGTTAATGATTGTAAGTTATTTATAATCAAATGTTGAGTGTCTTAATGCCTGGACGTGAGATTTTTTCGGCTGATGATACGATGAATAGTCGCTGGCGTGCGCTTGTTCGTTAAAAAGGTGTAAAAAACTGCTTTTTACCGTTTATTATATTTAACGGGTAACTCTTGTGTGCCCTTTAAGTAGTATCTTTACGCCCTGAAAAAGCGGAATCTCTCATTATTTATTAAGAAAATCCAGTGAGAGACCCAATTTTTTTGTAATTTTGCCGTTTGTAAAAAAGCGAAAGAAAGTAAAGACAAGAATGATCAATAAATCACCGCTATATCTGCTGCTGGCGATGGCCGTTGCGCTCTCGTCATTGTTTCCATTGGTATCCTGTAACCACAAGGACAAAGATGAGGATGTGTACACCTATAGCACCAGCACCCAGACGACACTCGTCAAGAGTTTTGCCTTGCAGGCCGATGCCGACGTGCTCGCCAGCTTGGATTCGGTCCATTTCACGATTGACTATGACAATGGCTTGATATATAACGCCGACTCTCTGCCTGTGGGCACCGATATCACTGGACTGAAAGTCTCGGTGATCTTCATGAACACGGTATCATCGGCGATTTTCTCCATTACGGGCGCTACCGAGCAGGCCGACACTACTATCGAGTACACCTCCTCGATGACACGTGAGCTTGATTTCACTGGCAAGACGGTGCTCACCGTCACCTCTGCCGACCAATCACAGGTCAAGGACTATGAGGTCAAGGTGCTTGTCCACAAGTTCAATCCCGACTCGCTCGTGTGGAATGAATCATGGCGCCGTGACTTGCCGGGAGACCTTAGCAATGCGACCGGGTTCAAGGCCGTTCAGCAGGGTGACACGTTCCGTGCAATGATGCATAATGGCACCGAGTGCCAACTATTGACAGCCACATCCCTCAGCCAGGGCTCTTGGGCCAAGCAGACGCTTGCTTTGCCATTTGTTCCACAGGTCAATTCTCTCACTGCGACCGATGACGACTTGTATATCCTTGCCGACGACGGGACACTTTACTCCTCGACCGATGGAGTGGCATGGGCGTCGTGTGGCGTGAAGTGGTACAGCGTGCTGGGCTCCTATGATGGCCGTGTGCTGGGTGTTATCAAGGGCGGTGACGACCTTTACTATCACGACGAGTATCCTCATGTCGAGGGTTTCGAGTCCAGCCTTGTCGAGGATGGCTTCCCCGTGAGCAATGCCTCGGGCATGATCGAGACCGACAATCAGTGGACCGTCTCACAGCAGGCCATGATTGTGGGTGGTAAGGACAGCAATGGTAAGGTGCTGTGCGACGTGTGGGGCTATGACGGCGAGCGCTGGGGCAAGATCAATAACATCCATTCCTCGGTATTGCCGGCATTGACCGATGCCACGTTGTTCTCCTATTATACCTATAAGAGCCTGCCCGGCGTTCGCCGTTACGCTCGCCAGCAGACGTGGTACGTCATGGGGGGCAAGTTTGCCGATGGAACCTTGAACGACCAGATTTATCTCTCCACGACCCAGGGCATCACCTGGAGCAAGGGCGACGGCACCATGGCCCAGGCTTCTTATATGCCCAAGTTCTATGGGGCGCAGGCATTTGTCGGTGAGGAAACGCTCACTCCTGCTGCTGGCTATTACATGCCGCGACGGGTGCAGTCGATGGTGACATCGTGGTCATGCCCGTTCATTTACCTGTTTGGCGGCTACAATGATCAGGGCAGGTTGCTGCCCAATGTGTGGCGCGGCGTGTATAACCGCATGACCAATTATCCAGTCTATTGATGATGCGATGAAGAAATCTTTGTTCATAGCGATATTTATGCTGTGTGCTGTGCTGCCTGGCGTAGCGCAGCAATACAAGTATGAAGCCGGCCCGATGGTGGGCATGACAGGTTATCTGGGCGAGGCCAACAATGGTAACCTGTTCAAGCATCCCAGCTTTACAGTGGGTGGCATGTTCCGCTATGTGCACAATAGCCGATGGGCTTTCAAGGCCAACTTGAGCTATGCCGGCATCAGGGGACACAGCATGTATGACGAGACCTGGTACCCCGACGGGGCCAACTATCAATTCAACTCCCATCTGATAGACCTGGGGCTGACCGCCGAGTTCAACTTCCTGAACTATGGCCGCGGCCCGCTCTACAAGAAATATAAGCCCATTTCCCCCTATATGGTGGCTGGTGTGGGCTTTGTGTTCGCCATCTGTGACGGGCACAACCAGGCGTCGTTTACCATCCCCTTGGGTATCGGCGTGAAATACAAGTTAAAGGACAAGGTGAATCTCGGCTTTGAGTTCACGATGCGCAAGGAGTTCAGCGACCGCATCGATGGACTGAGCGACTTGTTCGGCATTAAGCACTCGTTTGCCAAGAATACCGATTGGTACTCGTTTGCCACGTTTACGGCAACCTTTGAGTTCGGCAAGCGTTGCATCAAGTGTAACCATATAGATTAAGAGAATAGGCTATGTCATCACTTAGCGATAAAATACAGCAACTGGACCCCATGCGCATTCCGCGGCATGTTGCCATCATCATGGATGGCAATGGACGCTGGGCCAAGCAGCATGGGCACGAGCGTAGCTTCGGGCACGAGAATGGAGTGGCCACGGTCAGGCAGGCCACCGAGATAGCCAGCGAGGTGGGTGTGAAGTACTTGACGCTCTACACCTTCTCTACCGAGAACTGGAACCGCCCGCAGGACGAGGTGGATGCGCTCATGAACCTCATCGTGGTGAGCATCGAGCAGCAGACACCCGACTTGATCAAGAACAACGTGCGCTTGACAACCATCGGTGATATGAGCCGCATGCCCGACTTTGCCGCCAACCGGCTGCGCAAGTGTATGCAGGACACGGGGCACTGCACGGGACTGGTATTGTGCCTGGCATTGAGCTACTCGTCGCGATGGGAGATCGTACAGGCGTGCCGTGAAATGGCGCGTGAAGCTGCTGCCGGAACGCTCGACCCCGCATCGATTGACGATGAGGTGTTCTCACGTCATCTTGCTACGGGTGACATGCCTGACCCCGATCTGTTGATACGCACTGGTGGAGACCTGCGTGTGAGCAACTATCTGTTGTGGCAGATTGCCTATAGCGAACTCTACTTCACATCAAAATATTGGCCCGATTTTACCAAGGAGGATTTTGTCGAGGCAATTGCCGACTTCCAGGCGCGTGAACGCCGCTACGGGAAAACGAGCGAACAGGTTAATCATGATGAGCATGAAGCATAATTTTTCAATGAAGAGAATCAAACATACGGTGTTGGCTATGCTGGCAGTGGCCGCGGTGGCTCCTGCCATCCACGGCCAGGAAACCTACACGGTCAACGATACCATCTACAACCCTAAAATCGTCTTCACGGCATCACCCAGCCAGTATGAGATCGCGGGCATCCGCGTCACGGGGGTGGAGAACTATGACGAGAACATCATCATCGGATACTCGGGACTGGCTGTGGGCCAGCGGGTGGATATCCCCGGTGACGACATCAAGGCTGCGGCCAAGCGCTTCTGGCGGCAAGGCCTGTTCTCCAAGGTGCAGATCCAGGTTGAGAAAATCTATCATGACCAAGCATGGCTGGTGTTTAACCTGCGCCAGCAACCCCGCGTGTCCCAGGTGAACTATAGCGGCATGAAGAGTGGTGAGAAAAAGGATATTATCGAGCGACTCAACTTCCAGCCTGGTAGCCAGATGTCTCCCAACATTGCCGACCGCATCAAGTTGCTTGTCGAGAAGTATTACGCCAACAAGGGTTTCGGACAAGCCACATGTGAGGTGGTGCAGGTGCCTGACTTGAGCAAGCAGAACGAGGTCATTGTCAATATCAATGTGGACAAGCACGAGAAAATCAAGGTGCACAAGATTTACATTGATGGTAACGAGGTGCTGAGCGACTCCAAGCTCAAGCGCACCATGAAGAAGACCAACGAGAAGTCCAACCTGTGGAAGATTTTCTCCCAGAAGAAGTTTGTCCAGAGCGACTACGAGGCCGACAAGCAGCTCATCATCGACAAGTATAACGAGAAGGGCTACCGCGATGCCGTCATCGTGAGCGACAGCGTGGTCCCCTACGACGAGAAGACCGTCGATGTCTATCTCACCATCAACGAGGGCAAGCGCTACTATATCTCCGATATCACTTGGGTGGGCAATACGGTATATCCCTCGGTTATCCTCAATGAGGTGCTCGGCATCAAGAAGGGTGACGTCTATAACCAGAAGTTGCTCAACAAGCGCACCCAGGAGGACGACGATGCGGTTTCCAACCTGTATCTCAACAATGGTTACCTCTTCTACCAGCTCATCCCCATCGAGAGCAAGATCGAGGGCGACAGCATCGATCTGGAGATGCGCATGTTTGAGGGTAAACAGGCACGCATCAACAAGGTCGTCATCAATGGTAACGACCGCTTGTATGAAAAAGTCGTGCGCCGTGAGCTGCGTGTGCGTCCCGGCGACCTGTTCTCCAAGGAGGACCTCATGCGCTCGGCACGTGAGATTGCCCAGACGGGACACTTCGATCCCGAGAAAATGGACATTCGCCCCGAGCCCAACCCCGATAATGGTACCGTTGACATCATCCTCAATCTCGAGAGCAAGGCCAACGACCAGGTAGAGTTGAGCGCTGGTTGGGGACAGACCGGTGTCATCCTCAAGGCCTCGTTGAAGTTCACCAACTTCTCGATGCAGAACCTGTTGCATCCGTCATCCTACAAGGGACTTATCCCACAAGGCGAGGGCCAGACCTTCACCATCAGCGCGCAGACCAATGCCAAGTACTACCAGGCCTACAGCGTGTCGTTCCTCGACCCGTGGTTTGGCGGCAAGCGACCCAACTCGCTCTCGGTATCGGCATTTTACAGCCGCCAGACGGGTATCAACTCGTCCTATTATAACCAGTTGTACCAGAATGCGATGTACAACATGATGTATAACTACAGCGGCTTGTATCCAGGCATGTATAACGGTTATAACGGCTACAGCGGTTATAACTACTACGAGAACGCTTACGACCCCAACAAGTACCTCCAGATGGCAGGTGTGACTGTGGGATTCGGCAAGCGATTGAAGTGGCCCGATGACTACTTCACCTTCATGGCTTCGTTGAGCTATCAGTGGTACAGCCTCAAGAACTGGGAGTACCTCTATTATATGAAGAATGGTGTGTCCAACTCGTTTGTGCTGGGACTCACCCTCTCGCGCAGCAGTATCGACAACCCGCTCTATACCCGCAAGGGTAGTACCTTCACGTTGTCGTTCAACGCCACTCCGCCGGCCAGTCTGTTCGGCAAGAAGAACTGGAAGGCATTGAGCGAGAGCAGCACCGAGCAGTCCAAGAAGGAACTTTACCGCTGGATCGAGTACTGGAAACTGAAATTCCAAGCCCGCACCTATACCCCCCTCACCGACCCCGACGGTCGCTGGACACTGGTGCTGATGACCCGTGCCGACTTTGGTCTGCTGGGCAGCTGGAACAAGTGGTTGAAGTCACCGTTTGAAACCTTCTATGTGGGTGGTGATGGCATGTCGGGTTCCTACACCTATGCTACCGAGACCATCGCCCTGCGCGGTTATGAGAATGGTGCCTTCACGCCCTATGGCTCAGAGGGTTATGCCTACGACCGATTTGCCATCGAGTTGCACTTCCCGTTGATGCTGTCCCAGAGTGCCACTATCTACCCGCTCGTGTTTATCGAGGGTGGTAATGCCTGGACCCACGTGAGGGACTTCAACCCCTTCAACATCAAGCGCTCGGCTGGTGTGGGTGCCCGCATCTTCCTGCCCATGATCGGTATGATGGGTATTGACTGGGGTTATGGTTTTGACACCGTTTATGGCCAGAAGGGTGGAAGCAACTTCCACTTTGTGCTGGGTCAGGAGTTCTAATGAATAGATGATTAACATTGTTAAGTTAATTTTTTTACCGTTAGTAATAAACGATTTGAATGATCGGTAGTCTAAAAATCGAAAAATTTTAAAAAATAATGATAGATATGAAAAGAATAGTTTTAATCGCAGTGGCGCTTGTTGCTGGCTTCATGGCCGCCAACGCGCAGAAGTTTGCACTTGTGGATATGGAGTATGTGCTCAAGAACATCCCTGCCTATGAGATGGCCAACGAGCAGTTGAACCAGGTGTCACAGCGCTGGCAGCGCGAGGTGGACGAGCTCAAGAAGGAAGCCGACACCATGTACAAGAACTATCAGGCCGACATGGTGTTCCTGACCGATGATCAGAAGAAGAAGAAAGAAACCGAGATCACCGAGAAGGAGAAGGAGGCCCAGCAGCTCCAGTACAAGTACTTTGGCCCCCAGGGTGAGCTGTTCAAGAAGCGCCAGTCACTCATCAAGCCCATTCAGGACGATGTGTATGAGGCTTGCAAGAAGGTGTGTGAGGAGCGTGGTTTCCAGTTGATCATGGACCGTGCCAGCAGCCAGAGCATCATCTTTGCCTCACCTCGCATCGACGTGAGCAATGAAGTGCTCGAGAAGATGGGCTACAAGTAAGGATTTAGGACTTAATAAGCCTATTATTGAGAAAAAGATCAATTATTATAATAACGAAAATCAATTTTTTAGACATGTTTAAAAGATTTATGCTCTTAGCCGTTACGGCTACTATGATGTGCTTTGCAGCACAGGCTCAAAAATTCGGTTATGTCAACACCAGTGAGATCTTCAACGTCATGCCCGAGAAGGCTACAGCCGAGAATACCCTCAAGTCGGTGAGCGACAAGTATGAGACCGAGTTCAAGAACTTGCAGGACGCTTTCCAGAAGAAGATGAACGACTATGAGGCCGCCGATAAGGATGCTTCCACACCGCAGGCCATCAAGGACCGTCACAACCAGGAACTGCAGGATGAGTATGTGAAGATTCAGAACTTCCAGCAGACTGCTTCGCAGGATTTGCAGCGTCAGCAGGAAACTCTGCTCGCCCCCATCACCCAGAAGCTCCAGAACGCCATTCAGGCTGTTGGTGCCGAGGGCGGTTACACCTTCATCTTTGATCAGGCAGTAGGTGCCATTATCTACACCGGTACCAATGCCGAGGACGTGAGTGCCAAGGTGAAGGCCAAATTAGGTATAAAGTAAAAAACACTCAAACACACACAACACGATAGTGTTAAGATGCGAGTTCCCTTGTTGGCCTTGTTGCTGACAAGGGAATTTTGGTTTTTATTGATGATATATCGTGGCGAAGTCAAAAAAAGTCTTTACCTTTGCCCTATATATAATATAATGTATAGAGATATGAAGAAATTATTGATGATTGCAGTGGCGATGTTGCCCCTGCTCGCTGTGGCTCAGGCCAGAATTGGTATAATCAATTCACAACAGATTTTTGACTTGATGCCCGACAAGGCTGGCGCCGAGGCTCAGCTCAAGACCATGAGCGACAGTTATCATGCCGAGTATGAGCTCTTGAAGCGTGAATTTGACAAGAAGTATGCCGACTACCAGGCAGTGGCTGCCGATGCCTCGATACCCGAGGCCATCAAGGAGCGCCGTGTACAGGAGCTACAGGAGAGTGACAAGAAGATGCGCGAGTTTGAGCGACGCGCTGCCGACGACCTGGCTGCTAAGCGGGAAACACTCACTCGTCCCATCGTTGACAGGGTGCAGGCCGCCATACGCACCGCTGGTGAGCAGGCTGCCCTCGATGTGGTGTTTGACACGGCTGTCACTCCGGTAGCCTATACCGGACCATCCACCATCGACCTCACTCCGATGGTCAAGGGAATCCTCGGGCTTGAGTATTGATATCGGAAACAATAAAACTAAAAAACCTGCTTCACGTCACGTGATGCAGGTTTTTTAGAATTTTATTCATTTAAGGGTGGAAGATGGGGCTCGAACCCACGACCTTCGGAACCACAATCCGACGCTCTAACCAGCTGAGCTACGTCCACCATGTATCGCGTTTTCTCTCAAACGCGGGTGCAAAGATAATACCATTTTTATTCCTGTGCAAGACTTGGGGCAAAAAAACATAGATTTTTTTGCTCAAGACACCATTTTGGACCGATGGCGTTAGTGGTCAACAATCTCGGCTGGAGCGATACGGTCACTGCCCTTGACAAACTCGCCCATCGAGAAGACGCTGCGCAGGTTGATGTCATTGTCCAGCAGCAGGATGTCAGCATCCTTGCCGCGCTGCAAGGAACCCTTGCGGTCATAGATGCCCATGATTCTGGCTGGTGTCTCGCTTGCCATCCTGACTGCGTCTTGCAGCGGAACGTCAACGACGCGCACCATTGTCTTGATGAGGCGGTCCATTGTGGCGATGCTGCCTGCCAGGGCGCTGCGGTCCGACAGCTTGCACACGCCATCTTCGATGATGACGCGCGGGTCAAAGGCGTGTTCACTGTCGCTATCGGTCACGGCAAGAGCATCGGTGCACAGTGCGGTGTGTTCAACACCCTTCATGTGATAAACGAGATTGAGCAGGGTGGATGGCACGTGGATGCCGTCGGCAATTACTTCAACAGCCATATCTTCAAGCAGATAGACACTCTCGACGGTTCCGGCATGCTTAAACTCACGCACGTTGTGAAAGCCGGGCATCGCATTATAGAAGTGGGTGGCAAGCGTGTAGCCTGCGTCCCATGCGGCCTTGACGTGAGGATACTCGGCTGCCGTGTGGGCGATGGCGGCAACGATGCCCTTGCCGGTGATGTATTTGCCCATCTCGACGGCACCTGGCAGCTCGGGGGCCGTATCCCATCGACGCATGCAGTCAAAGTCCTCGACAATGTGCATGTACTCGTGCGGATCTGGAATGCGGATGACCTCGGGCATCTGGGCTCCTGCTTTGCTGGGGTTGAGGTAAGGACCCTCCATGTGCATTCCCCTGATGGTGGACTTGGGGTCTCGCATCAGTTCGTCACACGTTTCACATGCTTTTTCCATCATGTCCAGTGGCGAGGATGACAGGGTCGCATAGATGGATGTTGTGCCGTGCTTGAGGTGGGTTATCGCTACGGTCTCAAATGCCTCGCGCGTGCACTCCTGGAAGTCACAGCCGCCGCCACCATGACAATGCAGGTCAATGCCACCGGGCACCACGTGCATCCCGTGGGCGTCGATGGCCTTGTCCATGCCTTCTAGCTGGCGGCTGCTCTTGCTCACCTCCTTGATGCGGTTATCCTCGATGATGACCGAGCCACCATTGATCCAACCCTCGGGAGTGAGAACATGGCCGTTATAAATCTGAGTTAACATGCCAATCTTTTTTATCCTTACTTGACTTGCAAATATACAGAGTTTTTTGATAGGTTGTATATTTGAAATACATTTTTTTAGGTTTATTGACAATAATTTTGATTTTTGCCGGCGGTCGTTTTGCCTTCAATCGATGCTGGCTGGTGGCCATTGATGGCGAAAAACTGCGGTTTCGCTGATTGAGTGGTGGGCTTGGTCTTGATTTTTTGCCTGTTTGTCCTTGTGATTGCATGATTGGTCGCTTAATGAGTGTTAGCTGTTTTAATAATTCAAAAAATGTGTGTTCCTTTGTAACCACACAACTCGGAATTATTGACAAGATTGATAGTGAGGATCATTGCAAAATGAAAATCATTAGTTATTAAAAGAGAGGACGCCCTAAAGAATGAATGGTAATAAATATAATAGCAACACTTTCATAGATGATGAATAGGAGTCCTCAAATGATACAGACTTAATCGTGTGTGTGTTTTGAAAGTGGAGGGTATTTCCTGCTTGAAGGAAGTGCTCTCCTGTTTTATCATTTTGTATCGCAAGGTGGGTCTCATGCGGCTGCCAAAAATGATTAGAAGATGTTAAAAACGGGTCATTTTTACTTAAAAATGACCCTCATTTGACAGAACTATGGCGCTAAAATCAAAAAAAAATGCTAACTTTGCATTATAAAATAAGAAGAAAGCAAGATGGATGTAAAAAAAGTCTTATTTATATCGCAGGAGATTGCGCCCTATGTGCCCGAGCGACGATTGTCACAGATTGGTAGAATCTTGCCGCAAGGTATTAAGGAACACGGCATTGAGGAGCGCACTTTCATGCCCAAGTATGGCATGATTGCTGAGCGCAGTAATCAGTTGCATGAGATGATCAGGCTCTCGGGCATGAATGTGATCATTGATGATACCGACCATCCTCTCATCATCAAGGTGGCCACGCTGCAACAGGCTCATTTCCAAGTCTATTTCATCTATAATGAGGACTATTTTGCCAGCAACCGCATCGATGAACTGGAGATGAATTGCTCCTCCAGTGACAATGACGAGCGCAGCATGTTCTTTGTGCGTGCCGTGATCGAGTCGATACGCAAGATGAGGTGGGTGCCCGACATCATCCAGTGCACTGGATGGATCTCGGCCCTGGCTCCCGTTTACATCCGCACCATCTATGGTGACGACCCGTCGTTCCGTGACGCCAAGATTGTCACCGCACTGTTCAATGAGGAAATCGTGGCTCCGCTGGATGCCCGTCTGAGCGAGAAAATGCACATGGATGGCATCCCCAAGAATGCGCTCAAGCCCATTGCAGGCAAGCAATTGACCTATCAGGATCTCATGGCCTACTCGCTCAAGTACACCGATGCCGTCATCGAGTGCGAGAGCGGTGTGCCCGACCAGGTGCTTGAGGCCGCTTCGGCATTGCCCCGACTACAGTTCATCGATGATGACGATGTCAACAAGGTGAAGGAGTTCTATGCCTCGCTATAATGAATGATTTAACTAAGTTCAGTAGTTTCTCAAATCGTTTTTTTATCATTTCGAGAATATGAAGCAACTTTTCAATGTGTTACTGGCAGCGGCAGCGTTGCTCGGCCTGTACGCATGTACCGACGAGACAATAGGTGTCTCCATCACCGATAACGTCTCGTCAATCATCGAGGATTCATCCTTTGTGATCACTGGACACTCGGTGCTCAATGACCGCGTGCAGATGCGCACCAGCACCAAGATGCTGGGCTCGCTCCAGGCCGACGGCTATGGGCAACTCTCAGCCGATGCCGTGACCATGTGGATGCCCTCTGTCAACATCGACACGACAGGCGTCAAGGCCGAGTCGATCGACTCCTGCAGGCTGATTCTGCGTTTGCCTGTCAACAACGGCTATACCGGTGACCCTGTGGCACCCATGCGATTGAGCGTGTATCGCTTGAACAAGCAGTTGCCCAGCCCCATCTATAGCGACTTTGATCCCACGGGCTATTATGATAGCAGCGACCTGCTGGCATCCGAGTCCTATTCTCCATTGTCGGGATGGGTTGAGATCGCCGAATCCTATGTTACGGGAACGCGTCAGGTGGACACGACACGTGTGTTATCGATTCCCGTGCCCACGACACTGGCTCAAGAACTGTTCAATAGCTATAAAAGCCATCCCGAGAAATTTGCCAGCCCCAAGGCGTTTGCCGATGTCTTCCCAGGCATCTATATCACCAACGACTATGGCAGTGGTCACGTGGTGAATATCCAATCTACCGAGCTCAGTGTCTATTATCACAAGCATGTGGTGTTGAGTGACACCGCCGAGGTCGATTCGGCAATCTTTCAGACCTATCTGGCCTCTACTCCCGAGGTCATCTCCAACAACATCATCCACTATGACATCGACGATGCTGTAACATCGATGGTCAACAAGGGCGAGGCCATCATCGCGGCACCGGCAGGCTATGAGGTGCAGGTGCGCTTCCCCATTCAGGACATCATTGACCGCTATCAGTCCAATGTTGACAATAGCCAGTCCATCATTAACAGCTTGACGTTTGAGCTGCCCGTGAGTGTGCCGGCCACTCAGTATAATATCCAGCCGCCCACCTATCTGCTCATGGTCAAGACATCCAAGAAGGACACCTTTATCAACGGTGACAGCCTGGCCAATAACAAGGATTCATTCTATGCGATCTATGATGCATCCAGCATGACCTATACCTTCACTGGCCTGCGCAACTATGTGCTCAATATCCTTAACAACCAGGGCGGCGTTGCCACCGAGGACGACATCAACTTCACCATCACGCCAGTCGATGTGACCAATTATTACTATCCACAGAGCTACAGTTACTATGGATACTCCAACACCGCCTCGGCAGTGACCAAGATTTCGCCCATGGTTTCAAGGCCCGCAATTGTCAGGTTATTGCTTGATAAGGCCAAGATCAGTATTACCTATAGTAAACAAATTGTTAACTAACCCTTGTGGGATTAGAAAATTTGTTATACCTTTGCACCCGCATTGCAACTCATCGCAGTGCACCAAGCCGCAATAGCTCAGTCGGTAGAGCATTTCATTCGTAACGAAAAGGTCGCGGGTTCGAGTCCCGCTCGCGGCTCCACCACAGGACGGGAAGACATTGGAGTTTTCCCGTCCTTTATTTAAAAAGGATATGGAAATCAGCGTTAAGGACTATATGGAGCGTCAGCCGGGCAACCCCAGGGTGGCCGAGACCGACCAGTTTTACTTGTGGATCGCCCTGCGCCTGGCCAAGCTGTGGGATGAGTCTCCCTGGTTGCGGGAGTTGGATGACACGGTGCGCCGTGATGTCGTGCTGGCCGTGACGGGTTACTATCAGGATGTGGTGGCCGATGGCGGCATCTGGCGATCATTCACCCGGTTGCACGCGGCCCTGCATGGCAGCCCCGTGCCTCACTATGGACGGCGCGACGATTATGTGGACTATGAGCTCAATGTGGACGATGTGCGCTATGTGATGTGGTGGACAATGGCAGGCGAGCAGGGTGGGGAAGTCCTTGACCCGCATGATGCCGGCCTGGAAGCGCTGGCAACGGCATTTCATCTGGTGCTTGATGAGGAATATGAGCGCGCTCCAGTGCCACGGCAGTTCTGCATTGCCAGTGAAGTGGATCTGGACGACCCGATGGATGCCCAGCGGGTCTATGACTACGCCTACTGGCTCTACTGGCGCAGTTTTCTCTTGCGCCCCTCAACGCTGGCAGTGATGGATCGGGCCATGCCCCAGGCCCACGCTATTATCAAGGAGGCCGGTGAGCGTGACGCTCGCCCCCTGTTGCAGGAACTCAACGAGCGGCTGATGTTCACCCAGCCGGCGGGTCCCATTCCCCTGACCACCGCCCAATGGCTGCGCTTCATCATCGACGACGAGATGCCCCAATAAGCCTTACTATTTAATTTTCATGATTTAAAAACATTGGTGTCTGGGGAAAGTCTAGCAGGCAGAAGGCCTGCACAAGGCCAGCGGCCTTGACTATTCTTAACCCTAGGGCGCACTGGCCGAAGGTCAGTGTGGCCTAGGGAAAGCAGACCATAATAGGAGCGGGCCTCGAAGAGGGCCAATAACGTCAGAATCAGGCAATTTGACTATGGTGCGCTTGTCGTAGTGAGTGGCCCCCTTCAGGGCCCATATCGACATGAGCGTCTCTCCCCAGGCCTCACTGACCTTCGGCCAGTGCGCCCTGGGGTTGCCTCAATTCAAGGCCAGCGGCCTTGCGCAGGCCTTCGACCTGCTCGCCTGACAAAGCAAGCCCCTTCAAACAAAAACATCATAATAGCTTTGATCCCGAAGTGCTTATGCAACCTTGCTGATTTTTTACCGGACAGTAATGATTTAAAAAACGGCGTGCCAACCACAGTGGTTGACACGCCGTTTTTTAAATCATGTGGGTTAGCCCGTTAGGCCAGACCCTTGCCGTGGCAGTTCTTGTACTTCTTGCCGCTGCCGCAGGGGCAGGGATCGTTGCGGCCAATCTTGGGACCCTCGTTGCGGATGGGACCGGTCGGGCCTTGTGGACGGGGACCGACGGGTGCCGCATTGGGACGGCTGGGATCGGGCTCGCCACCGCGATTCTCACTATAACGGGGCTGGCGCGGTTGCGGCTCGCGTTCCTGCACGTTTTGTTGAGGCGGTGCCTCTGGAATCTGGCCACGCATCAGGATGGCGATAGACTTGCCATTCATGATACCCACCATCTGCTTGAACATGTTAAAGGCCTCGGTCTTGTAGATCACGAGCGGGTCCTTCTGCTCATAGCTGGCATTCTGAACGCTCTGTCGCAACTGGTCCATCTCGCGCAGGTGCTCTTTCCAGTTCTCGTCGATGGTGAGCAGCATGACGGCCTTCTGCCATGACTTGGTGAGCGACTTGCAGTGGGTCTCGGCGGCCTCCTTGATGTCGATGACGATGCCAAAGGTGCGCTTGCCGTCGGTGATGGGCACACGGATGAGGCCCTGGGGTTCCATGCCGTTGGCAATCTGGTCGGCGACAATTTGCTGGATGATGGGATCAGCCACTTCACTCAGGCGGTCCATCTTGCGGTTAAAGGTCTTGAGCACTGCGTCATACAGGATTTCCTGCTTCTTGCCATCGTCCATGCGGCGGTACTCCTCCTCGTTAAACGGTGTTTCGATGGCGTAGGTCTTGAGCACCTGCATCTTGAAGTCCTCATAGTCGTCGGCGCCAAATCGTTCCACGACATCCTCCACGCTGTCATACAGGGTGTTGATGATGTCCAGACCGATGCGCTCACCGATGAGGGCGTGGTGGCGGCGGGTGTAAATCACCTTGCGCTGGGCGTTCATCACGTCATCATACTCCAGCAGGTGTTTACGGATGCCAAAGTTGTTTTCCTCAACGCGCTTCTGTGCATTCTCGATGCTCCGGGTCACCATGTTGCTCTCGATGGCCTCTCCGTCCTTCAGTCCCATGCGGTCAAGCATCTTGACAGTGCGCTCGGGGGCAAACAGACGCATCAGTTTGTCCTCAAACGACACAAAGAATACCGAAGAGCCCGGGTCGCCCTGGCGGCCTGCACGGCCTCGCAACTGACGGTCAACGCGGCGTGACTCGTGGCGCTCGGTGCCGATGATGGCAAGACCGCCGGCCTCTTTGACGGCAGGTGACAGTTTGATATCGGTACCACGACCGGCCATATTGGTGGCGATGGTCACAACACCCTTGCCGTCAATGGATTGACCGGCCTGGGCCACGATGTCGGCCTCCTTCTGGTGCAACTTGGCGTTCAAGACGTTGTGGGGAATGTGGCGCAGGTTGAGCATGCGGCTCAGCATCTCACTGATCTCCACACTCGTGGTACCCACCAGCGTGGGACGCCCCGAGTTGCGCATCGCCTCAATCTCGGCAATGACAGCATTGAACTTCTCCTTCTGCGTCTTGTAAACGCGGTCGGGCATATCGTTGCGGATAACGGGCTTGTTGGTGGGGATGGTCACAACATCCAGTTTATAGATGTCCCAGAACTCGCCTGCCTCGGTCTCGGCGGTACCGGTCATACCTGCCAGCTTGTGGTACATGCGGAAGTAGTTCTGCAACGTGATGGTGGCAAATGTCTGGGTGGCGGCCTCGACCTTCACACCTTCCTTGGCCTCGATAGCCTGGTGCAGACCGTCGCTGTAGCGGCGACCTTCCATCACACGTCCCGTCTGCTCATCCACAATCTTCACCTCGCCGGTTTCGGTGACGATATACTCATCGTCGCGGTTAAACAGGGTGTAAGCCTTCAAGAGCTGGGTGACAGTGTGCACGCGCTCGGCCTTGAGCGAGTAGTTGGCGAGCAACTCGTCCTTCTTGTTGGTCTTCTCCTCGTCGGTGAGCGGCTCGTTGGTGACAGCCGACAGCTGGGCTGCGATGTCGGGAAGGATAAAGAATTCAGGGTCATCGGTGCCCTTTGTAAGCACGTCGATTCCCTTATCGGTCATCTCGACGGTGTTGTTCTTCTCCTCGATGATGAAGTACAGGGGATCGGTCACGGTGGGCATCTCGCGGTTGTTGTCTTGCATATAGAAGGCCTCGGTCTTGAGCATCGCGGCCTTGACACCCTCCTCACTCAGGAACTTGATCAGCGGCTTGTATTTGGGCAGACCCTTATAGGCACGGTATAGCCTCAGCGTACCTTCCTTGACGGTCGCCTCATCGTCGCTGGCCATCATCTTCTTGGCATCGGCCAGGAGGCCCGTCACCAGTTGACGCTGGGCGTTATAGACGCGTTCCACATTAGTCTTGAATTCATTGAACATCTGGTCCTCACCCTTGGGAACAGGACCCGAAATGATCAACGGCGTGCGGGCATCATCGATGAGCACACTATCGACCTCATCGACAATGGCAAAGTTGTGGGGGCGCTGCACCATGTCCTCGGGGCGCATCGCCATATTGTCGCGCAGGTAGTCAAAACCAAATTCACTGTTGGTACCGAACGTGATGTCGCAGTTATAGGCGGCACGGCGTTCAGGCGAGTTGGGCTCAGTCTTGTCGATACAGGAAACGGTCATGCCGTGGAACATGTACAACGGACCCATCCACTCGCTATCGCGCTTAGCCAGGTAATCGTTGACGGTCACCACGTGGACTCCGTTTCCGGTCAGACCGTTGAGGAATACCGGTAGGGTAGCCACCAGGGTCTTACCTTCACCAGTGGCCATCTCGGCGATCTTGCCCTGATGCAGTACAATACCACCGATGAGCTGTACGTCATAGTGGATCATGTCCCACTTCATGTCGTTGCCACCGGCTATCCAGTGATTTTGCCAGATGGCCTTGTCGCCATCGATGGTGACAAAGTCCTTGCCCTGGGCGGCCAGCTCTCGGTCGAGCTGGGTGGCGGTAACAGTGAGAGTCTCGTTCTCGGCAAAGCGGCGGGCGGTGGATTTAACGATGGCAAACACGGTGGGCAGCACCTCGTTAAGCTTATCTTCCAGGATGTCGAGAATCTCCTTCTGGATATCATCGACCTTCTTCCACAGCGGTTCACGCTCCTCATAGTCGAGGGTCTCGATTTCGGCCTTGATGCGCTCAATCTCGTCGCGTTTGTCCTTCACCGAGTCGTTGAGCGACTGGCGGATGTCGGCAGTGCGCTGGCGCAGGCTGTCGATGTCCAGGCCGTCAATCTCGGGATAAATTGATTTGATTTGGTTGACAATAGGCATGATCTTCTTGAGATCACGCGATGACTTATTGCCAAACAATGATTTCAAAATGTCACTAAGTCCCATTTTCTTGGTTTGTTGTAGATATGTATTTATGTTTTGTTGTTCTGTTCTAAACGGCAAAGATACACTTTTTTAGCCATTTAGGGCCAATATTGCAGGCATAAATCGCCACTTGGCGAGAAAAATGGCTATTTTGGTCGTTTGTTGTTAGTTATCAGGCTTTAGGCTTGTGTGCCAGTTCCTAATGTCTAACTGATTTGGAGGTGGGACCCCGCGCGTTCTGGCTGCCGAGCCACACGTTGGTCAACGAGCGGGTCACCAGTGCTGCCATCAGGGGGAAGAAGGCAATATTTCCCACTTGGGGTTGCCAGGGCCATGCCAGCATGAGTAGGGTTAAGACAAGTGCATTCAGGGCGTGCAACCAGCGGGCAGCAGAGCGGGTCTTGCTGAACCAGGGCAGTGTGGCAAGCGCTAGTAGCAACGGGTTGAGCCACAGGATGTTGATGTTGGGAGAAGTGGCCTCGTGGGTGGAGAAACAGATGAGGAAAAACAGGATGCACCCCGCCAGACCACCTGCCGTGAACAGGATGGTGTCAAACCAGTGGGCCACATCGCGGCGGCGCCAGTCATGGCCACTCACGATGAGGGTCAGTGCCAGCACAATCAGGGCGATGCACAGGGGGGAGATATACCACGGTGTGGGGGGCCTCACGTTGCCCTCGGTACTCTTGTCGATGGGAACGGTTGTGGCTTTTACTAGAGGCATCGTCACACCGTCGGTCGTGATGGTGGCACCAGCCACAGCATCCATCAGCAGCATGGGGATGAACATCGTGGCGCGCTGGTCGAGGGCGGTATCCACGTCCCATCCCAGCACCAGGTCAATGCCAAAGCGTTCCCACGAGTAGTTGCGGCAATAGTGTGCCAAAATGTCACGATAGGTGACAGTAGTGTCGCCCGTCGCGGGATATTGCAGCCCGTCGCCAGCGGCCATCTCAATGATGTCACGGGGGCGGGTAGAGCAGTTGTCGCTCAAGAATTTATAGCGGTAGGTGCGGTTCTCGGGCTGGGCATTGTTCCACAGGAAGTCTCTCACCGCCAGGGCTCTGTCCTGCGGCAAGTTCAGCTCTTGCTCGACCATGCGGCGCTCTTCCATGCCCAGCGTGGCATAGACACGCGGGATGGGTTGACAGATGTAATCGGTCTCACCGAGCACAAAGCGCCACAGGAAGCCAGGAGCCTGGAAGTCAAACACGCCATAGTTAAAGTACAGGTCAACAGGACCTTGCTGGACACGCACCTCGCTGTGGCCAAAGATGTTGTGAGGCTCGCTGCCAGGATAAAACGTGACGAGGCTCACCCGTACCGAATCCTCCCCATCATCCTGAACCGGTTTAGACTCGGGCAGGGGCAACTGGGGCACAGCTTCAAGTGTACCCGTTGCACACAGGGCACACAATACTGTCAGATATGTCCTCAACAGTCGTTGCATCTATTCATGATGGTGATGGGCAAGAATGATGCCAACTCACAATCAATTAACGTGAAACCCTCGGCCTATAGTATATCATTGCGCAATCACAAGCGACAAAAAATGTGGTGCAAGCGGCTTGAATAGGGATTTTTTAAGGTTTTTTGAATTTTTCTAGTAGAAAATTTTGGTGATTCAAAAAAAAGCATTTCCTTTGCAAATGTTAAAAAAATGAATTGCACTTTTCTATACAGATTCTATTCATAAAATGAAGAAAGTCCCACTCGTGAGAGCCGGACTTTTCCTTTTTTATCCAGAGATTTGGTGATATAAATATTAAGGTATAGTTTTCATAGCGTATTTATCGTTGTGATATTTTCACGATGGAGGACAAATGAAAGAGATGATGACAAATGAAAGAACACAGGGTTGGCAACGCGTGCTTGCAGTCACGGTGGGCTCGCTGCCAGGATAAAACAAACGTGACGAGGCTCACCCGTACCGAATCCTCCCCATCATCCTGAATCGGTTTAGACTCGGGCAGAGGCAACTGGGGCACAGCTTCAAGTGTACCCGTTGCACACAGGGCACACAATACTGTCAGATATGTCCTCAACAGTCGTTGCATCTATACGTTTAACACTGTGGCAAAAATGATGTCAACTGACAATTTAATAACGTGAAACCCGTGCCCGATAGTATATTTACGCCGATATCCCCTGCCATTATTTGGCTGCTCTGGGTTAAATGAGTAATTTTGCAATGAGTATTTAGAGGATATTTTTATTTCATGGCTACAGGCAATAGATACGACTGGACAAGGGTGGGGAAGGATGCCTTCTCGATCACGGTGGGCTCACTGCTGTCGGTAGCTCTATACGGGTTGCTGTATTGGGCGGTCGGCCTGGACAACATCCGTTTCTCGTTAAGGGTGTTGGTGTCAATTGCTTGGATGGCTGCCACCATCATCCTGTTGAGGAAATCGGTCTGGGAGGTGCGCCATCAGGTTCGTTCGAGAAGTGCGCTAGGCTTCCGCATAGCCATCTACTTCGTGTGGGTTGTTGGCTTGTTCGCTGGACTTGCAAGCGCCGATGATTGGATTCATCGGAGCATGTCGTCCTTCTACCAGTGCAATAGCCTCACCAGGGACGCCATTGCCGGTCACGAGTATATCCAGACGCGGCAGCCAGTAGAGGTGGATACCGACAAGGTGGGCTATTTCTATTATTATGATATCCGCCGTCCTTTTAAACGTAATCCCACAAGGAGGATTACCTTCAAGGCCTGTATCGCTGCGCCAGTCAAGGGCAGCAAGGGCGTCTATACGGTCTATCAATTCGAGGGTCAGGAACATGAATATATCTATGGCCAACAGGACAAGGTGGAGGAGTTTCATCATGACTTCTGTGACGCCTTGTGTGACACATTGCACAACCACCATTATGATGCCCAGTGCAGGACATACCGCCTTATCACTCCCCAGAACAGTGACAATGATGACTACGAACATTACATGCGGGCCGTCGAGGACGCGTCCATCATGAGCAACGACACGGCCATCTCTGTCCAGAGCAACCCCGTCATCATCGAGCCCATTTATGATGTGCAACTTGGCTCGCAGGCTCGTATCGAGGTCGGGTATGTGATTGGGTTTATCATCAGCCAGTTGCTAGTGTGGTTGATCTTGTTTTTATCCCATGCTCTGTCTAGAAAGGGGAAAGATGTAGCAGAACTCGATGCCGACCTGATTGACGAGGTCATCAGGTTTGTCAAGACTCCCGCCAACTGGTCTGGCGTGCTGATTGTCATCCTGCTTGTGGCCTATTATGTGACAGCAATGGCTATGGGCTATACTCATTCATCGATGCTTCTCGACTATGGGGCCATCACAGGCTATCACTTGATAACGCTGGGTGAGTGGTGGCGGTTGCTCACGTCAATGCTCATGCACGCCGACTACATGCACCTGGGCCTGAACCTGTTTGCCCTGGGCACTGTGCTGGCCTTTTTCGGCAAGTTGCTGCAAGGGTGGCGTGGCCTGCTGGTGTTTTTCGGGACGGGCATCGTGGGAGCCCTGTGCGGTGCCATCCAAAGCGACGGAATTGTCACTGGCGCTTCGGGGGCCATAATGGGTATGTACGGCTACTGTATCAGTGCCATCTTCTTTGATAAGACCCGTGCGTGGCGCATGACCTATAGGACCTTTAGAGTGTCGTTCACGGTGGCCATTATCTTTTTAGTTTTCACGATAGCGACGAGGGTGCTGCCTGGCATGAGCATGTCGGCCCATCTAGCCGGCTTCCTGAGTGGAGGCCTTGCTGGTGCGGTCCATGTCCAGTGGATGCAGAGGGATATTCCCGGCGATGAAGATGAATAGTGGCGAATGAGAATCCTCAAGTTACCTCTGTGAAAACAATCTTCTTCACAGTTTGAAGGAAAATCCGGGCATTAAGAGACTATTGTTTTCGGTAAATTCGCCCACCTAAAGCGGTAAAATATGCAGTTTTTTTCACCATAATGCAGAATTTTTGGCCTGCTTGATGTTTGCCAAATCAAAAAAAAGTCCGTTCTTTGCAGTGCTTTTAAATAGATATTGCACTTTTCTATACAGATTCTATTCATAAAATTTAAAGCCCCACTCGTGAGAGCCGGACTTTTTCTTTTTTAGTGAATGAAGTGAAACGCCTATGGAAAATTGCGTATCGGTATCAAGAAATAAATGAAGATCAAGAGAACGCAATGTGAGCACCTTGTAATAATCAATATCTTTGCGGCTTCGCGACTTTTCCTGAATAAGAATTGTCCGTTGAGGGGCCTGTTACCAGGTGCCGTAGTTGCCGCGGTCAGCATCGATGCGCAGCAGGATGAACAGCAGGAAAGTAAATCCCCACAGCGAGGAACCACCGTAGCTGAAGAACGGCAGCGGGATGCCGATGACGGGGCACAAGCCGATGACCATGCCGATGTTGATGGCAAGATGGAAGATGAGATAGGAAGCGACACAGTAGGCATACACGCGGGCAAAGGTCGAGTGGTTGCGCTCGGCCAGGGTGATGATGCGCAATATCAATGCCAGGAACAGGATAAGTACCGCTACGCTGCCGATGAAACCTTGTTCCTCGCCGATGGTGCAGTAGATGAAGTCGGTGTGTTGCTCGGGGACATATTTGAGCTTGGTCTGGGTGCCGTTCAAGAAACCCTTGCCGGCCAAGCCTCCGCTGCCAATGGCGATTTTGCTCTGGTTGACGTTGTAGCCGGCACCGCGCGGGTCGTCGGCGATGCCCAGGGTGACCATGATGCGCTTTTGCTGATGCGGTTCCAGTACTTTGTTGAACGCAAAGCTCACTGTGAACATGAACACCAGTGACGCTGCGGCAAAGCAAATGGTGATAAGCACTTTCTTCAGGTCGTCATGCAGCATACCGTAGAGCAGATACACCAGCGACAGGATGATGACGGGCAGGAAAAAGGCGTAGCCGTTGACGTGAACGCCAGCCAGCGTGAGCCCAATGGCAATGGCACCAGCGGCCAGGTAGCCCAGCAGCACGTTGCGCCCCAGGATCCATGAGCGGCAATAGACCATCAACATGCCCACCACCAGCGTCATCACCATGATAAAGGCGATGACCATACCCAGCGGAATCCCCATAAAGGTGATGGCGGCAAACTTGAGCACCACGACAAAATAGACCACTGCCATCAGCGCGGCAAACAGCACAAACCCCGACATGCCCTCGCGGTAAAGGACAAAAATCAATGAGGTATAGACCAGCGCCGAACCCGTCTCCCGCTCCAGAATGATGCACAGGATGGGTAGCACGATGATACCTATGGCGATGGCATAATTGCGCCAGCCATTGAGCGAGAAACCATAGGTGCTGAACAACTTGGCCAGGGCAAGCGCCGTGGCCGTCTTGGCAAACTCGGCTGGTTGCAGGCTCACGGGGCCAAAGACCAGCCACGACCGTGAGCCCTTGATATCGGGTGCGACAAAGATGGTGACAATCAGCAATAAAACCATGAACCCGTACAGCGGGTAGGCATAGGCCTCGTAGATGCGCCTGTCGATCAGCAACAGCGAGAAGCCGATGAGGATGGAAAGCCCTGCCCACAGGAATTGCTTGCCCGAGAATTCGCTCAGGTCAAACATGCTCGCCTTGTCATAGTCATAGGTTGCGGCATAGATGCTCACTGCACCGGCAATGACCATGATGAGGTAGAGGATAATCGTGAACCAGTCCACCGACCTCAATAGGTTGGTATTCTCATCTTCATTCCTTACTTCCATTGTTGCTTGACACGGTTTGAGTGGTTGATTTCTTATTGTTGTCGGCCTTGGTGCCGGTTTTCTTTGCCTTGGGGTAGGTGATGGTGTGGCGGCTGGCCATCGCATGACCCCGAGCCTGCAAGCCTGGGGAATTACCCCGCAGGTAGTGTTGAATCATCAGCGCACCGATGGGTACACCGTAGGTGGCACCGAAGCCCGCGTTCTCGACATAGACACACACGGCGATCTTGGGGTCATTCATCGGGGCGAATCCCATGAACACCGAGTGGTCGCGGCCATGTGGGTTCTGGGCTGTGCCCGTCTTGCCGCACACGTCCAGGCCGGGAATGTTGGCTCCCGTGCAGGTGCCCCCTAGCACGGCCATGCGCATTCCCTCGACAATGTCGGTGTAGTAACGCTTGTCGATGTCGGTGTCATGGCGCTGGATGTTGCGCTTGAGCACGCCCACGCCCTCGATGTTTTTCACCACATGGGGCGTGATGTAGTAGCCGCGGTTGGCGATGGTGGCACTCAAGTTGGCAATCTGGAGCGGTGTGGCCAGAATTTCACCCTGTCCGATGGCGTCGCTGATGATGGTCTGTCCCACCCACTTGCCGGCTCCGTAGATTTTGTCATAGAAGGCTGTGTTGGGGATAAAGCCGCGGCTCTCGCCCGGCATGTCGATACCCAGTTTGTAACCATAGCCCATCGATACCATGTGGTTCTTCCACACCTCAAAGGCCTTGCCGGTCGAACCATATTTGGAGCGCTTGTCCATCATGTACTTGAAACCCCAGCAGAAGTAGGCATTGCACGACGTCTGCAAGGCGGGCTTGAGGTTGATGGGGGAACCGTGACCGTGGCATCCCACCCTCAGACCCGCATTGACGTATCCGCGGTGACAGGGAAACATGGTGCTGGTCGTGATGATGTTCTCGTCCAGGAAAATCAGACCCTGTGTGGGCTTGAAGGTTGAGCCAGGTGGATAGGCAGCCATGATGGAACGGTCATACAGCGGCTTGAGCCGGTTGTTGACCAGCTCCTGGTAGTGCTTGCCGCGTTCCTTACCCATGAGCAGGGAAGGATCATAGGTGGGGCTGGATACCAGTGCCAGGATTTCACCGGTCTTGGGCTCGATGCACACGATTGCGCCCACCTTGCCTTGCATGAGCAGTTCGCCATAGGCCTGCAGTTCGATGTCGATACTCAGCTTGAGGTTATTGCCTGCCACGGGCGACACATCGTCGGCACCGTCATTATAGCGGCCCTTGATTTTGCCTGTTGCGTCGCGGATGAGGATTTCCTTGCCCTTGATGCCGCGCAGCCAGTTCTCATAGCTCTTCTCGATACCCAGGTCGCCCGTGTAGTCGCCTGGACGGTAGTACTCATCGTTCTCGATGTCTCGGGCATTGACCTCGCGGATGTCACCCAGCACGTTGGCTGCAACAGGATAGTTATACTGGCGCAGGATACGTTGCACGACATAGAATCCGGGGAAACGGTACAGTTTCTCCTGCAACCGTCCGTAGTCCTCGGGGGTGAGGTGGTGCATAAACACCTGTTGGGTGAAGGCCGAGTAGTTGCGACCCTTTCTCATCTCCTGCCATCGGCGGTCAAACTCGTTGCGGCTGATTTGCAGCGTGTTACAGAAGTCGATGGTGTCAAAGGGGGTCACGTCCTTGGGAATCATCACCAGATCATACTCGGGGGTATTATACACCACGAGCTTGCCGTTACGGTCATAGATCAAGCCGCGTGACGGATAGATCACCTTCTCCATGAAGGCGTTGTTGTCGGCGTGGGCCTTGTAGGTGTTGTCCATCAATTGCAGTTGCACCAGGCGGATGATGTAGATGATGACAATCACCACGATAAAGCCGCCGATGACCAGCTTGCGCTTCTCGAGGTTATAATCTTTTCTCACGGCGTGTGCTCACTAAACTGTCTAACCCAAAGATGATGATGATCGACAAGACGCTGCTGGCGGCAATGCGGGCGAGCGTGAGCACAAAGTTGTGCAACGTGAAGGCCTGGATCAGGAAGATGAGGGCGCAATACAGGGTAACAAGTGTGCCCATGTACTTCATGTAGTCACCGATGCCCATCGAATCGACCGACGGGATGGGGACACTCATGTCGGTCTCGCGGGAAACAAACAGGTTGAACACGGGTCGCCTCACGGCACCCAGGATGGTGCAGGCCAGGGCGTTCATCCCTGGGGTGTTGTTAAAGATGTCGATCACCAGCCCCGTGAAAAAGGCGATGGTCAACACCCAGCCACCGTGCAGGTTGACGGGCAGGCGCAGGATCAGGTAGATGAACACGATGGGCATGGCCACATTGAACAACACGATCTTGTTGCACACCAGTTGCAGCACCATGAGTGCCAGGAAGAGCAATATGAATTGTATTACGGTCTTGGTCATGGCTGTTCTCCTCCTTGATTATCGGGCTGATCGGGTGGCAAGGCGGGCTGTGTGGGTTGAGTCGCCTGTGCCGGTTGTGCGGGCTGTGCCGGTTGCTGAACAGGCTTGTCCGTCTTGCTAGGTTTTTCTGGAGTGGGCACTACATCAACAATCTCGGGCTTGAGCTCGGGACGCATCTGGATGTTGGCAGCAGTGTCAATGCCCTGTTCGGCTCGACGCAAGGCATCGATTTGCTCCTTCATGCTGTTGGTGATGATGCGCACGTTGCTCAGCTGGCTGAAGTTGGTGGTCAACTTGATGCGCAGCGACACAAAGCTGTCGGTTGTGCCTCGGGCCTGACCCTCGACCGTGCCCACAACAATGCCGGGAGGAAATACTGCCGAGTAGCCACTGGTGACAATGGTGTCGCCCTTCTGGTACTTGACATGCTTGGGCAACTCCTCAAGCACGGCATAGCGTGGACTCTTGCCGTCCCACACCAGGCTGCCGAAGAAGTCGTTCTTGCGCAGCTTGCACGAGAGCCTCATGTGAGGGTTGAGTAGCGAGACCACGCGGGCAGCATGGGGACCCACCACGTTGACGATGCCCACCACGCCATTCTGGTCGATGACGCCCATCTCAGGCCTGATGCCGTCGATGAAGCCGCGGTCGATGGTGATGTAGTTGTTGGGTTGGGCGATACTGTTGCTGATGACTTGGGCCATCACAAAGTCGTACTGGCGCAGTGAGGGCTGATGCAGTGAGTCGAGCGATGTCAGCTCCATCTCGCTGAGCTTGCTCTTGAGCTCAATCAGTTCCATCTCCAGCGCGGCGTTACGTTCTTGAAGGCTCTCGTTGATGCCCTTCAGGTGGAAGTAGGACGTCACACCGTTGAACGCCTTATAGACCGCGGCACTCACACTGTTGGCCGAGGTCAAATAGACGCTCTGCTGGTAGGGGTTATCCTTAAACAGCAGCACGAGGCTCAATATCACATAGATAGCGAAAATGAACCACGCACTGTGTTTGATGAAAAAATTGAGCAGATTATTCATCTCGTAGGCGTTAGACTATAGGCGTTAGGTTTTAGGCTCCCTAACGGCATTTACCTAATGCCTTATGCCTAATACCTAAAGCCTGAAGCCTTAAAAAGTTAACGCATGAGGAACTTGAAGTGCTTGATGTTCTTCAAGGCGATGCCAGTACCCTTGGCCACAGCGTGCAAGGGATCCTCGGCAACGTGGAACTCGATACCGATCTTGTCGGTCAAGCGGCGATCCAAGCCACGCAGCAGAGCGCCGCCACCAGTCAGGAAGATACCGTTGTGCACGATATCTTGATACAGCTCGGGAGGAGTCTGTTCCAGTGCACTCAACACAGCGGCTTCGATCTTGGAGATGGATTTCTCGATGCAGTGGCACACTTCCTGGTAGGTCACGGGTACCTCAAGTGGCAGGGAGTTGACCTGGTTGGGACCGTGAATGATAAAATCCTCGGGGGCTTCAGCGCCCAAGTCCGTCAGAGCCGAGCCGACGTTAATCTTGATAGCCTCGGCAGTGCGCTCGCCCACGCGGACGTTGTGTGCACGGCGCATGTGCTCCTGGATGTCTTCGGTAAGTTCGTCACCAGCAGTGCGGATGCTCTTGTTGCTCACGATACCTCCCAGCGAGATAACGGCAATCTCGGTTGTACCACCGCCGATGTCGACAATCATGTTGCCCTCGGGGGCCAACACGTCAAGGCCGATACCCAAGGCGGCTGCCATGGGCTCGTAAATCATGTAAACGTCGCGACCACCCGCATGTTCACTCGAGTCGCGGACGGCACGGATCTCGACCTCGGTCGAACCAGAGGGAACGCAGACTACCATGCGCAGCGAGGGGGAGAACCAGTGATTCTTGGCACTCACTTTCTTGATCATGCCCCGAATCATGTGCTCGGCTGCATTAAAGTCGGCGATGACACCGTCGCTCAGGGGGCGTACGGTGCGGATTCCCTCATGCACCTTGCCGTGCATCTCGCGGGCACGCTCACCGACTGCGATGGGCTTGTTGGTTTTGGAATCAAGCGCCACGACCGATGGCTCGTCGATGACGATACGGTCATTATGGATGATAATGGTGTTGGCTGTTCCTAAATCGACAGCGATTTCTTGAGTAAATGAAAACCATCCCATGATTGTTATCTATATGTTTGATAGTTGTTTATAAATATCTGATGAAAATATCTCTCGCTAATTGGACTGCAAAATTACTCAATTCTCACCAATTTACCGCTATGTTTTGGTGTAGTTTTTTCGTGTTTTTTTGTGCGGAATAATCAGGAGGGCAGGGAAGGGTGGGATGGAGTCAGAGCGTTTCCTCTAAAATCTCGACGGCGTTGCGCACACAGTCCTCACAGGAGCACAGCACGCGCCCCGTGCCTATGCCTTTCAGGTCCTTGCAGCGGGTGGCACCGCAGCGTTGTTCAAACTCGGCCCTCAATTGGCTTGCCTGAGGGTTCAATCGACGGCTGCCGTCAAATTGGAGCATTCCCTGAACCATCTGGGCTCCGCACAGGGCACCACAGGTCTCTTCCATGCTACCCATGCCGCTGCCAAAGCAGGCTCCCATGGCCAGCAATCGATCCTCGGGCAGACCTAACTCGGGAGCATAGGCCAGCAACACGGCCTGGCAGCAGTTATTGGTACGCTTATACATCACGGCACGCTCGCGGCGTGGCATCCCGTTCATCATGTCATTCTGTTCCATCTCTATATTATATATAATAATGTGTATTGCGCTGCAAATTTAGTTGAATCTTGTGACATAGCCATTGACAGATGCTATCTTTTTGGCAAGGGTAGGGTACTCACATGCCATTCTCGATCCATCCAAAAGTGGTTTTATCGTGCCACGAAGGGCGGTTTTACCCCTCTCGTGGACGAATAAACGCATGTTTTTTTGAGTCTGGCTGGCTGTAGCATGAGAGGTTGTGGTGATAAGTTAAAGCAATTAGCAGGCTGAACCACCCAATCAAAATACAAGTCGAGTTTTGTTTCTCTTAAGAGAATTTTACTAAATTTGCGGTGTTAATCAATGGCATATTAACCCGCTATAAACTTTAGACAATGAAAAGACAGTTTTATCCCAAAATATCCCTGGGCCGCTGCTTGGTGCTGTTGCTGACGATGCTTGTATCAATTAGCGCTTGGGCGCAAGAGGCCTACTCAGTATTTATCGAGGCCGACAGCACGCTCACGTTCTATTATGACCAACTGCGCAGTACCCGCACGGGCACGTCCTATTCGATCAATATAGTGGATAGTGTTCCCGGTTGGTATGAGAATAGAAACGGTATCACCCATGTGGTGTTTGACACCACATTTGTCGATGCCCGTCCCACATCTACTCGCGGCTGGTTTCACGATATGACAAAACTTGACACCATTGCTGGGATCGAATATTTAAAAACCGACTCGGTGACCGACATGAGGGGAATGTTTCAGGGTTGCCGGACATTGGACTCCATTGATGTGAGTGGCTTTAATACCGCGAATGTGACAGACATGGGGAGCATGTTCATGGAATGCGCAAAGTTGACGACCCTTGACTTAAGCGACTTTAACACCGCGAATGTGATTGACATGGAATGCATGTTCTATGGCTGCAGCTCTTTGGTTTCTCTTGACCTGAGTAGCTTCAACACAAGGAATGTGACGGATATGAAAGGTATGTTCTATGCCTGCCATGCTTTGGCATATCTTGACTTGAGTGACTTTAATACGTCCAATGTGACAGATATGATTGCCATGTTTGCTTACTGCAGATCATTGACATCCCTTGACTTGAGTGGCTTTAACACCTCTAAGGTGATTGACATGGCCAGCATCTTCAATGGTTGCGCATCATTGGATTCCCTTAACCTTAGCAGCTTCAATACGTCTAATGTGATAAACATGGGCGGCATGTTCTGGGGCTGCGCATCATTGACCACCCTTGACCTGAGAACGTTCAACACATTGAATGTAACAAACATGGGCAGCATGTTCAGTGGCTGTGAATCATTGACAACCCTTGACCTGAGAACGTTCAACACGTTGAATGTGAAAAATATGGAACGCATGTTCTTGGGCTGCAATGATTTGAGAACAATATATGCTGACGATGACTGGTCTACAGATTCAGTAACCAATTCTGTCGAGATGTTTTATGACTGCTTCAATCTTGTCGGTGAGCAAGGTACAGTTTATGATGAGAACCATGTGGATGCTGCCTATGCCCATCTCGACGGCGGTGCCGCCAATCCGGGTTACCTGAGTAGAAAGCGCGAGGCCTATGCTGCGCTTTCCACCGATCAAGCGACACTGACATTCTACCATGACGACCAGCGTTTCTCGTCCTCCCTGTCGGGCACTCCCTATTTGCTCAATACGGGAACTGCCAGTCCTGGCTGGTCTGAGTATGCAATGGGTATCACCGAGGTGGTGTTCGACTCCACATTTGTCGCTGCACGTCCCACTTCCACTTTCAGTTGGTTCAATCAAATGAGTAACCTTGATACCATTGCTGGCATCGCCTATTTGAATACCAGCTCGGTGAAAGACATGAGAAGGATGTTTGCTGGTTGCCAATCATTGAGAACCCTTGACCTGGGGAGCTTTAACACCGATAGTGTGACAAATATGTGGGCCATGTTCTACGACTGCCGATTGTTGACTTCCCTTGATTTGAGCAGTTTTAACACCTCTCGTGTGACCAATATGGCGCGCATGTTCTCGGGCTGCAATACCTTGAGGACCCTAGACCTGAGCAGCTTCAGGACCGACAGCGTGAGAGACATGGCAGGCATGTTTGCCGGATGCAAGTCATTGATGTCCATTGACTTGAGCAGCTTAAAGACCGACAGTGTGAGATACATGGGCTGGATGTTATCGGGTTGTGAGGCATTGACCTCAATTGACCTGAGTGGCTTCAATACCTCGACAGTGACCGAGATGGGATACATGTTCCAGGGCTGCCAATCGTTGACAGCTATTGACTTGAGCTGCTTCAATACCGTGAGTGTGTGGGACATGGAGGCCATGTTCAATGGCTGCAATCATCTGAAAACGATACATGTAGGTAATGGCTGGAGTACTGATGCCGTGACCGAATCCAGCAACATGTTTAATGGTTGCACCAAGCTCGTTGGTGGGCAGGGTACAGCCTATGATAAGAACTATGTGGATGCCGCCCGTGCCCATATCGATGGTGGTCCGAGCAATCCTGGTTATCTCACGGGGAAGAATTATACACTGCCTGGTGACGTGAACGGTGACGGCGAGGTGAACATTGCCGATGTGAATTGCATTACCAGCGTCATTGTGGGAGATGCCGATACCTACGAAGGCCGTGCCGACGTGAACGGTGATGGCGAGGTGAATATCGCCGACATCAATACCGTCCTCGACCACATCTTGTAGTTCACCTCATCTTGCTCGATTCAGGGTATATTGTTCCGGCATGTTTTCCAGGCTGGGGCAATAACCAGCGTGGCTACACGTTATTATTATATAAATAATGAAATATCAAGTGCGCACTATGAACAAGAGATTGATTTCGCTCATGGCGACCGCGCTGGCTTTGTTGTCGGTGAGCGGCCAGGTGGAGTTTACTGGTTATGGAAACTATCCTCCCATTGAGATCACCTTATCAAAAAATCATACCAGCCTAAACAAGATTTATGTCGTGTATGATATTGAAGGGGTGAGTATGACCTTCAACTCTGCGACCGGCGAACCGGCAAAATGGGAAAACTACAACTATGTCAACGGTACCCGCATTGACGAGCCTGTTCCCGGTGTCCGCTGGAACGGTATGGCAACCACGCTGGACAAGATTATTCCCAACAAGGGTTATACCATCACCGAAGGCACTACCCCCTTCTATTGCTGGGTGGTAAACTATGCCGACTACGAACTGGAGTTGAATGATATGTTTTTCAACAACGAGGAGCCGTGTAACCTGCTCACATTCAATATTGACGGTCATGGTGACGCCATTCCTTATTATGAGATCAACGGCCATCGCCAAGTGCTCGACCGCAAGATTGAGTTGATTTACAACACACTGGAGTGGGACACCGTCACCACCTGTTGGGAGCAGGTAGAGGTGATTGATACTTTTCCGGCAATTGACCAGGGCGTGGAGATCACACCCCCATTGTGCAACACTTTCTTCAAGCTCAAGGGCGACTGGTTCTTGAAGCAGTGGAACATTGAACAGAAAGAAATCGACTGTTCCAACCAGTTTGTTACCCAGGCTGTGGGAGCCAAGACAACCGCCATCCTTCAGGATGTTCGCACCAATGGCAACGAGAGAGATGCCAATAGTGATCAGTTGAGTGGCTCGGCTCCACGACACATCATCTTTACCGGCTATCCGACCGAAGGGGTCGTCTATCGTGTGTGGGAAATGGCAACCGACCCCGAGTTTGAGAACATTATCCTCCAGTATAATCAAGACGAGGTGGATTACACGTTTGATGAGTGGGGCACCTATTATATGCGCTATGTAGTGGATAACGCTGAGGGAACCTGTCGTAAATATGGCGAAGACGTGGTTACTGGCGAGCAATACTACACCATCATGGTGAGCGAGAGCCAGCTGGAGTGTCCCAATGTGTTCTCACCTGGCTCGACCAAGGATGTTAACGACGTGTGGAAGGTTTCCTATAAGTCGCTCGTCGAGTTCCATTGCTGGATTTTCAACCGCTGGGGCACACTTGTGTGTGAGTTCACCGACCCGAGTGAAGGTTGGGACGGAAAATATAACGGCAAGCTGGTTGACACGGGCGTTTACTACTATGTGGTAACGGCAGTTGGCAGTGACGGCGTGAAGTACAAGCGCCGTGGCGACATCACCATCCTGCGCTACAAGAAGGGTGCCGATGGCACATCAGGTGGAGGTTATTGAACATTTATCCCGTTAAGACATCTATAGTAATTATAACAAAGTGAAGAAATTGGTTTTGTTGGCCGCGCTGTTGATGGCATCGTCAACGGTGGCACAGGCTCAACTCAAGCGAGAATACAGCAAGCCTGCCGCAGCGCCAGTGTTCAGCACGACGGCAAGCCCCGAGATTCCCATGAGTGTGAATTTTGCCGGGGAGAAAGTGAACTTTGACCGCCTGGACATGGCCGAGCGGCTTGATCGTGAGTTGACGGGTGTCATCTACGGCCAGACGACCACCGAGTTGTGCTTCAAGCGGGCCAACCGCTATTTTCCTGCACTGGCCAAGATTCTCAAGGAGCAGGGTGTCCCCCTGGATTTCCTCTACCTTGCAGTGACCGAGAGTTCAATGGATTACAACGCCTATTCCAGCGCCAAGGCGGCTGGAATGTGGCAGCTGCTGGCAGGAACGGGACGCGACTACGGCCTGGAGGTCTCCGATGAGGTGGACGAGCGCTATGACCCCGAGAAATCTACTATTGCGGCCTGCAAGTACTTGAAGGCTGCCTACAAGAAATATGGCCATTGGCCCACTGTTGCCGCTAGCTATAATGCTGGTATGCAGCGGTTAACCAACGAACTGTCGAAGCAGAAGGTGGAGAACCCCTTTGACCTCTATCTGGTGCAAGAGACGTCACGTTACGTCTTCCGCATCATTGCCTACAAGCTGGTGATGGAAAACCCCAAACGTTACGGTTACCGTTTCTCGCGCACCCACTTGTGGCAACCAGTATCCTACACCACAGTGGATGTCAACGGGCCAGTGGCCAGCTGGATTGACTGGGCCCGGGGCAAGGGCATCACCTATGCCCAGCTGCGCGAGGCCAATCCTTGGATACGCTCCACCAAGTTGACCAACGCCCAAGGTAAGACCTATAAAGTGAGGGTGCCCAAGAGCAGCGACCTGTATCGTAGCAAGCGCACGTTCACGGTCTATAACAAGGAGTGGGTCATTGATTGAAATTGAAAAGAGTGTGTGTCATCATTCAAGCCTGAAACTTGAATCGGCCTAATGATCATGACACACCCTCATGAAGGTCTTTAAAGACCATAGAACAGACATTACAAAAAATCACATGAAACTCAACGGGCAGGAAATAGATAGTGTAGAGGTGCTAGGTGCAAGGGTGCACAACCTCAAGAACATTGACGTGGAGATTCCGCACTACAGCCTCACGGTAGTGACCGGGCTGAGTGGCAGCGGCAAGTCGTCGCTGGCATTCGACACGGTGTTTGCCGAGGGGCAACGGCGTTATCTGGAGACCTTCTCTTCCTATGCACGCAACATGATGGGGATGCTTGAGCGACCCAACGTGGACAAGATCTCTGGACTGTGCCCCGTCATCTCGATAGGGCAGAAGACCGTGAATCGCAACCCGCGCAGCACAGTAGGCACGACAACCGAGGTCTATGACTACCTGCGACTGCTATATGCCCGTGCAGCCGATGCTTATTCTTATCAGTCGGGTGAACGCATGGTCAAATACACCATCGACAAGATCCTGGCGCTGATCCTTGAACGCTATCACGACCGTAAGATATATATCCTGGCACCGCTGGTCAAGAACCGCAAGGGACACTACAAGGACCTGTTTGAGAACCTGCGCAAGAAAGGGTACATCAACGTCAGGGTGGATGGCAACCTGCGCGAAATCACCTTCGGCATGAAGCTTGACCGTTATGTCAACCACAGTGTGGAACTGGTGGTGGACCGCCTCAAGGTCTCCGACAAGGACAACAAGCGGCTGGCCGATACCGTTGACCTGGCTTTCAAGCAGGGCAATGGGCAATTGATGATTCTTGATGCCGAGAGTGGGGAACTGGGCTATTACAGCCGGTCGCTAATGGATCCCGCCACCGGGCTCTCTTATATGGAACCCGCTCCACACAATTTCTCGTTCAACTCGCCACTGGGCGCTTGCCCGCGCTGCAAGGGGTTGGGCTACGTCAATATTATTGACCGTGACAAAATCATGCCCGACATGTCACTGAGCATCCGCAATGGCGGCATCCTGCCCTTGGGAAAATACAAGAATGTGCAGATATTCTGGCAGATCACGGCGATTTGCGAGAAATATGGCTGCACGCTCGACACTCCGCTCAATGAGTTGCCCGAGGAGGCTCTGAACGATATCCTCAATGGTACCAACGAGCGACTGAGCCTGCGCACCGAGACCTTGAGCACCAGCAACTTCTTCCTCTCGTTCGACGGCCTGGTCAAGTACATTGAGATGCAGCAGGACGACACCGCCACCAGTGCCGCCCAGAAGTGGGCTGGCCAGTTCTTCTCGCGGGCAGTGTGTCCCGAGTGCGGTGGCGCAAGACTCAACCGTGAGGCGCTGCACTTCAGGCTCCACGACAAGAACATCGCCCAGCTGGCAGCGATGGACATCAACGAGTTGCGTGACTGGATCCAGGACCTGCACAATCACGTCACGCCCATGCAATGGGAGATTGCGCGCGAGATTGTCAAGGAAATCAGTTCAAGGCTGAATTTCCTCATCGAGGTGGGACTCGACTATATGTCCCTCAACCGCAACTCGGCTTCGCTCTCGGGCGGTGAGAGCCAGCGCATCAGGTTGGCGACACAGATCGGGTCGCGGCTGGTCAACGTGCTCTATATCCTTGACGAACCCTCGATAGGCCTGCACCAGCGTGACAACCAGCGCTTGATTAATTCACTGAAGACCCTGCGAGACGATGGCAACACCATCCTGGTGGTGGAGCATGACAAGGACATGATGCTACAGGCCGACTATCTCATCGACATCGGCCCCCTGGCGGGACGCAAGGGTGGGCATGTCGTGTTTGCTGGGACTCCACAAGAATTGTTGACGCAACACACCCTTACCGCCGACTACCTGAACGGCACGCGCGCCATCGAGGTGCCTGCCAAGCGGCGGGACGGCAACGGCAAGCACTTGACCCTCATGGGATGCCGCGGCAATAACCTCAAGGGTGTGAACGTGGACTTTCCGCTGGGCACCTTCATCTGTGTGACGGGCGTGAGCGGCAGTGGCAAGTCCACAATGGTCAATGCCACGTTGCAACCCATCTTGAGTCAAAAACTGTACCGCTCCCATACCGCACCCTTGCCCTATGAATCGGTCGAGGGACTGGAATGGGTGGACAAGGTGGTCACGGTCGATCAGGCTCCACTAGGGCGCACACCGCGCTCCAATGCCGCCACCTACACGGGCGTGTTTACCGACATCCGCAACCTCTTTGTCAACCTGCCCGAGTCCAAGATACGTGCCTACAAGCCAGGACGGTTCTCGTTCAATACCGGCGGTGGGCGCTGTGAGGCGTGTGGGGGCAACGGCTACAAGGCGGTGGAGATGAATTTCCTGCCCGATGTCCTCGTTCCTTGCCAGGAGTGTGGCGGCAAGCGATACAACCGCGAGACGCTTGAGGTGAAGTTCAAGGGCAAGTCCATCGCCGACGTGCTCGACATGACCATCAACCAGGCTGTGGAGTTCTTTGACGCGGTGCCGGCGATTCTCAGGAAGATCAAGGTGCTGCAGGACGTGGGACTGGGTTATATCAAGTTGGGACAACCCTCAAGCACCCTCTCGGGTGGGGAGTGCCAGCGCGTGAAACTCGCGTGCGAGTTGGCCAAGAAGGATACGGGCAAGACCGTCTATATCCTGGATGAGCCCACCACAGGACTGCACTTCGAGGACGTGAAAGTTCTGCTTGGCGTCCTCAACCGACTTGTTGATAAAGGCAACACGGTAATCGTCATCGAGCACAATATGGACGTGATCAAGTGTGCCGACTATGTCATCGACATGGGACCCGAGGGAGGGCGGGGTGGTGGACTGGTGGTCGCCACTGGTACACCCGAACAGGTGGCGCAATGCCCCCAATCGATCACTGCCGGTTTTCTCAAAACAGAACTTAATCTCTAGAAAAACCTGACACGGTTTTCTAGACCAACTAGTGGCACCGTCCTGCGTGTAGGTGCCTTTTTTGTGTCATGTCACTCTGTTTTTGGGACGACTTTTTGGGGGCATTTTTAAAAAATGCACCGTTTTGAGGTCAGATAATTTCAATTCCAGCATCCACAACTTGAGATTCAAGAAGAAAAAATCACCCTAATAATAGGCGAAAAAGAGGAAGACCACACACCTGAAAAATGAGCGTTTGCGACACCTAACCGCTTGTAGGGTGGGAGAGAAACGCTTCAAGCCAGCATTGATTCCACTCCTGGAAAAATGGTCAAAAAGTCGGATTTTTGCCCTTTTTTAAGCCTTCAGGCCCAAAAATCAAAAAATCTCGCAATTTAGCCCGATTTTGAATTATTTGAAGTCTTGATCGATGTGGCTTGTGAAACAAGTTAAATAGCGTAAAAGCACCATCAATAAACAATAGTTGTTAAAATGTGGAAAGTATTAAAACCGCTAGAATTGCTCAAATTGTGCTCTATCGTGTCCAATTAGAGTGCTGTGAAAAATATCGCAAGGAAATCGAGTTGAGCTATCAGAAAAGTAAAAATGGTATTTTACCAACGCGCAGTTCGGCATTGAAAACGCCCTTTTGTTTGCGTTTTTAAACGGTGGGGTGGGGATGGAAATCGCCAGTTTTTGGCTCGTGCGGGGTGTTTGCATTTGTGCAGATCGGGTAAAAAATGAGAATTTGCACCCGTAAAGCGCCGAAAAACGTCATTTTTTCGCTTTAACATTTGTTATACTATACTACAACATGCTATAAATTAGATAATTACGCATAAAACCTCTAGTTGTGCTATAGGAATTACGTCAAGTTGCCTGCTGGGTGATATTTTCCAATATTTTATTGATATAAAATACTGATAATGTAGTAGATATAATATATAATATAAACTATTGCGTGAAGTATTTTTGTTTGCTTTTGAAATCTGGCCGAAATTGTCATTTTTTGGAAAAAGTAATTGTAAATTTTAAAATTTTCGTTTTTAAATTTGGCTAATTCAATTATTCGTTTTAAATTTGCAATCCCAAAATTAAAGAAACCAAATAGCGGAGTTTTTGATTTTGGGTCGATTGTGAGGGGTTTCCCTGGTCGATGTTTTGGGTCAGAAAATTTTCTGTACCAATATTTGTGATTCTCGTGCGCTAGAGCACGCCCTAAAAATTGTTCTTAAATGGATATTGTATCGAGATTAAAAAAGTTTCTTGAGCACGCTGGAATTTCCAATTCTCAGTTTGCCGATACTTGCGTGATACCGCGCCCCACACTTTCCCAGTTGCTCAATGGACGCAACAAGAAGGTGAGTGACGAGGTCATTGCCAAGATTCATCGTGCGTATCCATCACTCAATATCATGTGGCTGCTATTTGGCGACGGCGAGATGATCATGTCCTCGGGAGACTCCAATCAGGAAGGTGACAATTTGTCAGCCTCAACGTCCACTAGTGAGAGCATGGTGGATGAGATGGGACAGCGCGCTATCTCGTTTGACGACGATGACAACTCCACGGGGTATCGCCCTGTGGCCAAGTCCACCCAGCGCATGGCTACCCCCACGACGGTCAATGAGGCCATCAAGAGCATCATGCGCAGCAGCACCGCTGGACGCGTGCCGCGCGGGTCAGCCTCGCCCGACGCACGTCGTGTGGTGAACATCATGGTCTTCTACAGTGATGGCCGGTTTGAGGAATTTGGACCTTCCCAATAATGAATGATTACAATTAATGTAATAATGTTGATATTTCGCTCACCTGGCCTTGCCGGTGCCACACACACTTAAATACAACGACTTTTGCCGCACATTAATAATAAAACAAACCAATACCATAAAATACAAACCATTGCTATCGAGAGGTGCCGGCAAGCCTGTGAGTGATGTCAAGTAAAGACATATTGTGAACAAACCGTTTTTAGAACTAAGCACACTTGAAATTACCACAAACTATGTGAAAAATCGGCTCTGAGGTGGAGACCTCAGAGCCGATCTGATTTTGTTCCCTGGCTTGTCGCTGGCAGCCGTGTGCGGGACTGATGACTACTTGCCCTTGATCACGTTGCCCAGCACGTCGCGCAGGATCTGGCGCCCCGCAGCGCTGGTGGCGTTTTTCACTGCACGTCCAGCGGCATCCTTGACGCTGGTGTTCTTGCTCTTCTTGCCCGTGATGGCATCCGAGACGGTTTTGCCCAGTATAGTGGCTATCGTTCCGGTAACGGCGGTGACGACGGCTTTCCACACCTTGGACCAGATGCTCTTCTCCCCTTTCTTGGATTTCTCGGCCTTCTCGGCTTCCTTGGCGGCGGCAGCTTCCTCGGCGGCCTTGGCCTCGGCCTCGGCTTCGCGGGCAAATACCTCAAACACGCTTTCCCTCTCTTGTGACTCCTTGTACTTGCGGTTGATGTCGCTGTTGCCATTATTGATGTCGAGCCGTTGACCCTCGGTGATGGCGCCTATCTGGCTCAAGGGGAACAATACCTTGGCTCGCTCGACAACACTGGGGGCGCCCTTCTCGTCCAGGAAGGACACCAGCGCCTCGCCGGTCTCCAGTTCCAGGATGGCATCCTCGGTCTTGAACTGCGGATTGGCCCGGAATGTCTCGGCGGCGACTTTCACGGCCTTCTGGTCACGCGGGGTGTAGGCACGCAGGGCGTGCTGCACGCGGTTACCCAGCTGGCCTAGGATGACGTCGGGGATATCGGTGGGCAGCTGCGAGATGAAGAAGATACCCACGCCCTTGCTGCGGATGAGGCGTATCACCTGCTCAATCTTGTCGGTGAGGGCCTTGCTCGTGTCCTCAAACAACATGTGGGCCTCGTCAAAGAAGAATACCAGTCGTGGCTTCTCCAGGTCTCCCACCTCGGGCAAGGTGCTGTAGAGCTCACTGAGCAGCCACAGCAGGAAGGTGGAGTACAACTTGGGCTGTAACATCAGTTTGTCGGCGGCCAGCACGCTCATCACGCCCTTGCCGTCACGGGTGTCCAGCAGGTCCATGATGTTGAACGACGGGATGCCGAAAAACTTGTCGGCTCCCTGGTTCTCGAGATGCAGCAGGGCGCGCTGGATCGCTCCAATGCTCGCGGGAGCCACGTTGCCATACTGGGTGGTGTATTCCTTGGCGTGCCTGGAGAGCCAGTCCAGGGCCGAACGCAGGTCCTTGATGTCGTCAAGGAGGATGCCCTTCTCGTCCAGGATGCGGTACAGGATGTTGAGCACCCCGGTCTGGGTGTCGTTCAAGCCCATGATGCGTGCCATCAGGTCAGGACCCATCTCGCCGATGGTGGCCCGCATCGGGATGCCCTGCTCGCCATAGACGTCATAGAACCTGACGGGACAGCCTTCAAAGGTGAGGCTCTCCTGTGAGATGCCAAACTCGGGAAGCCTCTTCTCGATGAATCCCGATAGCTTGCCAGGCTGGCTGATGCCCGACAGGTCGCCCTTCATGTCGGCCATGAAACAGGGCACGCCGGCCTTGCAGAAACTCTCGGCAATGACTTGCAGCGTCACTGTTTTTCCCGTTCCGGTGGCGCCTGCTATCAGGCCGTGACGGTTGGCCATGTTGCCCAGGATGCTGATGGGGCCGTTAGCCCCGTGGGCGATGTAGAATCCGTTCTCTTGAGTGTACATGATTGTCGTAGGTTATATTGTTTGGTTGATATTTGCTGGTCACAAAGTTATATCATTTCTTCCACTTTGAAAAGTATGGCGTTGATTATTTTGTTTTTTAATGGTGCGCCTGTCACTCGGATGTTGTATCTTTGCTAGCCTAAAGTCAAACCACTGTAATATTTTTTAGTTGTGGCTACAAGGAAAGTTTTTGTATCGGGTTGCTATGACCTGCTGCATTCAGGTCATGTGGAGTTCTTCAAGCAGGCGTCGAGCTATGGCGACCTGTATGTGGGCATCGGCAGTGACAAGACCATCGAGGCCCTCAAGGGGCACAAGACGATGTATAGCGAGCAGGAACGACTGTTCATGGTGCAGGCCATCCGTTATGTCAAGCAGGCTTATATCAATCAGGGAAGCGGCTTCCTGGACTTCTTGCCCACCCTTGACATCGTTCACCCCGACTGCCTGGTGGTCAACGATGACGGCGACCGTGACGACAAGCGCGAGCTGTGCCGTGAGCGAGGCATGGAGTACATCGTGCTCAAGCGCCTTCCCAGCCAGGGACTGCAAGCCCGCAGCAGCACCGACCTCAAGCGGGCCGTCAGCCAGCTGCCCACGCGGCTTGACCTGGCCGGCACATGGATTGACCAGCCCTACGTGTCATGCCATGCGCCGGGCTGGGCGTTGACCATCTCGCTGGAGCCCACCTTTGAGATCAGGGAGCGTTGCGGCTTGTCAACGAGCACGCGCAACACCATCAAGCGGGTGTGGCCCTACCGCCTGCCTGACATGGATCCCGAGATGCTGGCAAGGCTGGTATTCTGCCTTGAAAATGATCCCGAGCGCAGCGATGGCATCGTGAGTGGTGCTCAGGACGCCATCGGCATCTGTGTGCCTGGCCTCGCGCGACATTATTATAATGGCAGTTACTGGCCCGAGAAGATTGAATACACCGTGGATTCCACCCTGCTGCAATGGCTGGAGGCCCATCTGTGCCTGGTGCCCATGTTCCCGCGTCGACCAGGTTGCAGCGTCATCGAGGGCAAGGATATCACCCCTGTCAAGGTGCGTGCCCTCGCTGCGGCTGCCGACCGTTGCTGGAACGCTATCCAGCAGATGGACATTGAGGGGTTTGCAGCGGCCTATCGGGCTTCCTTCGAGGCCCAGGTAGCCATGTTCCCGGCCATGATCCAGCCTGGCGTGCAGGACTACATCGACCGTTATAGCGCCATGGATGGCGTGCTGGCCTGGAAGATGCCCGGTGCTGGCGGTGGCGGTTATCTGGCGCTCGTGTGCCGGGACCGCGACAGCTTCCCCGAGGGCGCTATTCCTCTCACCATCCGCCACTAGAGAATCCATTTTCCATCTATTTTCCATCCATTTTCCATCTATTTTCCATCCATTAAAAATGAAACGCTATTGTCAAACCCTAGAATTGCGGGATGACCGCGAGATGATAGAGAAATATGTGGAGGCTCATGCCCACGTGTGGCCCGAAATCCAAGCGGGCATCCGCAGTGTGGGTATCCTGGACATGCAGATTTACCTGCTGGGCAACCGCCTGTTCATGATCTGTGATACGGTAGATGACTTTGACTGGGAGAAGGACAATGCCCGCCTAGCCTCCCTGCCGCGTCAAGCCGAGTGGGAAGCCTATGTGGCCCAGTTCCAGGGCTGCGACCCTAACGCACCCTCGACAGCCAAGTGGCAACTCATGGAACGCATTTTCAAACTTGATGTGATAAAATGAATCAAGACAACAATAAGAAATCCCGCCTGCTGGTGACCCGTGAAGGCGTTAGTTATGTGCTGCCCTTCATCGTGGTGACCTGCTGCTTTGCCCTGTGGGGCTTTGCCAACGACATCACCAACCCGATGGTGAAAGCGTTTTCCAAGATTTTCCGCATGAGCGTGACTGATGGCACGCTGGTCCAGGTGGCCTTCTACGGGGGCTACTTCTGTATGGCCTTGCCCGCTGCGCTGTTCATCCGCCGCTATTCGTTCAAAGCTGGTATCGTGATGGGATTGGCGCTCTATGCCGTGGGTGTGTTGCTGTTCATCCCTGCCAAGACGATGGGCGACTTTGCGCCCTTCCTGCTAGCCTATTTCATCCTCACCTGCGGCCTTTCGTTCCTGGAAACGACTGCCAACCCCTTCATCCTGCTCATGGGAGACCGCGAGACGGCCACACGCCGCCTCAACTTTGCCCAGTCGTTCAACCCCATCGGGTCGCTGGCGGGCATGTTTGTGGCGATGAATTTCATCCAGGCGCGGCTCTCGCCGCTCGACACAGCCCAGCGTGCGGTGCTCGACGATGCCCAGTTCGAGGCTTTGAAGCAGAGTGACCTGGGTGTGCTCGTGCAGCCCTATGTCATGTTGAGTGTCGTCATCCTGCTGTTGCTGTTGGTCCTGTTGCTGGTGCGCATCCCCAAGGTGCGACAAGCCTCTACCGGGCGTCATGCGCCCCTGTGGCCTGCGGCTAGGCGTCTGTGGGCCAACAAGTCCTATCGCAATGGTGTGGTGGCGCAATTCTTCTATGTGGGCGCACAGATCACCTGCTGGACTTTTATCATCCAGTATGGAACGCGCGTCTTTATGGCCGAGGGGATGAGCGAGCAGGCCGCCGAGGTCCTCTCCCAGCAATACAACATTGTGGCGATGGTGACCTTCTGCCTGATGCGATTTGTCAACATCTACCTGATGAAGTATGTTAAGCCTGGACGATTGATGGCCCTATTTGCGGCACTAGCACTATTGCTGCTGTGTGGTGTCATCTTTGTCGGCGGGCGAGTGGGGATGTGCTGCCTGGTGGGCGTTTCGGCTTGCATGAGCCTGATGTTCCCCACGATTTACGGCATCGCATTGGGTAGTGTGCACACCGACACCGAATTGGGCTCGGCGGGCCTTATCATGGCCATCCTGGGCGGCAGTCTGTTGCCGGCAGTGCAAGCAATGATCATCGACAGTGATTTGGATTTCATGCCTGCCGTCAATGCCTCGTTTGTGGTGCCGGTGGTGTGCTTCCTTGTCGTGATGGCCTACGGCCTGCGCCACGCCCGTTCCTGATACCCTTGTTCTCTCTTACTGGACAGGAGCTTATCGATGAGTATGGTGATGTCGCTGATGGTGGTGTTGCCATCACCGTCCACGTCGGCGTTGCCGGTGTTGAACCCCTCTGATGCCGTCCCGCTCAGCAGATAGTCGATGAGTACTGTCACATCCGTGATGTTGACCTGGCCGTCGCCGTTCACGTCGCCTGGCATCTCTGCCTCATGACTGGAGATGATGGCTGTTGTCTCGATGGTCCTGATGGCTCCTGTGTTGTCCACATTGGACCCCCATGAGACAAAGCGAAGCCGCGCTGCAGTGAGGCCATGGGCAGCAATGGGGAGGGTGATGGTAAATCGCTGTAATGATGCTGAAGATGCGGGCAGCGAGGTGATGGAGTCAACCGGTAAACCATCCGGGTCGTCAATGGCCGTGGTCAATGCGATGCTGGGGTCATTGGATTTCCACAAGACAACCACAGTGATGCTGTCAATGCCTTGGCAGGAAAACTCGGGGGAAGTGAGCGTCAGGGCTTTGCCCTGGCTGGTGACATACAGGTAAACGCCCCTTGACACCATCGAATTGGTGAGGGTGCCGCCCGAGTAGGTCCAGCCTTCAAAGTCGAAGTAGGAAAATTGAGGCGTCTGCTGTGCCCATGCCGTGATGGAAAGCAGCATTGTAATAATGATCAGATTGATGATTCTCATAGTGTTGTTATAGGGCTAATGACAATTACAGATGTCAAAGGTATATTTTTTTTGGTAAAAAGATATAAACTTCAGACTATCTTTATAAAAAAATGACTAATTTTGCCCAAAACTAAAAACCATTAATTAACCTGTGAGGCCATTGAAATTTATTGGTGCTGCAAGCTACTGGCTTTCAATGCGATAAACGTAAATGACTTCCATTAACATTATCAAGTGAAATTGGAAAACGAAATTCTGGCTCTTAATGCCAACCAGGTAGTGGCCTACCTGCAGAAGGAACCCCGTGAGTTCACCAAGGCCGACATCATCCGCTACATTGAGGAGAACAACATCCGCATGGTCAACTTCATGTACCCTGGCGGTGACGGCAAGTTGAAAACCCTGAACTTTGTCATCAGCAGCAAGGATTACCTGCGCACCATCCTCTCGTGTGGTGAGCGCGTGGACGGCTCCAGCCTGTTCAGCTTCATCCAGGCCAGCTCAAGCGACCTGTATGTGCTGCCGCGCTTCAGCACCGCCTTCCTCGACCCGTTTGCCGAGATTCCCACCCTGTGCCTGCTGTGCTCATTCTTTGACAAGGACGGCAATCCGCTGGAGAGTTCTCCCGAGCAGACGTTGCGCAAGGCCGCCCAGGCCTTCCGCGAGGTGACTGGTATGGAGTATCACGCCATGGGTGAGCTGGAGTACTACGTCATCCGTCCCTCGGTTGACTTCTACCCCGCCCGCGACCAGCACGGCTATCACGAGTCGATGCCCTATGCCAAGACCAACGACTTCCGCCAGCGCTGCATGGACTACATCGCCAAGGCTGGTGGCCAGATCAAGTACGGCCACAGTGAGGTGGGTAACTTCGAGCAGGACGGCGTGGTCTATGAGCAGAACGAGATCGAGTTCCTGCCCGTTCCCGTGCTCGACGCTGCCGACCAGTTGATGATTGCCAAGTGGGTGATCCGCAACCTTGCCTTCCGTGCCAACCTGAACGTCACCTTCGCTCCCAAGATCACAACCGGCAAGGCTGGCTCGGGTCTGCACATCCACATGCGCATGATGAAGGATGGCCGCAACATGATGCTCAACGACAAGGGCGTCCTCAGCGACGAGGCCCGCAAGGCCATCGCCGGCATGATGGACCTGGCTCCCGCCATCACGGCCTTCGGCAACAAGAATCCCATGTCCTACTTCCGTCTGGTTCCTCACCAGGAGGCTCCCACCAACGTGTGCTGGGGCGACCGCAACCGCTCGGTGCTCGTGCGCGTGCCGCTGGGTTGGACTGCCGGTGCCGACATGTGCCGCGCTGCCAATCCGCTGGAACCTGCCAGCAACTTTGACACCACCCAGAAGCAGACCGTCGAGATGCGCTCTCCGGACGGCTCAGCCGACATCTACCAGCTGCTCGCTGGCCTGTGTGTAGCTTGCCGCCACGGCTTTGAGATGGAGAATGCCCTGGAGCTGGCCAAGAAGACCTACGTTGACGTCAACATCCATGATGCTGCCAACGCCGACCGCCTCAACGAGCTCGACTGCCTGCCCGACAGCTGCGTCGCCAGTGCCGACTGTCTGGAGAAACTGCGTGCCGCATTTGAGGAGCACGGAGTATTCAGTGCCCACATGATTGACGGTATCATCGCCGAACTGCGCTCGTTCAACGACCGCACCCTGCGCCACGACATCGAGCACGATCCCAAGCGCACTTCCCAACTCGTCAACGAGTACTTCCAGTGCGGCTAATCTTGCAATAACGACAACACAATGAAACAACAAGGACAACAACAAATTGGGTTGTCCTTGTTGTCTTTTTAAAGAATTGTTGTATATTTGCATTCAATAAACAAGTTAATTAGGTAAGAGATGGAACAGAGAACCATATTAAATGAAGCACAGTTGAGCGTTCTCAGGTTACTTGGAAGAATGAAAACTATTGAGGAGGTGAATGAACTTCGTCAAGTGATTTCCAATTACTATGCTCAAAAAGCTACTGCCCAGATGGATCAACTTTGGGACTCTGGTGAGTGGAGTGAGAATAAAAACAATTGGGTCCTGAACGAACACCTGCGAACTCCCTATAACTATGCCGATTGAAAAGATAGAACTGCTTACTGGCTTCTCTTTCTTAAAAGAGTGAAAATTTTCTTGTGTGGCAAGAGTTTCAAGCAGGAGGATTTATTTTGTGCGTCTCAAATTGAGATATTAGAAGAGTATCAAGAAGTCATAGCTCGTTTAGCCAGTGCCGATGTTGCAAAGAATGTAATCAATGCGATTGTTGAAAGTGAATTTGTGCAATTCTAACCGCCCTGCGGGCGGGAAATTATTCAAATTATAATTAAATTGATATAAATATAAAATAATAATTAATTTTAATTTAAAAATTTGATAAATTTACCGTGCGTTAGCACGGTAATATTATTGAGTCGCAATTATGAAGTGGACCCCAAAAGTTGGACAAAAAACTTTTGGGGTCCATTATGTA
>CAMVAP010000002.1 GCA_947165485.1 uncultured Prevotellaceae bacterium
GCGCAATTCAAGGCCGCTGGCCTTGGCGAGGTCTTTCGACCTCTAGCTCGCCCCATCTTTTATCAGGTGATCCTAAATCTGGGCTTTAATGAGTGGCGCCGCCCAGGGCGATGTAGAGTTCGATGATGCCCATGGCACCGTTGTACATGTTGACGGCCTCGTTGAGCTGTGCATTCAGGAGGGTTTCTTGGGCTGTGAGCACCTCCAGGTAGATGGCCTTGCCGTTGTCCATGAGTTCGTGGGTGCCGCGATAAGCGTCTTTCAAGACCTCCACCTGGCGATGATAGAAGTCATGCTTCTCGGTTGCGGCTTGGCAATCGGCCAGAGCCTCGTTGACTTCATTGCCAGCGTTGATCACCGTCTGCACATACTGATTCATCAGCTTCTCTTGTTCCAGTTGGTTGATTTTCAGGTTGGCCTTCAACTTTCCTTGAGCATAGATGGGCTGCGCCAGCGATGCCACGGCATTGAGCAGGATCTTGCCGGGGTTCACGACTGCGCCCCCTGCATCGTTGGTCCATCCGGCCAATCCTTGCAGACTGATGGACGGATAGAAAGCAGCGCGGGCGGCTTGGGTGTCGTAGTAGGCCTCGGCCATGGCATAGTCGGCCATCTTGACGTCGGGACGGTATTGCAGGAGCATGGCTGGCACACCCGTTTTAAAACTGCGGGGCAAGGAGTAGCTGCCCAAGTGGCTGCGCTCGATGTGTCGCGGGGTGATCGCCAGCAGGCTGCAGATGGCATTCTCGACCTCACGGATATTGCGTCGATTATCCACAATCGAGGTTTTCACGTTCAGGTAGGACGCCTCCATCTGATTGACAGCGGTGGAGTAGGACATACCGTTTTCCCATAGGGTCTTTTGGGTCTCCAGCGAGATATCCCACAGGCTGTCGGTTGCCATGAGGATTTCCAGCTGCTGATCAAGGAGCAGCAGTGTGCAGTATTGTTGCGCTACAGCCGAGATGATGCTGGCCTTGACTGCCTGCTCGGCGGTCTTGGCATGCAGGAGTTGAGTCTGAGACTTGCGCTTGTTGCTCTTGATGGAGCCAAAAGCGTCAATATCCCAATTCACCTGCAAGGGCACGTTGTAGGTCTTGGCTGCCGCACTGCCGCCAAAGGAAGAGATGGATCCCGATGGCGAGAAAAACACCGACGGGAAAAATGCCTGCTTGGCAGCCTTGAGCGATTCTTCGGCCTGCTGGATGGCGATACGCGCCGAGTTGATGTCGGTGTTGCGGACCAGAGCCGTGTCGATGAGCCGTTGCAACAGTGGGTCGGTGAAAAACTCGCGCCATGACAGCTCGGCAATCGAGTTGGTGTCTCCCGTCAAGGTGACATTCTGGCCGAAGGCATCGGCAGGAACAGTCGCTTGCGACTTATACTCACTGTGTAAACTCTTGAGGGCATCGCAGCCCACGAGAGACAAGGCTGCAATGCACAAGATGATGATATTGAATGATTTCTTCATATTCCAATTTATAGTATTCAGGACTCTAGAGCCCCTGTAATCACTCCTAACTTCTAACTTCAAACTTTTGTTTCCTCACCACTGTCGGTTGGCACCTTGCTGGTGCTGCCTTGATACTTCTCATGCAGGCGCTGGAAGAACATGAAGAACACCGGCACCACATAGAGCAGTGCGAGCGTACCCACAGCCATACCGGCAGTAACACCCAGTGCGAGCACGCGGTTACCGTTGGCACCAGCGCCACCGGCGATGATGAGAGGAATCATACCCGCAATCATCGAGATGACGGTCATCAAGACAGGGCGCAAGCGCTCCTCACAGGCGGCAAAGGCCGCGTCGTGGATGCTCAGTCCCTGAGCTCGGCGCTCCGAGGCATACTCGGTGATCAAGATGGCCGTCTTGGCCAGCAGACCAATAAGCATGATGACACCCGTCTGCAAGTAGATGTTGTTCTGCATGCCCGGTAGGTGTAGTTTGGCAACCAGCCAAATGGCACCAAATGAACCCATGAGTCCGAAAGGCACACTGAACAGCACCGCCCATGGGGTGAACCACGAGTTGTAGAGTGAAGCCAGGATGAGGAAGATGAGGATAACACAGATGACATAGATCAGGGCAGTGGCATTGGAGCCAGCAGTCTCCTCGACCTCACGTGACATGCCGCTGTACTCATAGGCGTATCCGCTGGGCATCTCTTCCTTGAAGACCTCGGCAATGGCCTTGTGTACATCGCCCTCCGAGAAACCACTGGCGGGCATGACATTACAGGTGATGCTCTGGAACAGGTTGAAGTGCTCGACTGCTGCCGAACCCACGACCTCGGTCAAGGTGACAAACTCAGATATCGGAGCCATCTTGCCGCCCTGCACACGCACAAAGATGTTGTTGAGCGATGAGGGGTCAAGACGGTACTCGGGCGCTGCGTTGGCCATGATGCGGTACACCTTACCAAACTGGTTGAAGTTGCCCACATAGGCACCACCGCAATAGGCTCCTAGGGTGTTCAGCACAGCAGCCGGTGTCACGCCAGCACGGTCACACTGCGTTGGGTCGATGTCAACTTGATACTTGGGGAAGCGCTCAGAGTAGGCCGACATGGCCATCATGATCTCAGGACGTGCATTGAGTTTGGTCAGGAAGTTGGTGGCATCCACATTGAAATCCGACATCGGGCGGTCCTGCGTGTCCTCCAGCACCAGGCTCACACCACTGCTGGATCCGTAACCAGGAACCTGTGGCATCTGGAAGGGGATGACAATCGCATCCTTGATATCACTACAGTCGACGGCAAATCGCCCATAGACCAGCTCAATGTAGTGATTCATGCCAGCGCGGTCGCTCCAGTTCTTGAGGCGCACGATGAAGGTGGCATAGCAGCTGCTGGAACGTCCGGCAATCATGCCGTAACCGTTGACCACAGCATAACTCTCCAGTTCGGGTATCTTCTTTACCTTCTCTTCCACCTTCTTGACGATCTCCTGTGTCTCATGCAGGGTGCAACCCTCGGGGGCGCGCACCTCGGCAAAGAACACACCCTGGTCCTCATCGGGTACAAGACCTGACGGCAGTCCGCGCATGAAGACGACGAGCAGCACGGCTGCAACAGCGAGCAGTGCCCAAGCCAACTTGGGTCGCTTGATGAAACCGCCCACGCTCTTCTTGTACTTGTTGAGGATAGCGGTATAGCTGGCTGTATAGGCCTTGGTGACGTAGTAGTTCAGGTTCTTCTTCTCCTTGTTAGCCTTGGAGTAACGCATCATGATGGCGCACAGGGCAGGACACAGCGTCAGTGCCGACACGCACGACAGACCCACCGACGATGCCAGCGTGACACCAAACTGGGTGAAGAAGGCACCCGAGGTGCCCGGCATGAAGGCCACGGGGATGAACACGGCCATAAACACCAGTGTACACGAGATGACGGCAACCGACACGTCGCTCATAGCCTCGCGGGTGGCGCGGCGTGCATCGGTGATGCCTCCCTCCATCTTGGCCATGACCGCCTCGACGACGACAATGGCGTCATCCACCACGGTACCGATGGCCAGCACCAGTGCAAATAGCGTGAGGATATTGAGAGAGAATCCTGCGAGCTTTACAATGGCAAAGGTACCCAGCAGCGACACGATGATCGACAACGAGGGGATAACCGTCGCCTTGAAGTTCTGCAAGAAGAAGTACACCACGAGGATAACCAGGATGATGGCGATGACAAGGGTCTCGACAACATTGTGGATAGCGGCAAAGAGGAAGTCGTCGCTGGTCTCCAGAATCTCAAATTCCAGGCCGGCAGGCATGGTGGGCTTCAGTTCCTCGTAGAGTTGATTGATGCGGGCGTTCACCTCGGTAGCGTTGGCTCCCGGGGCCTGGAACACCATGTAGATGGTACCAGGCTTGCCGTCGATGTTGGATGCGTAATTGTAGCTCACGGCACCAATTTCCACATCGGCCACATCACTCAGGTGCAGCAGGTGGCCGCCATCGGTTGTCCTCAAGACGATACCGTTAAACTCCTCGACGGTCTTCAATGTGCCCTTGTACTCCATGGAGTACTGGTAAGCGTTCTCGGACTGTTCGCCCAGCGATCCCGTAGCGGCAACGAAGCTCTGTCCGCCGATGGCGGCGAACACGTCATTAGGCTCCAGTCCGTACTGGGCCATGACATCAGGCTTCAACCAGATGCGCAAGGCGTAGGTATTACCCAGCGACATCACGTCGCCCACGCCGGTGATACGCATCAATCGGGGGCGCACATTGATATCGATGTAGTTAGCGATGAAGTCAGCGTCATACTTGCCGTCCACGCTCTTCAGGGAACCGATGTGCAGGATGTTGTTCTGCTGTTTCATCACCTGAACACCCACCTTTGTGACCTCTGCGGGCAACAGGGCTGTGGCGCGGCTGACGCGGTTCTGCACGTTGACGGCAGCCAGGTCGGGGTCGGTACCCTGCTCAAAATAGACCTGAATAGATACATCACCCGATGACGAAGCCGAGCTGGTGATATAGGTCATGCCCGGCACGCCATTGATGTTTTCTTCGAGCGGTTGAATCACCGACTTCATGATCGTGTTGGCGTCGGCACCTGTGTATGAGGTGGAGACTTGGACGGTGGGCGGTGCAATGTTAGGATACTGCTCGATGGGCAGTGTGCCGATGCAGATGGCACCCACCAGTGTGATGACAATCGATATGGCACATGCCATCACATAACGGTTGATGAAGATGTTGTTCTTCATAGTAGTCCTTTATTTTTCTTTTTTAGCTTGAGTGGGGAACAGGACGCGCTGGCCTTCCTGCACGTTGTTGGCACCGACGGTGACGATGCGGTCTCCCGTGTTCAGTCCATCGGTCACGATGACATCCTTGCCATTGCCGGTATCGGTTGTCACGACGGCAACGGCGGTCGCGGTGCTGTCGGCCTTCACTTTATAAACCAGCGACTTGTCTTGCAGACGCACAACAGCCGTCTGAGGAATCACCATCACGTCATGGACGCTATAGGGCAAGAGTACTGTGCCCTGGATGCCCGAGTACAGGTGACCTTCAGGATTGGGGAACGTGGCTTTGCAGGCCAGGGTTCCCGTGACGGCATTCACCACACCCGTCAAGCTTGACACGCGGCCCTTGTGCTGATATTCGGTGCCGTTCTTCATGATAAACGTCACTTCGGGAATTTGGGCAATGAGCTTAGACGCTTCGCTTTGTGTTATTCCCGACTGGGCCAACTCCTCGATGATTGACTCGGGAACCGAGAACTCGGCTTCCATCTGCCTGTTACCGCTGACGATGGTCAGTTGAGACATCGGAGTCACCTGGTCACCGGCATGAACCGTAATCTCACCGATGACACCCGACACTGGCGAGGTGATGGTGCAGAAACCGAGGTTCACCCTGGCCTGGTTGACAGTGGCCTGTGCCTGGCTGACTGCTGCCCTGGCCTGGCTCACGGTGGCCTGTGCTTGCTTGTAGGTGTTGTGCGAACTCTCCAGCATATAGTTGCTCACGATTTTTTTCTCAAACAGGTTCTTGTTGCTCTCATACTCCAGCTTGGCGCTGTTGGCCTGGGAAATAGCCGCTTGAAGGTTGGCATTGGCGGCCTGGAGGTTGGCTCTCGCCGATTCCAATTCATGCTGAGCATTGCGGGAGTCGATGGTGAAGAGGGTCTGTCCCCTGCGCACCTGCTGTCCCTCGGAGACATAAATCTTCATCAGCTGACCGCTTACCTGGGGCATGATGGTTACATCGGCTTGACCCTTCATCTTGGCGCTGAATTTCACAGGCACCTCAATGTTGGATTTCTTTACTGTCATCGTTTCAAATGACGACTCCTTTTCCTGAGGCATATCGATGCGACAAGAATTCATGAAAAACAATACCGCGATTAGACACGTACATTGCCAGATAATGTTCCTATTCATAATGAAAATATCCTTATTGATGATTATTAATCGAACTGTAATTGAAAAAATTTGTGCAAAGTAAGCATTTTTTTCCCAAAAATGCCTACAGTCCTATCGGAAAAAACAGTTTGAACGACCAGTTTTTTTGCAATAGAGACTATTTATCGTTCATTGAGAGGGGTAAAATGTGCTCATCACAGCAAGACGGGTGATTAAAAACGATCAGCCCAATGTTTGACTTTGACGGTTCAAACATTGGGATTGTCCTGATTGCCATTAAAAATCTTTAATAGCTTTAAAGTGTTGTGTTTGTTGTACTTATTGTGGCTTTTTTTTCTTGTGGATTATTGTCGTTTTCTTGTGAAGGGGAGTATGCGTTTAGGTGCTGGGCTGTTATCTAGAGGAGGGTGCTCTCGACAAGGAAACCGTCGAGCATGTTGATGGTGCGCTGGGCATAGGAGGCATCGCGCTGGGAATGGGTGACCATGATGATGGTGGTGCCCTCGTCGTTGAGCTGTGCGAGCATTTCCATGACCTCCTTGCCGTTCTTGCTGTCGAGGTTTCCCGTGGGCTCATCGGCGAGGATGATGCGGGGATTGCACACCACGGCCCGTGCGATGGCGACGCGTTGCTGCTGTCCGCCCGAGAGCTGGTTGGGGTAGTGCTTGTCGCGGTGCGAGATGTTGAGTTTGCGCAGGGCGCTGGTAACACGTTTCTTGCGCTCGTCGATGGGGATGCCCATGTACTTGAGGGGCAGCTCGACGTTCTCTTCAACGGTGAGTTCGTCAATGAGGTTGAAACTCTGGAAGATAAAGCCCACCTTGCCTTTTCTCAATGCCGTGCGCTGGCTCTCGTTGAGCCTGGCGACCTCCTCACCGTCGAGCAGGTAGTTGCCCTCGCTAGGGTTATCGAGCAAGCCGATGATGTTGAGCAGGGTGGTCTTGCCGCAGCCCGATGGTCCCATGATGGCGACAAATTCGCCCTCATCGACATTGAGGTTGATGCCACCCAGCGCTACGGTGTAGATGTCGCTGTAGTGGAAGATTTTCTTTATGTTGCTCAGCTGGATCATTCGATATTTAGTTGTTAGTTGTTAGTTGTTGGTTGTTGGTTGTTAGTTGCCAATTTTTTATTGGGTCTTGATGCTGTTGACGGGATTCTCGCGGGCGGCGCGCCAGCTTTGCAGGATGACCGTCACCAGTGTGACGCCACCTCCCAGCAGCAGTGCTATGAGCGCTATGGGCAAGATCCACCCGTCGATGGGCATGCTGTCGGCAAAATACTGGAGGGTGTTCTTGCCGAGCTGATAGGCTATGGGGGTGGCTATAGCAAAGCTGATGAGAATGAACTTCACATAGTGCTTGTTGAGCATCATGACAATCTCGCGCGTGGTGGCGCCGGCGACCTTGCGGATGCCGATTTCCTTGCGGCGGTACTCGGTCTCAAACATCGACAGGCAGAACAGCCCCAACAGTGTGAGCAGGATGCAGATAAAGGATGTGGTGTAGATCTGCCTGAAGTAGAGTAACTCATATTGATAGGTGTCAAACAGAGCCTCATTGTAGGGGACCAATTCATTGGGCTGTGAGTTGGTGTGCTTCTTGATCAAGTCGGTGACAAATTGTGACACCTGACTGCGGTTGGCATTGGGGGACATGCGTAGGCTCAAATTGAATTGATAGTCCGGCTTGTCCACGATGAAGGCAAAGGGGCGGTCTTGGGTCATGCGCATGGTGCCATAGCGGATGTTCTCGCACACACCGATGACCAGTGCGCTGTCTTCATTCTGTGCCCCAAATCCGGTGGAGATCTTGGTGCCCAGTTTCATCAATTCCCGCGCGTTCTCGTTGACAATCATCACTGCCGAGTCGCTGCTCGTGAAATCACGGCCCTCAATCACCCTAATGCCGAGGACGCGCAGGTAATCGGGGTCGATGTTCAATTTTCTGTACCAGAAGGGCTTACCGTCGATGTCGGTTCTCACGATGTCTTGAGCGTCGGTCGAGGCGAGCGGGTTGTTGGAGAAGGTGACACCCTCGATGTCGGGTGAGTTTTTCAGTTCATGATAAATCTGTTGTTTGCCCAGCGAGTCGAGGTCGGGAGGCAATGTCGTCATCAAGATGCGGTCCTTGTCAAAGCCGTAGTCGCTGGTATAGATGTACTGGCTCTGCATGAAGAGGATGCCGATGTAGATGACCATCGTCATCGATACCAGGAGCTGCAAGAATACCAGGACGGCACGCAGCCTGATGCCCTGTGGTGTGAGTCCAAAAGATGTCTTGAGGGCGATGGCTGGCTGGAACGAGGTGGCAAACCGTGCGGGATACCACTCGGCGATGACCCCCAGCACAATCGACATGGCCAGCATGAGCAATGCCAGTTTCCAGTGGGAACACAACAGGATGTTCCCCTTGAGCAGATTCTGGTAGAGGCTGGGCTGATGGGACAGGACAACACACAGCAGCAGGGCGACGATGCACGCCCCCAGCGAGGTGATGACCGACTCAAGAATCAGTTGCCACTGCAACTGCGACCTCGCGGCACCCAGCACCAGCCTGGTGTTGATGCTCTTGATCCTCATGGGACTCTCAACGAGGGAGCAGTTGAGGAAGTTGATGGTGCCGATGATGACGACCAGGACACTGGCCAGGATGAGGAAGTAGTACATGCCATGGTAGCCCTTGATGCCGTCGGTATAGGTCGTGGACTCAAAGAAACTGTCCTCCAGGGGCGTGAGCCTGATGTCGGTGTTCTGGACGTTCTGCTTAATGAGCTTGAGGTCATGCTCGTTGGTATAGTGTGCGATGACGGTGTCCTCGTTGATTTCCTGAATGATGGCCTGCTTGATGACCCTGTTGCACGCGGCGAGGTCCCGGATGGGCTCCTTGAACTTGACATAGCACTTGAGGCTGAAGTTCAGGGAACTCTTTTCCAGGTCACCCATGTTGATGTAAATGTAGTTGGGGAACTCACAGTTGTCGGGGAAATCCTGATAAACGCCGCGCACGGTCACTGGATACTTCTCCCCGGCATAGAGTAACGTCATCTCCTTGCCGGCAGCCCGTGTCGTGCCAAAGTAGTCCATTGCGATGCTTGCCGGAATGACGTAACCTTCCTGATCCTCGTCGGTCCACGTGAGCTCACCGTCGAGCGCTTGCCCGGCAAGGGTGCTGATCACAGTGTTGTTGCCATTGGTGATATTATAGGACTTGACATCGTCCTGCTTCATGAAGTCAAAGGTGTTATAACCGCTGTTGACCAGCGAGTAGGTTTCCACTTGAGGCAGGCGATCGAGCGCCTCGGCAAAGGGGCGGCACATATTGTCGCTGTAGCCCCATTCCGGGAACAGGTAGCTGCATTCCATCCTGTAGATGCGCTCATGGTCCTGCACGCCATGATTGTAGGACCGCTGGTAGGAAATCTGCGTCATGAGCAGGTAAAAGGCAATATAGGCCAGGATGAGTCCCAGCAGGTTGAGGGTGGTCGCGAGCTTGAATCGCCGCGCCATGTATATGAGGTTCTTGAAGGTTTCCTTTATCATAGTGCACATGGGTTGTGATGTGGCAAAGTTACAAAGCACGGGTGAGCGAATCAAAATTTTGTGGAACGAAAATGAGGTGGAAACTATTTTTTTCTGGAAAAGTGTCTAATTTTTTTACACTTTTGGATTTTTTTTGGCACAAATGCGCAAAAATGAAGAAATTTTCTTGTGAAGTATATAAGTAATATAATAAATTTGTAGTCAAGAAAAATATAACAATTTAAAACTGCAACATTATGAAAAAGTATCTATTTTTTACTCTTGCGTGCGCATGGATGGCGCTGGCAGCTGGGGCGCAATCACCCGGCGCGATGGTGTTAAATGACCAGGTGGGGGTAACGCAGAACATGACTGCCCAAGACGACCAGACAAGTGATACCAACCCCGTTGACGTTACATCCAGATCGTTCTCGGGCATGGGCAGCAACGGTTATCTGTTTACCGATCCAGGAAAGATGGGAGTGGGAAAACACGCCGGCGGCTGGCAGTTGGTGGTCATTAATAACGTGATAAGTGGTCACAGTGGCCGTACCCACACCCCAATCAATCCCCCGTTCAATCCCAACAAGTCGCCCATGGGTGGGGACAGCGATGATGGTGACGGCAGTGTGATGTTTTCCAAGATGAGTAGCGGCGTATCTATAGTTATTACCCGCGACAGGATGCCTAATTTACCTGATGCAGTAGGTATTAGCGTTCCAATTCCGGTTGATCCCCGCCCCGGTGTTCCACGTCCCAAGGACAAAGGGATAAAGACACAAAATGGAAAGTGGGTGGAACTGAATGAAACGGTGAGCCCTGGTGGCAGTGGTGGCGGTGGCGGCAATAGCGACAGTGGCGGCAATAGCGGTGAATCGCTGTACAGCGCCGGCCCGGGCCAACCGACGATCAACGATGTGGCAAGCCTGATCGACCACTTGTTGCAGGGCGAGGCAGCCCATGAAACGATCGACGATGTCAGCAGCCTGATTGACTCGATGCTGAAACAATAACAACTGTGCCGGCAATAGGTGAGGCCAATTCAAGAATGTGACCTCTCGGCCAGTTGAGCCCATGCTAAGGCGCTAAGTCTATTATGATCAATATAAAAAAACGATGATTGATTGTTGTGCTTAGCGCCTTAGCGTGGTTTTATTTGCGCAGGAGTAACACACCCATTGTTACCTTGTGATTGTGAAGTGTTAAAGTAATGTTAAATTGAGATGACGTGATAAGCGCTGGACGGTAAAAACGGTACTTTTGCATGATAGTAATAATTCCGATACCCAATTGCGGCTGGAAAATAAGTAAATAAAACAATTAAAGATGAAAAAGAGTTTGATGATTCTTCCTCTCGTGTGTGCCTGTGTGGCCCTGTGTGCCGCAGCAGGTGTAAAACCTGTTGACCGCAAGGCCCCTCACCGATTGACTGTTGAGCAAATGACTGGATGCAGGATAGGTGTGATGGAGTCCTATAATCACTTGGAAGACGGGACCCTGGACAGTGTCGCTTGCCACCTGGGCCTGCAGATGAACCTGAGCCCGTGGATCTATGAGAACGGCACGGTTGATACCTGTATTTATGCCCTGACGAGCAGCATGAATAGCTATGCCTTGCCCGTTGAGATTGACTTGGAGAACAGGAGGGCCTATCTGTATGCTTGTAGATTGGACAGCACGACGGTGAGTGCGCAACATGGGCGTTATAGCTATGACACCGTCACGACCGTGTACATGTTTCCCGAAGTCTTCCTGCAAGGGGAAACATACGTGGACGAGCTGTCGAGTGTGGAAGGCATCATCCACGATGACGGGTCAATCACCTTTGACCAAGGGTTCCTTTATTACATCGAGCAAGTGACCTATAAGACCATTAATACCCATCTTGTCGATAGTGACACGGTGTGCACGTTGTCTGCCGTTTATCGGGACCTGAGTCTGTTGATACCCAATGGCAAGCACACCTTCACGAGAGGAACCCATTCGATGTCTGTGACTGATGAGGGGGCATCGGATTTGAACACAGAGATTCATGTGAAAGGTTTGGCAAGCTATATTTTACCTTTTGACAGATGTTTCCCCAACGGCATCGGTGGTGCCGTGGGCACACCGATCGACCCCCGTCCCATCAGGCCCGGAATTATATGGAACGGAGGTTATGTGAAACGCATGAGAGCCCCAGGGCGATGGACCACTGACAGTATGAGCAACAAGCAAACTGTGCCCGTGTACATGTTCCAGCCCGATGACAGCACGTTGCTGGTGTATAACCTGTATGGTGAAAGCCGTGCCGTGAATCGCATTGTGCTGCATGACGACAGCACGATGACCCTGCCCGGGCAACAGATAGGCTATGACATCGCCACCAGTGCCGCCATCTACAACTGTTCCCAGGATGAAGAAACCGGCGAGGTAGAGCTGGGAAACCAGGGCATTGCCGTGCCCGACACGCTCATGTGGGGCATGACGCTGCCCTATACCGAGCAGGGTCTGCTCTCCTATGACCTGGATGGCAACAAGTTGAGTTTTACCGATGGCTCGCAGTTCATGATTCCCGTGGCGCTGAAGCTGGGTGATGTGAACAAGGACGGAATGTTGACGATCAAGGACTTGACAATCTTCATCGACCGCTTGCTGAAAGGCGACTATGATGAAAGCGACGACTTTAACCCCGTTGCAGCCGACGTGACGTGTGACGATTATCTGGGCATCGGTGACGCTACCCGCCTGGTGGACCTGTTGCTATCGGGTCAATGACAAGAAATACATGATGATGAATGAGAAGAAGGGCGCTATGGTAAACTCTACCGAGCGCCCTTAAAAATAACCACAAACTTATGAAAAAAATTACTCAGCACCCTGCAATAGGGCTTTTCCTGTTCTTTTTATTATAGTCTCGGAGATGTGATCACCGGGATTATCGTCATTGACAAGCGTTGCCAGGAGCCATCTGTTAGTATTTGTATTCATTAAGCGTCGTCCCATGATGTAACATATCATTTATTATCCGTTCTTACTCATGATTACCTTGGCTCCTGGCTCGGCTCATCATGTGTGTTGTTCTTGACTGACGCAAATTTATGGAACGGTGCGGGGATATGTCAAGATTTGTTGACTAAAAATCACAAAGTGTAAAATTTTTATACACCAAAGTGTCTATTTTTTTTACATCTCACTGCTATCGAGGGTGATAAAAAGTTGCGGGGATGCAAATAAAAATCAGAAAAAAGGGGGAATTACCAATATTTTTTTGTAATTTCGCTGCCGTTATGCAGAATTATGGAACTATACTGGTTATCGATGACAACGAGGCAATACTCACGGCGCTGAAGTATTGCCTGACATCGACGTTTGAAAAAGTGATGACACTCACGTCGCCCGAGTCGGTCATCTCACTGCTGGAGCAGGAGCAGGTGAACATCATCCTGCTGGATATGAACTTCACGCTGGGAGTCAACAGCGGCCAGGACGGCTTGATGTGGCTACAGGCGATACGCAAGCGTCACCCCGAGATTCCCGTGGTGCTGATCACGGCCTATGCCGACGTGTCGCTGGCCGTGCGCGGCCTGAAGCGCGGTGCCGCCGACTTTATTACCAAGCCGTGGGATAACGACGAGCTGGTGCGCAAGCTCAAGGATGTGCTCGAAGCCAGCGATGACATGGCCACACTCGACGAGGTGGAGGCCGACCACATACGCCGCGCCATCGACCGTTGTCATGGCAACTTGACCAAGGCCGCCGACATGCTGGGCATCACGCGGCAGACCCTGTATAACAAAATGAAGAAATTGCAATGACGGATTGCTGTCTCATGTTGTGCATTGGCCTGGTGGCTGTCATGGCAGTAGTGCTGTGGTTCCGTCACCACCAGCGCATGTTGGCCAACCGTGCCCGCCTGATGGAGGAAGCGATACGCAACCGTGACCTGACCTTCAGGTTGCCCACGAGCCACATGTTCAGTGGCGAGCGCGCCTTGCAGGATGCGCTCAACCAGCTGGGCGAGCACGTGCGTGAACAGGTCAACCTGGGCGAGGTGGAGTCGTGGGAGAAACTGACCCGCGTGCTCACCCACGAGATCATGAACGCCACCGCTCCCATCGCCAGCATCAGCCAGTCAATGCTGCATCATCCCGCCATCAAAGATTCGGACCTGGAGGAGGGCATCAATGCGATCCACAACACGGTGAAGCACCTCAACTCGTTTGTTGACGGTTACCGCAAGTATTCCGAGCTGCAAAAGCCCGTCCCGTGTCCCACCGACCTCGTGGCCGCCGTTAAGGACGTGGAGCAGCTTTATCCCGAGGTCAACTGGCAGAATGTGCTCAGCGGGGAAATCATCATCAAGACCGACCCCAACCTGTTGCGCCAGATTCTCATCAACCTCATCAAGAATGCCATCGAGGCGGGCGCCAAGAACCAGGGCGTGGAAGTGGAGCGTGGCGCCGAGGGCAAGGTGCTGCTCTACATGAGCAACGATGGCGAGATGATTCCTGCCGATGCCCGCTCGTCGATATTTATCCCGTTCTTTACCACCAAGCGCAAGGGAAACGGCATCGGCCTGTCGCTGAGCCGCCGCTTGCTCACCATCCAGGGCGGCATGATGTCGCTGCTCGACCATCCGCGAGGCAACTTCCACACCTCCTTCCTGCTGGAATTTCCCGTGTGACACTCAGCGATAAGCATGGCCAGTGAAATAGCTGATGTCGCTACGCCCTTCTTTTTATTGGGATGACTTAAAACGTGAGTTTTTTTTCAGTTGTGGCGGTCAAAATTTGGCACTTCGTTTTACTTGTATTATCTTTGCTCGTTAAAAACAAAATCACAGGTGAAATGAAAGGTAGAAAAATCTTGATGGCTGTGGCTGTGAGCGCATTGGCTCTCACGGGTGTTGCGGCTACCCCCGACTGGCAAGGTCAGGTCGATGAAATGATTGCACAGGGCGAGTTTGCCCGTGCCGAGAAACTGATGAAGTCGTTGCCCAAGGCTGTGCGCGTGGCCGATGCCGTGCGCATCGACTCGTTGCGCACGATCATGCAGAGGATCCGCACCGACTTCCGCATCACCCCCGAGCAGGGCGTGAAGATGATCCGCGAGAAGATGCCCGAGGCTACCGATGCTCAGATCCAGCACTGGAAAGACACCCGTGCGCTGGAGGTGATGAACATCGACGGCAAGGAGATGTGGTTCCGCAAGAGTGTGGGCAACCTGTGGCTGCTGGGCAAGGAGTTTGCCGCCCAGAATGCTGCCGACAACCACGAGAGCTTCCTCACGCGCCGCAAGTACTATCTGGAGGCGATGCGCACGCCTGCCGACGCCAATAACGTGCGTGACTGGCGCCGCGTGAACATCACCTTCACGCTCGATGTGGATGCCGATGCCGTGCCCGCGGGCGAGACGCTGCGCGTGTGGATGCCGTTCCCCTACGAGAACCTGCGCCAGCGCAACATCCGCCTGGAGAGCAGTAACCGCCCGGTGACCTATAGCCAGGGCAGCAAGCACCACACGGTGTATATGGAGGCCGTTGCCGAGAAGGGCAAGCCGACGCACTTTGAATACACCTTCTCCTATGACGTGGGCGAGCGACACTACAGCCAGCAGGACCTGATTGCCATGCTGGAGCCCTATAACACCGCTAGCGAGGAGTATAAGCGCTACACGGGCAATGAACCGCGCCACGTGATTATCACCGACGAGATGCGTGCCCTGGCGCGCAAGATCGTGGCTGGCGAGACCAATCCCGTGTTGCAGGCGGCCAAGGTCTATGAGTGGATCGGTTACAACCTGCCGTGGGCCGGAGCGCGTGAATACAGCACACTGGCCAACATCCCGCAATATGTCATCGAGAATCATCACGGCGACTGCGGCCAGGTGGGCCTGCTCTATATCACGCTGGTCCGCTCACTGGGCATTCCCGCCCGCTGGGAAAGCGGCTGGATGCTGCATCCTGACGAGATCAACTACCACGACTGGTGCGAGACCTACTTTGAGGGCATCGGCTGGGTGCCCACCGACCCGTCGTTTGGCCGCAGTGCCGTGGGTACCGCGCTGAACGATTACTATGCCACGGGCATCGACCTGTACCGCATGGCGAGCAACGAGGGCGTGGGCGACGTGTTGAGTCCCGCCAAGACCTACATCCGCAGCGAGACGGTCGATTTCCAGCCTGGCGAGGTCGAGTGGCGCAAGGGTAACTTGTTCTATGACAAGTGGGATAGCCACTTGAAGGTAAATTCGATTGTGAAGCTTTAACAGTGAGCAAGTTAACTACTTGCAAAATTGAAGGGTCTTATTGTTGATAGAGAAATAATAATTTATGACAAAGATGAAATCATTGATGATGGCGCTGGTGATGGCTGTGAGCGGCCTTGTCGCCCTGGCCGCGACACCAGTCGAGACGTTGAGCGACCTCAAGCAGCGCATTGCCCCCGACAAGCGCACGGCAGTGTGGGATATTACCGCCAAGCAGGTGAGTGGCAAGTGGGTGCTGGCCGGTACTGTGGGTACCCAGACCCAGAAGAAGGCCATCCAGGCGGCCATGCTCAAGGGCGGCTACCGTTATACCGACAAAATCACGGTGCTGGAGGACGGCATACCTGCCGCCCGCAAGTGGGCTCAGGTGAAGTTGAGCATCGCCACATTGCGCACCGAACCTAAACATAGCGCCGAGGTCGCCACCCAGGGCATCATGGGCGCACCTGTCAAGGTGTTGCAGAAGTGCGATGACTGGTACCGTGTGCAGATGGCCGACGACTATATCGCCTACGTCCCCGAGAGTTCACTGGCCTTCAAGACCGATGCCCAGATGCGGGCATGGCGCAAGGCCAAGCGCTATATTGTCACCGCCTATGATTCCCGCCTCGTGACCGAAGCCCACGGCGATGAGACCGTGAGCGACCTGGTGATGGGCAATATCGTGGAATACAAGACCGAGCAGGGCAAGTGGCTCAAGGTGGCCACGCCCGACGGTAGAGTGGGGTGGGTTGACGCAGCCGATGTGGCCGAGCTGTCGCAGTGGAGCCAGCAGGGCTTCAGCGCCGCCCAGGTCGAGAAGACTGCGCGCCGCATGATGGGGTCGGGTTACCTGTGGGGCGGCACCTCGACCAAGGTGACCGACTGCTCGGGGCTGACCAAGGTGAGCTACCTGAGCAACGGCATCATCCTGCAACGCGACGCGTCGCAGCAGGCGTTGACTGGCAAGATCTTCAAGAAGGGAACCGACTGGCACCAGTATGAGACGGGCGACCTGTTGTTCTTTGGTAATGAGAAGACGGGTCGCGTGACCCATGTGGGCATCTACCTGCGCGACGGCAAGTATATCCACTGCTCGGGTCAGGTCAAGATCAACAGCCTGGACCCCAAGGCCAGCGACTATCCTTACCTGTACTCACCGCTGAGCGCCAGCCGCATCAAGGGTATGGTGGGCACACGTGGCATTGTCGCCCTCAAGAATCACCCGTGGTATTTTTAACCGATAATTCAAGTAGTATATAATAACAAAACAAGATTTGCTATAAAAACTTAAAAATCAAGAATATATGGATCGAAGGAAATTTATTGCAGGAATGGGACTGACGGCGATTGCGGCAGCATCGCCCGTGTCGATCGACGCTGTGGAGCGTGTAACCAAGAAGGGTCGCCGCCGCGCGGTGCCCCGTGTGAACCAGGTGCCCAAGACCGGCAAGTTGAAACTGTCGTTCTTCCCCTACGAACTCAAGTTGCGCCACGCCTTTAACCTGGCGCGTTACAGCCGCACCACCACGCCCGACGTGCAGGTGAAACTGGAGTTTGAGGGCATCACCGGCTATGGTGAGGCCTCCATGCCTCCCTATCTGGGCGAGAGCGTGGAGAGTGTTACCGCTTTCCTCAACAAGCTCGACCTGGAGCAGTTCAAGGATCCCTTCTGCATCGAGGATATACTGGACTATGTGGATCACGTTGAAGAGAACAACCGCGCTGCCAAGGCCAGTATCGATATTGCCCTGCACGATCTGCTGGGCAAAATCATGGGCCAGCCGTGGTACAAGATATGGGGCTATAACCCCGCCAACACGCCCGTGACGAGTTTCACCATCGGCATCGACACGCCCGAGGTCGTTCGCCAGAAGGTCGAGGAGGCCCGCCCCTACAAACTCATCAAGGCCAAGATGGGTCTGGATCAGGACCAGGCGACAATCAACATCATCAACGAGATGATGCCCGACGTTCCCATCTGTGTCGATTGCAACCAGGGCTGGAACAACAAGGAATATGCGCTGGAGATGTGCCACTGGCTCAAGGAGCGCAATTGCCTGTTTGTCGAGCAGCCGTTTGACAAAACGTGGATCGACGAGACGGCATGGCTGCGTGAGCGCTCGCCGCTGCCCATCATCGCCGACGAGGCCTTCCAGCGCCTGCCCGACATTGTGCGCTTCAAGGGCGTGTATGACGGCATCAACATCAAGCTGATGAAGAGCACCGGCCTGTATGAGGCCCACAAGATGGTGACGCTGGCCCGCGCGCTGGACATGAAGGTGATGATCGGTTGCATGACCGAGACCTCGTGTGCCGTGACCGCTGCCGCCAACCTGTCGCCTGTTGTCGATTATGCCGACCTGGATGGCAACCTGCTCATTGCCAACGACCGCTTCACCGGCATGACCGTCGAGAACGGCAAGATCACCCTGCATGACCGTCCTGGCCTGGGTATCAAGCTACTCTAGAAAGTTCAATCACACTCACTTTTAATATCAATGCACGTGCCAGTGCATGAGATGGACTGGCACGTGGGTTTTACTTGACAACTGAATGAATAAACCCTATTGGGGACTGTGGTCCCTGCTACTTGTGGCCCTCGTGTTTTTTGCCGCCATGTCGTTGTTGCCCGACGGCATCCGCATCGGGGGACTGGAAATCAAAACACCTGCACTGGGTGAAAACATCGGCCAACTGGTGACCGACAGCGTGCACCGTCAAGGCGACACGCTGGATGCCCAAGGTCGGTTGCCCAACGGTCGCCATCCCAAGGGGTGGCGTGCCCCCGTTGACACGACGGCCAAGACGATCCTCTTTATCGGCGACTCGATGCTCGAAGGACTGGCACCGCGTCTGGCCGCCTATTGTGATAAGAGCGGTCACAAGCTCATCGAGGTCATCTGGTACAGCAGTTCCACGTTGTGCTGGGCCGAGACGGCTCGCTTGACCGAGCTGATCAAGACCTATCATCCCAATTACATCATGGTGTGTCTGGGGGCCAATGAGCTGTATGTCCCCGACATCAAGCGTGCCCGTCGTCCCCACGTCAAGAAGATGCTGGCCGAGATTGGTGATATCCCTTACCTGTGGATCGGTCCGCCCAACTGGGATGAGGACACCGGTATCAACGACCTGCTGGCCCAGGAGGTGGACGAGGGGTGCTTCTACCTGAGCGCCAAGGACCATTTTGACCGTAGCCGTGACGGCGCGCATCCCACGCGCGCCTCGGCCCAGCAGTGGATGGACCGTGTCATCAAGTGGATGAGCACCACTGCGGCTTATCCCATCAAGTTGAACCCGCCCAGCCAGCTCACGAGCCGCGCTGCGCGCATTGTCATCTATCAACCCCCGGTTTAATGCCATGATACCTAGCTTAATAGATATGACCCAGGTGCTGTCGCAGTTTACATTCAACCGCGATGAGCCCATGCTGTTCACCAGCGGGCTGTTCTGGGTGCTGTTCCTCGTGTTCCTGCCCATCTATGCCCATCTCAAGTCGCGACGGGTGAAGATGATGACGTTTGTCATCGCCTTCAGTCTGTTTTTCTTCTACAAGTCGAGCGGCTGGTTCTTCCTGTTGCTGGTGGCGACCTCGTTTATCGATTGGTGGGTGGCTCAGTTTATCGATTCGAGCAAGAACCGCACTGAGCGCCGTGTGGCGCTCACCGTGTCGCTGTTGCTGTCGTTGAGTGTGTTGCTGTTCTTCAAGTACAGCAACTTTGTGATGTCCAATCTTGAGGCGCTCATCGGTGGCAATTTCCAGCCGCTGGACCTGATCCTGCCCGTGGGCATCTCGTTTTACACTTTCAGGACGATCAGCTATGTGGTGGATGTGTATAAAGGCAAGATCCAGCCTGTTGACGACTACATCGACTACCTCTTTTTCCTGTCCTACTTCCCGTGCCTGGTGGCTGGTCCCATCGTGAGGGCGTGTGACTTCATGCCCCAGCTGCGTGACAACAAGCCCGCCACGCGCGAGATGATCTACGGTGGCCTGTGGCTGGTGATGCTGGGTGTGTTGAAGAAGGCCGTCTTTGCCGACTATATCGCGCAATATAACAATATCGCCTTTGGCAATCCCACGGGTTACACGGGCTTTGAGTTGCTCATGGCCGTGCTGGGCTACACGATGCAGATCTATTGTGACTTCTCGGGTTACAGCGACATGGCGATAGGCCTGGGCAGCATCATGGGCTTTAACCTGGGTGTCAACTTCAACTATCCCTACCGCTCGTTGAACGTGACCGAGTTCTGGCGGCGCTGGCACATCACGCTATCGTCGTGGCTGCGCGACTATGTGTATATCCCCCTGGGCGGCAATCGCAAGGGCAAGGCGCGTCAGCACTTCAACTTGATGGTGACCATGCTGCTGGGTGGCTTGTGGCATGGTGCGGCATGGACGTTTGTCGTGTGGGGTGCCGGGCATGGCATTGCCCTGTGTGTCCACAAGTTGTGCAAGCCGTGGCTCGACCAGATAGAGAGCACGCGGCTCACACGTGCAGTGTCGTGGCTGATGACCTTCAGCCTTGTGGCGCTGTTGTGGGTATTCTTCCGTGCCAGCACGTTCCAGGCTGCCGGTCAGGTGATCAGCGGCATCTTCACCGACTTTGAGTGGGCCTACCTGCCTGTGTTCCTGAAGCGGCGTTCCACGTGGTGCATCATGCTGGCCATCATCTACGGGCTGCACTTTGTTCCCTCCCACGTGTGGGACAAGTTGAGGGAGCGGTTTATCGCTGCTCACTGGGTCGTGAAACTGTTACTGTTCATTGTGCTTGTGCAGCTGGTGCTGCAATTTGCCAGTGCCACGGTACAGCCGTTCCTGTATTCCCAGTTCTGACGTGTGCGCCACAGTGTCGATGCGGGTAAAATGCTAAAAATTGATTAATTCTGGCCAGCGAATGAAAAATTAGTTGTAGTTTTGGGGTCAGATAAAATAATGAGATCATAACGTCATGAGAAGTAAGTTTATATATGTCATGCTGGTTGCGATGCTGGCAACCCTCGGTTGCTTGCCTGGCAAGAGTCAGGTGAGGGTGGGCGTGCGCGCCGGATTCACGCTCGATAAGATGCGCTTTGACCGCAACATCATCAGCAGTGACAACCGCATGGGGTATCATGCCGGCCTGCTGCTCGACTTCAACATCCCTGTCGTGGGGCTGGGAGTCGAGGCGTCGGTCATGTACACCCATCGCAATAACCGCCTCACCGACAACGATCGCATCTACAAGCGGCATTACATCGACATCCCCGTGTATGCCCGCTACCGCATGGCGCTGAGGGGTATCGAACACGTGGTGGCTCCCGTCTTCTACACGGGTCCCGCTTTTTCGGTGCTGTTCAGCGAGAATGCGCCGGCCAACTATAAGAACAGCAAGACCTACCTGTCATGGGACGTGGGCGGCGGTGTTGATTTGTTCCGTCACCTGCGTGTGACGGTGACCTACGGCCTGGGTATGTCGCGGGCCTTGAAGGTCATCAACCGTGAGTATGACGGCGAGCAGGTCACGGGTAAGGATAGCCACTGGACACTGAGTGCAGCCTATCTGTTCTGACCCTCTCAAAAAAATAATCTTGTAAAATAACAATACAATACAATAATAATCAATGAAACGAATCACCTTACTGATTGCTGTCCTGATGATTGCCGCATCGGCAGCACTGGCTCAAACCACCTCGCGCTGGGGTATCACTGCCGGCGCTAACATCAACACCCTCCACTTCAAGCAGAAAGATATTGTCCCGAGTCAAACCATGTGGGGACCTCAAGTGGGTGTCACTGGAGAGATGAACTTCAGCGGCATCGGTTTTGGCGTTGAGGGGGCCTTGCTGTACACGCTCAAGCAGGCCAAGGTGGATTATGGCAGCCGTGAGGTGTGGTCATCGGTCGGTGTTGGAAACGAGACCGTGTCGATGCATTATCTCGACGTGCCCCTTCACCTCAAGTTCAAGTACCACAACCTGGGCGGCTTGGAGACCTCGTTCATGCCGCTGGCCTATGTGGGTCCTCAATTCTCTTTCTTGACCTATGGTAACCACAGGAGTCTCAATTCCTATCCCCCCGTCAATGTCTATATCGACATGGGTATCGGCTTTGAGTTGATGGAGCGTGTGCAGGTGCGTGGCGGTTACAACTTCAGCATCGGCCAGACGCTTCACACCAAGCTGCTCGACCAGAATGTGGCCAAGAACCGCACCTGGTACTTCAATGTGACTTATTTCTTGAAGTAGCGCTGCCGCAAGTCGTAGCGTGGATCACTGAATGAGGTTACGCGCAACGGTATTAAGGGTTATGAACAGGCGGTATGCAGCGATATTGGTTGCCCTGGTGGTTGCGCTGGTGATGATGTTTGTCGCGCGTGACCGCAAGCGCTTTTTCACCAGCGAGGGGGTGGTGTGGACGACCGAGTATCACATCACCTATCTTGCCAGCCATGACCTGAGCGATAGCATCCAGCTGATATTCAATAAGATCGATAACAGCGTGTCGCCTTATAATAAGGCCTCGCTGGTGACGGCGCTCAACGAGAATGCCTCGCAGCGCGTCGATGCTTGTGTCAAGCGACTGCTGGAAGCGTCAATGGCGATACACCGCGAGAGCGGTGGTGCCTTTGACCCCACGGTGATGCCGCTGGTCAACGCGTGGGGTTTTGGTTACAAGAGTGGCACGATGCCCACCCGGGAGCAGGTGGATAGCATCCTGGCCTTTGTGGGGCTGGACAAGGTGAGCCTGGAGGGCGACAGGCTGGTGAAGGCTGACCCTCGTGTGATGCTCGATTTCTCGTCCATTGCCAAGGGGCTGGCCTGTGACGAGGTGGGGCGTATGCTGGAGCGTAATGGTGCTGCCAGCTGGCTCGTCGAGATTGGGGGCGAGGTAGTGGCTCGCGGCGTGAACAAGCGGGGTACGGCTTGGCGGGTGTCGGTCGATATGCCCACCGGTGAGGGCGATGAGTTGTCACACGAGAGTGCGTTGACACTGGCCCTGGACAGCGGGGCTGTCGCCACCAGCGGCAACTACCGCAAGTGGCGTGAGCAAGGAGGCAAGCGTTTTTCCCACCTCATTGACCCGCGCACGGGCGAGAGCCGTGTGGGTACCCTGTTGAGCGTCACCGTCATCGCGCCCGACTGCATGAGCGCCGATGCATGGGCCACGGCCTGCATGGTGATGGGCGGTGAGGAAGTGAAAAGGATGATGCAAGGTCGTGACGACCTGGGTGTGATGACTATCGAGGGCGATACCGTTACGGGCAACCTCATCGTGTGGAGTAATGCCCCGTTTGCCGCCCGCGTCCAATCTCCCTAGGCGATAATCATCAACCACAGTAGGGGGTAATGATTATAGACGGGTTGAACAACTCTAACGGCTGGTTATTTGTTTGTCTGTCTGTTGTTTGAGTTGTTTTTTAAAGGGAGTGCGCAGATGCTATCGTATTTGTTGTTTTCTTTTATTTTTCTTGCAGGATGACATGGAGTGGGGGACTACTGGGCGATGATGAGTTCGATGCCCAGGTCCTCGATGCGCTTGATGACCTTGGGCGAGATGCCAGGGTCGGTGATGATGATGTCCACAGCGTCGATGTCGGCAATCTTGGCAAAGCCGCGACGGCCAAACTTGCTGCTGTCGGCCAGGACAATCGTCTTTTGGGCAGCGGCAATCATCTTTTGATTGAGTGTTGCCTCACGTATCTCGGTGGTGGTGATGCCGTAGTCCATGTCGATGCCGTCCACACCCAGGTAGAGTTTGCTGAACGAGCACTGCTCCAGGATGCGCGCCGCATACTCACCCACGACCGAGAGGCTGCTGTGCCTCAACATGCCTCCCAACTGGATGATGTCGATGTTCTCGTGCTGTGACAGGATGTTGCTTGCTGCCAGCGATGCCGACACGACGGTCAACTTGTGGATGGGCTGGATGTTGCGGGCCAGGGCATGGACGGTGGTGCCCGATGCGATGACGATGCTGTCGTCGCGGGTGATGAGCCGTGCCGCCTCACGTCCGATGGCGTGTTTCTCGTCGGCAGCGAGTTTCTCTTTTTCGTTGACCGATCGGTTGTTGATGTAGGGGTTGACCAGCACTGCCTTGCCATGACTGCGGTACAGCTTGTCGCTCTTCTCCAGGTCGGTAAGGTCCTTGCGTACGGTTACAGCGCTCACATTGAGCATGTTGACTAAATCTGATACCTGCACCGATCCGTGCTTGATCAGCGCTTCCATTATCATCTCGTGACGTTCCTCCTTGGTCATGGCAAATAATAGAGTGAAGAAAAATTATTTGGTTCTTGTTTCGTTTAGGTGCGGCAAAAGTAATTAAAAGAAAAGTTAACTCCAAAAAAAACGGCAAAAATCTTTCGTTTTTTTTCAAAACGAAATCCAAAACGGAAACAAAAATGAAAGAAATGGTTTTGATTACGGGATAAAACGAAACACAAATAAGGTTGAAACGAAATCTCCATTTTTGGTAAAAATCAATATCATTTAATGGTTTATATTGTTGTGTTTCAATAACTTGTGTTGTTTATTACTTTGTGAAATCAAAAAATAATACGAAATTGTTTTGTTGTTAGGAAAACAGTTGTTATCTTTGCAGCGAAACTAATTGGCTAAATTGGTTTTTGCTGCTTAAAAGCAATGTTATTATGGTGACAAGTGACATCTATAAAAAAGAATATGACGTGATCGTTGTGGGTGGCGGCGCTACGGGTGCCGGCACTGCACGCGATTGCGCGTTGCGTGGCCTGAGCGTACTGCTGGTGGAGCGCAACGATTACAGCACTGGTGCGACAGGCCGCAACCACGGCTTGATGCACAGTGGCGCGCGCTATGCCGTGACCGACGGTGAGAGTGCCAGCGAGTGCATCAGCGAGAACATGATCTTGAGGCGCATCGCCCGCCACTGTGTGGAGGAGACCGATGGCCTGTTCATCACCTTGCCCGAGGACGACCTGCAATATCAGCAGACCTTCATTGAAGCGTGCCAGCGGGCAGGTATCCGAGCCGACCGGATCGACCCCGCCGAGGCTCGCCGCATCGAGCCGGCGGTCAACCCTGATCTGATAGGTGCCGTGCGTGTGCCCGATGCCTCGATCGACCCGTTCCGCCTGACGGTGGCCAATCTGCTTGACGCGCGCCTGCATGGTGCCGAGACGCTCAACTACCATGAGGTGGAAGGCGTGATGATCAACCAGGGCCGTGTGGAGGGCTTGAAGTTGCTCAATAAGCACAACGGCGAGCATGTCGAGGTGCGTGGCCGTGTGGTTGTCAATGCTGCCGGTATCTGGGGCCAGCGCATCGCCCAGATGGCAGGTGTGGGCATCTCGATGTTCCCTGCCCGCGGCGCGTTGCTCATCTTTGGCCACCGTGTCAACAACATGGTGATCAACCGTTGCCGCAAGCCTGCCAATGCCGACATCCTGGTGCCCGACGACACCGTGTGTGTGATAGGCACCACCAGCGACCGCATCCCCATCGAGACCGTCGATGACATGCGTGTCACGCGCGAGGAGGTGGATGTGCTGCTCAAGGAGGGCGTGAAGATCGCCCCGTCGCTGGCCACGACAAGAATCATCCGCGCCTATGCCGGTGTGCGCCCGCTGGTTGCCAGCGATGACGACCCCAGTGGTCGCAGCATCAGCCGCGGCATCGTGTGTCTGGACCACGCCAAGCGTGATGGTCTGGAGGGCTTTATCACCATCACTGGCGGCAAGATGATGACCTACCGCCTCATGGGCGAGATCGCCACCAATGCTGTGTGTGCCAAGTTGGGCAACACCGCGCCCTGTGTCACCGCAAGCCAGCCCCTGCCGGGCTCGGAGGGGGATGGTGCCGACGAGCGGGATGCCGCCACCAGGCGCTACAGCTTTGGCCAGCGCGCTGCCATTGGCCGCCACGGTTCGTTGGCAGCCCGCATCGAGAAAGACAATGACATCGACAACGCCCTGGTGTGCGAGTGTGAAGGCGTCACCGTGGGTGAGATCAAATATGCAGTGCGCCAGCTGCATGTGCACAATCTGGTGAACCTGCGTCGTCGCACGCGCGTGGGCATGGGCACCTGCCAGGGCAAACTGTGTTCCTGCCGTGCCGCCTCGCTGCTGGGCGAGTTGAACCACGACGTGAAGGGCGCGCAGGAGGACCTGGCCGCATTCCTTGACGAGCGATGGAAGGGCATGAGGCCCGTGGCGTGGGGCGACACCCTGCGTGAGGCGCAGTTGACCGCATCAATCTATGAGGGCCTGTGTGGACTGGATCAGGCCGTCAGCCTAGAAGGAAAGGAGGACATGCAATGAGAATGGATACCGTCATCATGGGCGGAGGCCTGAGCGGCCTCACCTGCGGCATCGCTCTGGCCAAGCGCGGCCAGCGTGTCGCTATCGTGGCCAGTGGCCAGAGCACCCTGTTGTTCAATGGCGGCTCGATGGAGCTGCTGGGCAACATCGACGGCCAGGCCGTCACGGTCCCCCTGGAGGCTATCGCCACCCTGCCGCAGGACCATCCTTACAGCAAGATCGGTGCTTCCCGTATCGGGCAACTGGCCCAGGAAGCCCAGTCGCTGCTGGCCGACGCTGGCATTGAGATGGATGGCAATGCCGATCGCAACCACTGGCGCATCACCCCGATGGGCGTTGCCAAGCCCGCATGGCTCACACTCAACGACCACGTGCGCATCGACGACCTGTCACAGCTGCCTGCCAAGCGCGTGGCGCTGATGTGCATACGCGGCTACTTTGACCAGCCCAATGCCATGCTGGCTCAGGGCTTGAGGGGGCTGGGGTTTGAAGTGGAAATGAAGGAATTCACTACCGATGACATTACGGCCCTGCGCCGCAGCCCCAGCGAGATGCGCGCCACGAGCCTGGCCAAGCATCTGGTGAGCAACAGTGCCCTACAACGTGTGGCCGACCAGCTCAACAGCTTGGCCGGAGATGTCGATATGGTGCTGATGCCCAGTGTGTTGGGTCAGAACGATACCACCGACATCCACAACCTGCAAGCCCTGGTCAAGAAGCCCTTGTATCTCGTCGCCACCTTGCCGCCTGCTGTGGCCGGCATGAGGATGCAGGCTCAGTTGCGCCACTACTTCAGGATGCTGGGTGGTACCTACCTGATGGGCGATAGCGCCGTGAGCGGCACGATCGACGGGGAGCGTGTGACCAGTATCTCGACGGCCAAACTCACCGACATGCCCTTGAGGGCCGACCACTATGTGCTGGCTACCGGTTCCTTTGTCAGCCGTGGCCTGGTTGCCGACTATGAGCGCGTCTATGAACCCGTGCTGGGCGTGGACGTGAATGCCGACGCTGACCGAGAGCGGTGGACCCGCTTTGGGGTGCTTGAGCCGCAGGCTTATTGTCGCTATGGCGTGGCGACCGATGATCAGCTGCGTTGCCTCAAGCAGGGTAAGGTCATTGAGAACCTCCATGCCATCGGGTCGGTCCTGAGCGGACACGATGCGGTGAAGATGGGTGACGGCACCGGTGTGTCGCTGTTGACGGCGCTTGCCGTGGCCCACAGCATCAAGGGTGACAAATAGCCACATGTTCTTACCCCATGCGGCAAAATATTGAAGTGCCAGTGACTTCAAGTGAAGATATAGAGTGAGATAGATAACGATTTGATTGATGATTTTTTAATGGGATATTATGGCTGAACGAATGCAAATCTGCAACCTCAGCGAGAATAACTTTGAGCAGTGTACCAAGTGCAGCATCTGTACCACCGTGTGCCCTGTTGCCGCTGTGACCACCGACTATCCTGGTCCCAAGCAGGCTGGCCCCGATGGTGAGCGTTACCGCATGAAGGATCCCGCCTACTTTGACAAAACATTAAAGCTCTGCTTGAACTGCAAGCGCTGTGAGGTGGCTTGTCCCAGCGGTGTGCACATCGCCGACATCATCCAGCAGGCGAGGATGCGCGCTACCGAGGGGCACCGTGCCTCGTTGCGCGACACGCTGCTTGCCAATACCGACCTGCTGGGCACTGTGGCCAATCTGGTGGCCCCCGTTGCCAACGCTACGCTGGGCCTGTCGCCCACCAAGCTGGTGATGGACAGCGTCATGGCGATTGACAAGCACCGCACGTTCCCTGCCTATAGCCGCCAGAAGTTCACGACGTGGTTCAAGCGCCATGCCGCTCAGGGTCAGGACGCATACGCCCACCACGTGAGCTACTTCCACGGTTGCTACGTCAACTACAATTTCCCCAAGCTTGGCCAGGATCTGGTCAAGTTGATGAACGCCATGGGCTATTGTGTTCACCTGCTGGACAAGGAGCAGTGTTGCGGTGTCGCCCTCATCGCCAATGGCTTGTACAAGCAGGCCCGCCGCCAGGGTAGGACCAATATCGACTCGATCCGCAAGTCGGTAACCCGTGACAACCGCGTGGTGCTCACGACCAGTTCCAGCTGCACGTTTAACATGCGTGACGAGTATCCCGTGATGCTAGACATTGACAATGCCGATGTGAAGGATAGTATCACGCTGGCAACACGTTTTATTTATCGTCTTGTGGATGAGGGAAAAGTAAAATTAATCTTCAAGCAAGACTACAAGCGCCGGATGGCGTATCACACTGCCTGTCACATGCAACGCATGGGCTGGCAGTTGTACAGCATCCTGCTGATGCGCATGATCCCGGGATTGGATCTGGTGGAACTGGAGCAGGAGTGCTGCGGTATCTCGGGCACCTATGGTTTCAAGAAGGAGAATTATGAGCGTTCACAGGCCATCGGCTCGGCTCTTTTCAAGTCGATTGAGGAGGCGCGGGTCGAGGCCGTCGCCACCGATTGTGAGACCTGCAAGTGGCAGATTGAGATGTCCACCGGCCTGCCCGTCGAGAACCCCATCAGCGTCCTTGCCGATGCCCTCGACGTGGAGGCGACAATGAAAGCTAATGGAGTGGTAGTTAGCTTTTAGTTGTCAAAGTAAATATATAATAATATCATATAAATCAACTATTTAACACCTAAACTTTAAAGTAATTATGGCAAATTTTTTAACTCCCCCGGCTTATAAGCCCGAGAGAACCGATGCCAATGTCGATGCCGACTACAAGAGACTGCGCTGGCAAGTCTTTGTCGGAATCTTCATCGGCTATGCCGGTTTCTACTTGGTGAGAAAAAACCTCTCCATGGCTGTTGCCCCGCTTGGTAAGCTCGGCTTTAACGAGGCCGAACTCGGTGGTGCTATGGCGATGAACGCCCTGGCCTACGGTATCTCCAAGTTTGTCATGGCCAGCATCAGTGACCGCAGCAATGCTCGCCGCTTCCTGCCGCTGGGCTTGATCCTGTCGGCTATCGCCATGTTGTTCATGATCGTGCCTGTTGTCGCCATTGGCCCCGAAAACAAGGGACTGGCCATCACGCTGATGGGTGTTTTCAACTTCCTCGTGGGTTGGTTCCAGGGTATGGGCTGGCCTCCGTGTGGCCGTGTGATGACCCGCTGGTTCTCCATTAAGGAGCGTGGCACGTGGATGAGCGTGTGGAACTGTGCCCACAACGTGGGTGGTGCCCTGGTTGGCCCCATGGCTGGTTATGGTGCCCTGTGGTTCGGTCACTGGTTCTTCGGTGCTAACAAGGATCTCTACTTCCTCATCGGCACATACGCCTTCCCCGCTGCTGTGGCCATCCTGATCGCTATTCTGGCCTATGTGCTCATCCGTGACACCCCTCAATCCTGTGGTCTGCCCTCGATCGAGAAGTGGAGCGGTAGTGCTTCCAAGAACTACGACGCCAAGAAGAGCGAACAGTCGCTCAGCGTGAAGGAAATCTTCCGCACTGTGCTTTCCAACAAGTTCTTGTGGTATATCGCACTGGCTAACTCCTTTATTTATATGGTGCGCTACGGTTGTCTGGACTGGGCTCCCAAGATTCTGGACACCCAGGGTGCCGACCTCAAGAGTGCCGGTTGGGCCTACTTTGCCTTTGAGTTTGCGGCAATTCCCGGCACCATCTTCTGTGGCTGGTTGAGCGACAAGGTGTTTAAGGGCCGCCGCGCCATGCCCACGATGCTCTTCATGGCCATCATCATTGCAGTGATTGTGGTTTACTGGCAGTTTATCAACAACTTCTGGGTCGTTGTGGGCTGCTTGATCGCCATCGGTTTCCTGATTTACGGTCCCGTCATGCTCATCGGCGTGCAGGCCCTTGACCTGGCTCCGAAGAATGCCGCTGGCACTGCCGCCGGTCTCACGGGATTCATGGGTTATGTGCTGGGTACCAGTATCTTGGCTAACACCGTGCTGGGTTATGTCCTCAAACTGGCCAACACCGCTAGCGGCTACAACTTCAGCACCTACTTCCTGCTCCTGATTGCGGCCTGCGTGCTGGCCATCGTTTTCATGGCGTTGACCTACAAGGAGGAACAGTATCTCGTTGCCGACCGCAAGGGCGAGGCGATTGAGGAGAAGAAATAAACAATTATCAATATATTTATTAATTTTAACTACTTAACACTTATGTTTAAACATCTGGTAAAAGTGGGTCTGATGAGCGCCGTTGTGCTTGCGACCTTCACCTCATGTGAGGAAGAACAGCAGTTCACCAATGAGAAACTTGATGCCAAGCGAGTAGAAGTTCAGGTGCTGAACAGTGAGCTGGCTAAGGTTCGTGACTATGTGCCCCTGTATGCAGTCATTGCACACCGTGGCTCCACCTTCTGGGCTCCCGAGGAGACCGAGGCATCGTGGCGCTGGGCCCGTGAGATGGGTGCCGATTATCTGGAGAGTGACGTGCAGTGCACCAAGGACGGTATCGTCCTGGCCAATCACGACGAGAACCTGAAGCGTACCACCAACATTGAGAACGTCTTCAGCGAGAACGTTCCCGCCAGCCGTGTGGACTTCTACATGAGCCTGGGCTTCTCGCGCGCCGACGCCGAGGCACAGTATGGCCGTGACATGGCCGCCTTCCGTCCGTTCTACACCTTGAGCTACTACTATGCCGAGCTCCTCATGCTCGATGCTGGTAGCTGGTTCAACGAGAGCTCGCTGGAGCAGGCCCGTCCCACCTTCAAGGCTACCGAGAATGGCCGCTTTGAGAATGGTCACATCGTGTATAGCAATGGTCTGTACATCAGCGCCATCCAGGATCAGATCGCCTATGCTCAGGGCAAGCGCCTCATCCGTGACGCCAATGGCCGCCGCATCCTTACCTATAAGGTGAAGGACGAGTATAAGGGCATGACACTGGAGCAGATCTACAACGCCATCAAGGCTAAGGGCCAGTATAACGCCAAGTACATGGACTTCATCGAGTACGACTTTGCTAACGCCTACGAGGCCGACCCCGAGGACACCGGCAACCGCCCTGGCATCTATGTCGAGTTCAAGGAGAGCTGGCTCAACCCCGGCAACATGGAGCAGCGCGTGTATGACGTACTGGCTGAGCAGGGCTGGAACATCATCACCAACGATCCCGGCGATCAGCCCTTCTACAAGAACGGCAAGGTGAACGTGGGTAACACCCGCGGTCGCGTGATCCTGCAGACCTTCTCGTTTGACGCACTGCGTCGTGCCAACGACGTCTTCAAGGGTCGCATCCCCATGTGCTACCTGTTGTGGATCAGCGAGCCTGCTTATGCAACCGATATCGCCTATGACACCCCCACTGGCTATGCTGCCTTCATCAAGTGGGCTCAGGACAATGGCGCTCACATCATCGGTCCGGCCATCAGCGGTGCCCCCAACAACTATCCCGAGATGAATGCTCCCTGGCAGGCTTACATGATTCGTCGTGCCGGCATGATCAACCACCCCTACAGCTTCGACAGCTGGGCTCAGATGTGCAAGTACATGGGTTACTACAACTATGGTTGGGAAACCGAGTTTGACGACTTGCTCCGTCTGGAGATTCCCGCAACTCCTTACTGCACCAGCAGCTATCCCAACAGTGTTCCCGTCTATATGGATGGCTTCTTCACCAACCGCACCGAGATGTCGCTGCGCTACATGATCGAGAACGGTTTCCGTGGCAACCCCGCGCTGCCCAACCCCTTCCATGCTGGTCAGAAGTATGACAACTCACAGGCCAACGTCACCGTACCCGATGCCGTTGCAACCCTTGAGCGTCTGGGTTACTAATCCACGACTGGTGTAATAACATTAACAACATTAAATTGACATTATATAATATGAAAAAATATATTTTGATGCCTCTTTTGGCCGTGTTTGCTCTGACAGCCGCAGCCCAGGACTTCGACACCGATCCCACCCTGGAGCTTGAGAACGCCGAGAAGGAAGTGAAGTTCACCGTGGGAGCCCGCATGATGGCCGATGCCGCCTTTTATCATAGCGATTTCACGCCCTTGCAGAGTGGCGCTTCGATCACCGATGCCCGCATCCGCACCTCGATGACCTACAAGGACTGGTATTTCTATGCCGACTTCGGTTTTGGCGGCGGTAAGTTCTCGCAGAAGAACATCTTCTTGCAGTACAGCCACCTGGACAACAACGACAATACCCATGCCGTGAAGGTGGGTTACTACAACGATCCCGCTGGTTCGATGGCCCGCAACACGTCGCTGGGCAGCTACCACTTCATCAGCCGTCCCGGTTCGAGCTACGCTCTGGGCGAAGGCCGTGAGCTGGGTATCAGCTACAAGTACAACAGTGACCGCTTCATGGCCTACCAGGGTGTGTTCACCGAGAACCATTACAACAAGATTGACGCTGGCTTCAACGGCATCACCGTTGCCGGTCGCTACTTGTTCCGTCCCATCAGTGACGATTTCCAGACCCTGCACGTGGGCGTGAGCGCACGCTTTGCCCACCTGGGTGGTGGTGAGGTTTATAACAACGTGCTCAAGAAGAGCCTGCACCTGGGTCAGTCGCTTGAGACCCTCGTTGATGAGGATGAGCAGTTTGTCAGTGCCGACCTCGATTGGGCCAACAACGTGGTTAACGTGGGCGCCGAGGCTCTGTACCAGAACAACAAGTTCTTTGCCCGTGGCGAGTTCTTCTACAAGCATGTGACCAAGAAGCGTGACAGCTACTCGCTCTACATTGATGCTCAGAACAACATCGACGGTTGGGGTGACATCGAGTGGTGGGAGAACGCCAACAAGTTGAAGAACAACAATTTCATCGGTGGCTATGTGGAGGCTGGTGTTCAGCTTCTGGGCAATGGCTACAAGTACAACAAGCAGGAGGGTCTGCTGGGTGGTCTTGACGGCAAGTCGCTCGAACTGGTGGCCCGTTACAACTACACCGGCCTGAACAACCTCACCGATGGTGAGTACTACAACGCCGGTCGTGGTCACTTCTATGCCAATGGCTACATGGAGGATTGGCCCGGCACCGGCGCTACCAGCGTTGGCGGTGGTGACATCCACAGCGTGACCGTGGGCTTGAACTACGCGTTCAACCGCTACGTGCTGTGCATGGTGGACTACACCTGGCACAAGCTCGACAAGCCCTTCCTGCCCAATGACAAGAACTTCCACGTGGCTCAGGCCCGCGTGCAGTTCACCTTCTGATCATAGAAGAAAAAGATAGAAACAACCTCTGACTACCATTTATCATAATACATTGTTTTTATCAATTTTTTCCTATCAATTGAATCCCGCCCGGCCCGTGATTGGGTATGGCGGGATTTTTTTGTTTAAATGTTTTGACCTATAGGTCAATTATCAAGCGAAGCTCGATAAATGCTACCTGTTGCGAATGATGACACAGCCTCCCTTTGAGCAACATTAAGTTTGCCTGCTCGTCTGTTTCTGTCTAAGCTGTGGAAAGGCGAAATCATCACTTAACCCGATAACACAATAGAGGCGCGGCCATCATCGGGTCGCGCCTCATGTGATTACTCAAGAATTACCAATGGTTTACTTGACAACCTTGGTGGCACTGGTGGTGCCGTCGCTGTAGGTCGTGAGCTGGATGGTCAAGCCGCTGGGCTGTGCCATCTCCTGACCAGCGAGGTTGAAGTAGCGCACGCCAGTGACCGTCTTGCCGGCGTTGAGCTCGTTGACGGCATCGGTGGGACGCGGATAAACCTCAAGGTAAACGATGTCGCTGGCATTCCTCTCACCATTGACCGTGTAGTAAACCTGCATACCGATGCGCCAGGTGAACATGGGGTTGTCACCCGTGTTGGTGCGGTAGAAGTAAACACGGCGCAGGTAGAAGTCATAACCGCTGTAGCCGTAGGGTATCTCGGTCACGTCGGCGTCAAAACCGTTGTTGAAGCCGTAGGTGTCGTAGTCAAAGGTGAACACCTCATCCTCGTCGGTAAAGATGCTGTAGGTGACATAGTCCGAGTTGAGCGGGTTGCCGTCGATGTCGGTCAGGTTGATGTTGAAGTCAAGACGCGTGTAGCCTTCCTCGTTGCCGCTGTCAAAGAATTCCACCACCTCGGGGTTGGCAGGCACGGCAGGCACAGCCTCGCCGAGCATGGTCCAGCAGGTTTTCCACTCGATGGTAGCGATCGTGCCGTCGTCGCTCCACACGCCGGCCAGACCCGTAGCCACGCAATCATTGGGGTAGGGGGCATACATGTCGCCATCGGTTCCTGTCAGGGTGATGGTGCCATTGTCGGGGTCGATAGAATAAACGGCCTCGGTGGCGCGGTCATCGGCGATGAACTCGAGCCAGTAGAAGCCTTCTCCCAGGTCAATGACCTCGGTTGAGCCCCAAGTGAGCACCATTCCGTAGTCGTATTCCTCATTATAGGCCACATACTGTCCCAGGGGAACCGAGATGGTGGTGCCGCCGTCGGTCAACTGGCCAACGACCCACACGCCGGTACCCTCACCATAGCACAACGGGTCCTGGATGTAAACCGTCTCGCCGTCGGGGGCATAAACCAGCTTGACACGTCCCGTCTGCTGGGCTGGCTCGTAGCCGTAGAGGCTGGAGAGCACATACTCGCCGGTGCGCGTGTAGTTCACAACGGTGCCCTCGGGCTGCTCGGTGATGATGTCAACACGGGCCGGAGCCTTGAAGTTGGCTGCCTGGGTGGGCTTTTCCATCGGGCGGAAGGCGTTGCCCCTGGCCTGGATGCCAGCTTGAGCACACAAGGCAACAGCCGCACTGATCATGAGTAAAGATAATTTCTTCATACCTAAATGGATTTTGAGTAAATAATAATTAATGTATTGATAATAAAACTGTAATTACTTATTATGTTAACGCCACAAATGTAATTAAAAAACCAAGAATGTGCAATTGGATCGAAAGTTTTTTGCCAATATTGATGAAATTCCTTAAATTTGCACTTTCAACCTTAGAACCCAATGGATATATCAATTAAAAAACGACCTTGAATATGGATATCCTGAATGATTTTTTTGCGACGTTAAGCGGCTACTTGTGGGGCTGGCCCATGATCATCCTGCTGCTGGGAACACACGTTTTCCTCACTTTCAGGCTGGGTGTGCCCCAGCGCAAGTTGTTGACGGCAATCCGCTTGTCGGTGAGCCGGGACCAGGACTCGACAGGCGACGTGTCACAGTTTGGCGCCCTGGCAACGGCGCTGGCGGCGACCATCGGCACGGGAAACATCGTGGGTGTCGCCACGGCGGTGGCCCTGGGAGGCCCCGGTGCGGTGCTGTGGTGCTGGCTCTCGGGTGTGTTTGGCATGGCGACCAAGTACAGCGAGGGTCTGTTGGCCATCAAGTATCGAGTCAAGGCCGACGACGGGCGCATGTTGGGCGGCCCGATGTATGCGCTGGAGCGTGGGCTGGGGTGGAAGTGGCTCGCCGTGCTGTTTGCCTTGTTTACCGCCCTGGCATCGTTTGGCATCGGCAACACCGTGCAGGCCAACGCCATCTCGACGATTGCCCATGAGTCGTATCATATCCCCACATGGATCACAGGCGCTGGCGTGTGCCTGCTGTCGGCCCTCGTGCTGCTGGGCGGCATCAAGAGCATTGCCCGCGTGTGTGGCGCGCTGGTGCCGTTCATGGCCTTCTTCTATGTGCTGGGCTGTATCTATATCCTGATTGTCAACGGGCAGTATGTGTGGCCCGCCATCAAGCTGATCTGTGAATCGGCGTTCACGCCCCAGGCTGCGGGTGGCGGCTTTGTGGGCACGACGGTGATTCTCGCTGCCCGCATGGGCATTGCCCGCGGCTTGTTCAGTAACGAGTCGGGCTTGGGCTCGGCGCCCATTGTCGCGGCAGCCGCCCAGACGCGCAACCCCGTGCGCCAGGCGTTGGTGTCCTCGACGGGCACCTTCTGGGACACGGTGGTCATCTGCGCCTTTACGGGTCTGGTCATCGTGAGCAGTATCATTGCCTATCCCGACATCAGCTCCACCGACGGTGCCGCATTGACCAAGGCCGCTTTCTCCAAGATCCCCTATGTGGGAACCCCGCTGCTGACCTTCGGCCTATTGACGTTTGCCTTCACGACCATCCTGGGGTGGTGCTACTATGGCGAGCGGGCTGTGGAGTACCTCAAGGGCAAGCGCTGGATGCTGGCCTACCGTGTCGTGTTTGTGGTGATGGTGTTTGTCGGCAGTATCGTTAGCCTGGATGTGGTGTGGAATGCCGCCGACTGCATGAACGCCCTGATGGCGATCCCCAACCTTGTGGCCCTGTTGCTGTTGAGCGGGGTGATTGCCCGCGAGACGCGTCATTACCTGTATGAAGGCCGCCTGGATCACCATGCGCCGGACGATGGCAACGGGTGAGTTGATAATGATGTTTTTCCTTAATCTGTTGATAGTAAAAGAATTGTCTTTCTTGTCCATGTTGTCTCCCTTATAGGAGATGAAATATTTTTGGGAAAAGCCTTGCCAGTTCGGGAAAAAGCAGTACCTTTGCAGCCGGGTAAGTCCTACACGGCCAGCTCCCTCCCAATCCCCCAGGTCTTGACCGAAGCAAGGGTAACGAGGTTGTAGCGGCGCGCTGTAGCTCACTTGCCCTTTTTTTGTACCCATACCTGACCTGGTGTAACGCCCCCCCTCTAGGCTCAGCGGAAAAATCAGAGGGGCGATCATGAGGTCGAAAGACCCCGCCAAGGTCAGCGGCCTTGCTGTGGTCTTCTACCACACTGCCCCCACCTTTTATCGGGTGAGCCCCATAATCGAGGCTCTGTTTTTTTTGTGGGGGTAGGGCGAAGAAAAACGGCTCCGCACTGCTGTGCGAAACCGTCGTTGGTGGGCAGTGAGGGATTCGAACCCCCGACCCTCTGCTTGTAAGGCAGATGCTCTGAACCAACTGCGCTAACTGCCCGTTGCTGTCAAAAGCGATGCAAAGGTACTGCTTTTTTTTAATCCACCAAAAAAAATCGCACTTTTTTTTCAAAAAATCGCGTTTTTTTTGAAAAAAGGGGGAAAAAAGGCCCTTTTTGGCCTTGAAAAGCCGTTTTCTCTCTTGTGTGAAGTTGGCCGATCGCTCAAGCCGTGAATAAAGAAATTCCCAGGAATGGTGAGGCCGTTTCTTCTTAAATCAATGAAATAATGTATAGGATAGAAAAATGTTGTATATTTGTGGCTTCAACACAAGGATATTAAGTTGACTTTAATTAATATAGAAAAAAAGAGATGAAGACGAGTTATGTTTTTTTGGCCGACGGCTTTGAGGAGGTCGAGGCCTTGACGAGTGTGGATGTGATGCGCCGTGCGGGAATGCCCGTGGTGACAGTGTCGATGAACCCCGGCCTGGAGGTGACAGGAGCGCATGGTGTGAAGGTGCTGGCCGATAGCCTGTGGGAGGACAACGACTATAGCGATGCCGAGTGGCTGGCATTGCCCGGCGGCATCCCCGGAGCGCCCAATCTGGCCGCCCACGAGGCGTTGTGCGACGCACTGGTGGCCCATAATGAGCGTGGCGGCAAGGTGGCTGCCATCTGTGCCTCGCCTGCCGTGGTGCTGGGTCCGCTGGGAATCCTGATGGACCGTCCTGCCGTGTGCTATCCCGGCATGGAGGCGACCGTTGAGGGCGTGAAGTGGCAGCAGGCACCTGTTGCCGTTGACGGCAATGTGGTGACGGGCAATGGCCCCGCTGCGGCAGCCCCCTTTGCCTTGACGCTGGTGGAGCAAAGCCTTGGCTATGAAAAAGCTAAGGAGGTGGCCAGCGGCATGTTACTGGAATGGTGATGAATGCTTGCCACTAGAGCTGATAGTGAACTGATTGTTTGCTAAATGTGCTGACAACTAGGCGCTTAGTCGTGTTGTTGGTGAGGTGTGGCAACTATCTGTTCTGTCAGAATGGTAGCTAAAAAGGAAAAAACATGAAAAAAAGTTGTGATTATCATTTTTTCTCTATAAATTTGTGCCATCATTTTAGAGAGAAAAAGTCATGTGTAAAAAACGTGACCTTGTGAAAAACTATTAAAGTTCAGTATATATTATTTTTAATTCACATATTTTTATTAACGTCTAAATCTATTTGATTTATGAAGAAATTTTTAGCACTTATGTTTGTATGCGCAGGTCTGACCGCAATGGCAGGCGTGCCTCAGATCAACAAGGCAGATCTCGCATCTGTTAAGGGCCAGAAGGTGATGAAGGCCAACAACCTGACCAAGGAGTTTGCCGCTCCCGTCATGAACTATGGCAAGGATGTTATGAGCCCCCGCAAGGTGATGAAGGACCTGAACATGTCATTCAACGACAACCGCCTTTCCCGCAAGGCTCCCCGTCGCTTGAGCGATGCCGATGTAGCTGCAAACAAGTACATCGACTTCCGTTATTGCTCCACCATCTCCAGTGATGGTAATATCGTTGAGGATGACTGGTACTATCGTGGTGGCCAGGGCGTGTATATGCAGATCGATAACAACCAGCTGTGGTGCGCTGGTATCTACTGGAACAAGAACACCGGTAGCTGCTACTATCTGCCCCTGAACATTGACTACAACACCGGTGTGGTTGAGCTGCCCCCCATTGGTGTCCTTGATGATGACACCATCAGTGGCAAGAAGAGTGCTACCGCTACTCCTCAGACCTATACCGACACCGTTGACTTCTCTTACCTGCTGGATGCCAACTACGTATTTGACGTGACCGACGAGCCCAGCTCGATTTATGGCCAGATCTATGATGATGGTACGATTGAGTTCAACGACACTCTTCCCTATGTGTTCGCTGGCTATCGCGCCCTGTTGACCTACACCCGCAGTGGTAACCCCTTCACTGGCTATTCCTATACCCTGACCAAGGCCGACACCACCGAGTTTGTAGAGCTCTACTACGGCACCCAGTTCATCGTTCCCAATGCAACTCACACCTATGAGTTGTACAACGCTGGCAACACCACCCCCTATGAGGAGAATGCTTTTATGTTCCAGGCCAACGACACTACCGCTATCGTGTTCAACCTGTATGGCATGGGTATGCCGGGTAATGTGATGAACATCTATCCTGATGGCACAATGAAGTATCCGATCCAGCAGATTGGTGAGCTTGGTACTCCCACCAAGGAATACTATGCTAACTACTATGGCAGCGCCTATAACTGGGACAATACCAAGTACTACTGGATCATCGGTATGAACTTTGATGAGACCGCCAATGACTATGTAGAGGTTGACGACTCCGTATTTGTTGGTACTGTAGAACCCACCGCTATCAAGTGGGATGCTGCTGAGTACTATCTGCCCGGTATCGTTCGCGTTAGCGACGGTGCTCAGATGAGTCTGTCTTCCTATCCCTTCATCAACAACGTTCTGGCCTTCACCGATGGCAGTGAGTTCATTCTGAACACCGAGCCTCAGTTCATCGTTGGTGACGTGAACAAGGACGGCAAGGTTACCATCGACGATGTTGCTATCTTGATTGACCACCTGCTGGCTGGTGATATTGATGAGAGCGACGAGTTCAGCCCCGACGCTGCCGATGTTGACGGTGACGGTGAGGTTCTCATTGGTGACCTTTCTGTACTGATTGACCAGTTGCTCCAGGGTTGATGATGATTGCTTGAAACCGGGCTCCGGCCCGTCGAGTATAACTACTATGGCAGGCATTCCTCACGGGGTGCCTGCTATTATTTTCAGTGAGCAGGTTATATGCTTGCAAACTTGAATTCGTAATGATTGGTGCCCTGGTCGTCCCTAACGGGACTTACCCCACTGACACCAATCATTCGTAATGGTGGTCTGGCGTGATGTCTCGCACTGTTCTAGAGCCATGAAAACGTGCCACAAGGGGTGTGATGTTCAATAGAATAAAATAAAATTTGTTTTTGTGATAGATTGCACGGTTTTTTTGTATATTTGCAGTTTGAAAGATTGTCATCGTTCACTAGCGGATGGCCAAATGAAATGTGCCATGCTGTTAATGCGTTGATTGATAATTGGATGCTTTGTGTCAAAAAAACAAGAATAACTCAAAATATTTGTGATATGAAGAGAATAGTTGCACTATGTAGTGTTTGCACCTGTCTGGCTATGATGGCCGGGGTGCCCCAGTCCAACCATGGCTTGCGCCTCCATGTTCCCCAGCAGGAGCGTGTAATGCCAGCATCGTCAGTATCCAGGGCCCCGTTGAAGGCTGTGAGTGAAAGCCAGATGTCGGGCAGCCGCATCTGTTTCATCCATCAGTATGGATGGGAGGAAAGCCCCACGGGCGCTGTTCAAGTGGAGCAATATGATCCGTTCAGCATTGGTGGCTGGACCACGATGCTTGCCGAGGGCTCGGAGCAGGGTTACCTGGTGTTGCAGGGCGGAATGACAACCTATGAGGTGGACCAGCCCATCAAGGTTGACTACGAGGCCGGCACAGTGACACTGGAGGCTACCAATGAGCCGTTTGCCACCGTTGACCTGGGCAGCGAGACCACCAGCAGTGCCGGTGCCACGGTTACTGTCGAGACCATCCAGCATTTCTACCTCGTCAACGAGGCATGGATCATGAATGAGGGCGATCTGGCCGATGTGGTGGGTCGTATCCTGGATGATGGCTCGATGGTGATTGAGGACGGCTTTGGGTACTATATCGAGGAGGTGAAAACGACCACAATCACGAGTAAGGGCACGACCCGCGTGATGAGTGACACGACCCGCTCGGTGTCGTTGATTTATCGTGACACCCGCTTGGTGAAGCCCAATGGCAAGCACGAGTTTGTCAACGAGTCCAACGGCGAGACCCGCAGTTGCGATGTATATATGTACCAGTCCAATGACACCGTATATGTGATGAACCTGTATGGCTACGGTTATGGTGAGAACTATATGGTAGTTACCGAGGAGGGAACCATGAGCTATCCGCAGCAGCCCCTGCGTGACATCGTGGATGCCGATTATCCTGGTGGCGACGGCATGTGGTACAACAACTCGGTAGTGGATGGCCAGACGGTTGCCGGTAACGAGGGCGAAGTGACCCCCGAGGCTATCACATGGGGCTTGACCCGTCCTGGCGACAAGGATGGCTTGTGGTATGGCTGGGACAACAACCGCCTGTACTTTACCGATGGCCAGTCATTTGTCCTTCCTGTTACGACCCTGCGTGGTGACGTGAATAGCAGTGGCACGGTAGAAATCGCCGATGTCACCTCGCTGATTGACGCCTTGTTGAGTGGCGACCAGAGTCTCATCAACATCAAGAACTCTGATGTCAGCTTGGATGGCGAGATCACGATTGGTGATGTGACTTTGCTGATCGACTTCTTGCTGTCGGGCGTATGGCCTAATTGATCCCCATCAGTATCGATAGAAAACAGGGCAGGCATCCCGCATTTGAGGCGGGGTGCCTGCCCTGCTTAGTGCGGCATGTGCTTTTTGGACTTGTGGGGCAGGAAAGGGAAGTGCTACCTTAGTCGGCGATTTTTAAAAAAAACAAATTTCTGATATCATGAGAAAACGACAAGAAATGAAAGAAACCCTGGTTATTCCCCAGGGAATGGTGAGCCTTGCCAATGGCGAGGCAGCACCTTGTGGAACGGCTCGGCAGGCAGTTAACGTGCGCGAGCGTGAGCGTTCGTTGCAGGTGACCGGAGCACCCGCTGTGGTCGGGCAGATTGATGCGGGCGACCGCTTGCTGCTCATCCACGATGGCCACTATGTGACTTGCAGTGGCCGTGATGTGAAAATTGACGGGATGAGGGTTGTCACCGCGACGGGTGATGTCCTGGACGCTCATGTCGTGGGAGGACTTGTTGTGATTGTCACCCGCAGTGGCCTCATCTACTTGAGTCAACGGGACGCGCAATGGGTGGTGCTGGATCCCCGTGATGCCGTGCCGGTACTCACCTTTGGCGCTACCGTGGGCTCAGTGTCAACCGATCTCCCCGCTTACACCTTTGCCTCCCCCTACAGCCAGTGGCGGGCACCGCTATCGAGTGTTGACACCAGCGCGCTGGAAGGCTTGTTGCGCTCGTCCTGGACGACATTGAACAACGATTGTCGGGCCGAGGGGCATCACACGGCTCCCATGCTGGTCCGGTGGGCTGTGCGGCTCAAGGATGGCACTTTCCTGTGGATGAGTGATCCGATGCGGGTGGGGGATGAGACGCTAGCCAATGCCCAGCGCATCGCTGCCACCGTGACGACAACGAGCAACGCGTTCACGGGCATCGAATCCACGGTGTTAACCCTGTTGCATTATGACCTTGACATCACAGTCGAACGGGACATCGCTCCCGAGTGGTTGCCTCTGGTAGAAAGTATTGACGTGTTTGCCACCAGCGAGGCGCAACTCCTCTCGGACAGCCACACGCTGGATTACCGTTGCTTGACACGCACGGCGGGCAACCGTGAGTATGTATTGGAAATGGGGCTGGCACGACGCAGTGCGGCAGCCATCGGTGCCCAGTTGTCTTCATCGTCATGGCGCCTCGTGGCCAGTGCCCCTGTTGCCGTTCACATCACTGGGAGTGATTTTGTTGCCCCGCGGCAGTCACTCACCTTGCCCCCTGACGAGTGCTCGACTATCGGTGTGATGATGTCGCTCGATGATGTGTCCTGCTCAACCACTGCCGGGGGCAGGCTCTACTGTTGCACCAGTGGCGGTGACATCGTCGTGAGTGCTCCGGGCAATGCCCTGGTCGAGGTTCACCGCCGTAGCGTGCTGGGCACGTTGCCGTTTGCCCTGTCGGTCATGACGCGCCCCTTGTATTCCAGCGGTTTTGGCCGTTATCCGGTGTATGTCTTCACTGGCGATGGCATTTATGCTGTACCCCAGACGCCCCAAGGCACCCTGGGCGAAGCGCGGCTGGTGGACCTGACGGTTATTGCGGCAGGTGTGCGCCCCGTGGTGGCGGGTCGTGACGTGTGGTTCCTCTCGCGGCATGGTCACTTGTGCCGCTTGGGTGGGTCGCAGGTGGGTGTTGTGCTGCGTGATGTGGATGTCGTGGCCATGACGTGGTGTAATGCCCATGAGGAGTTGTGGCTATTGCCTTCAAGCGGGCATCCCACCGTGGTGATGACCAGCGGCAAGACGAGCCGTCGAACCGTTGCCGCCGTACAACTCTATGGCGACACGTTGCATGCTGTCGCTGTGACCGCTGCGGGCCAAGTGCTTGACCTGGAGCAGGAAACCCCGTCAATGATGCCCGTGTCGTGGCACAGCCATCCCGTGGCGCTGAATGCGTTGATGGCAGCCGCTGTGCATCGTGTGGTGTGGCACATCACCGGCGATGAGACGGCCCTTACCCTTGCCGTAACGGGGCAGCGCGGCATCATGTCGCAACAACGCCCCATCAGTTCTATGACCGTCAATGGCGCTGTGGATCAGCCACTTGCCGCTCCAGTGATGGCGGTGAGAGGACGCACGATGTGTCTGGCTCTAGATGGCGAGGCCATGACAGGTACGCTGGTACTGCCGGCCATCATCTACTGGTCAAAACCATCTGGCAAGTTGAACGTCTAACCATCGATATACATGAATAACACATTATATAATAATATAGAGCGCATCCTGGCCGAGAATGACCGGCGCAAGGCAGCGCTTGACGATGGTGATGCCTACGACCCGTTGACGGGCGTGGAATGCTGGGGTGATAGAACCCTGGCGGCTGGTTGCCTGGTGCCGCGTGCCGTGCTCGACCGTTATCCCCAATACGGCCAACTGCCCCGTCTGGAACAGGAAAAGGCGCGCATCACTGAGGACTTTGAATTCTGGTGCGCACGCTGCGTCAAGATCCGGGACAAGATGAATGCGCGCGTCGTGCCCTTTGTGCTCAACCGTCCCCAGCGCCGGCTGCTGGGTGTGATGGAGGCACAGCGTGTGGCGGGCCGCCCGGTGAGGGTCATTCTCCTGAAGGCGCGCCAGTGGGGCGGCTCCACACTGGTGCAGATGTACATGGCCTGGATGCAGCTGGTGCGCCACAAGGGGATGAACAGCCTCATCTGCGGCCACAAGCAGGCCACGAGCAAGAGCATCAAGCGCATGTATAACTTGTTGTTGCAACGTTACCCGCCCGAGTTTCTTGAGGACGAGAAAGAGCCCCTGCGTTTCACCAAGCTGGAGGGGCAGCCCAATGTGCAGGAAATCAAGCAACGTGATGCCCTGATCATCACCGGCAGTGCCCGTAGCGAGGATGGCGTGAGGGGTTTTGACATCGCGATGGCCCACTTGAGCGAGGTCGCCTTCTGGATGAGCAGCACTAGGCATGACCCCGACGATGTGGTGCGCAGCGTGTGTGGCAGCATAGCCCTCAAGCCCGACACCGTGATTGTGCTGGAATCGACTGCCGATGGGGTGGGGAGCTTCTTTCATGACGAGTGGATGCGTGCCGTGACTGGCCGTAGCGACAAGGTGCCCGTGTTTGTGCCATGGCACGAGATTGGTATCTACAAGAAGGCTGTTGACGACGTGGAGGCGCTGTGGAAGGGGATGGACAAGTATGAGCGCCAGTTGTGGGAGGACGGTCGCACCCTGGAACAGATCAACTGGTATCACTACAAGCGGCGCGAATACCGCTCCCACGAGTTGATGATGAGTGAGTACCCTGGATCGGCCAGTGAGGCGTTTGCGACATCGGGCAGTAACCCGTTTGCACGTGAGCATCTGGACCGCCTGGAGCAGGATTGCCATGTCGAGCCTGTGCTGGTGGGCGATATCCAGGCCGACGGGCAGGAAGGACGCGAGGCCAAGGTCAACATCCGCTTGGTCAAGGCATCCAACGGACGGCTCAAGGTGTGGGAACTGCCCGAGCGGCGGTCGGCGGTCAAGGTGCGCTATCTCGTGGTCGTGGATGTGGGAGGCCGTTCAGAGTCCAGCGACTACTCGGTGATTGCCGTGTGGCGGCAGCCAACGCCCGACCGCAAGCGTGCCATTGTCGCCCAGTGGCGCGGTCACATCGACCACGACGTGCTGGCCTGGAAAGCGATGCAGCTCGCCAAGTACTACAACGATGCGTTGCTGGTTGTTGAGAGCAACACGCTTACCAACGAGGCCGCGCGCGCCGGCGAGAGCGATTTCATCATGGAGAAGGTGTATCAGGCGTATGGCAACGTGTATGAGCGCGCGCCCGGCAAGTTGGGTTTCCACACCAATGTCAAGACCAAGCGCAAAGCGGTGGCCGAGCTGATCATGGCGCTCAGGGATGGCACCTATCTGGAACGCGACATCGATGCGGTGAACGAGATGCGTGACTATGAGGAGCGCAATGGCCGCTACGGTGCCCGCCCTGGCAAGCATGACGACATCCTGATGACGCGTGCCATCGGGCTGTGTATCATGAGTGAGCCCCGGGTCAAGCGGGCCATGGAGTACCATAGCCCCGACAAGTCGATTATCGACGATAGGTGGAGCGCGGAGCCTGTTCGCTGATAGCAGCGACCACGTCAAGGCCCTGCATACTCTTCTCGATAGGCCCAATCAGTGAGCAAGTTAACAACTTGCGAAACTTAAATAGGCACCAATAAAAAACCGCAGGCATTATGCCCGCGGTTTTTTTTGATTTTTTCAATGAAGCGATTGCTTACTTGATCACCTTGCAGGTGTTGGTGGTACCATCGTTGTAGGTGGTCACCTTGATGTTAACGCCCTCGAAGGGAACGTTGCTCTCCATACCTGCAACGTTGTAGTACTTCACGTTGTTGATGGTCTTCTGGGCCAGGTTCTCAACTACAGCACTGCTACCGTACATAGCAACGCGAACATATTTCTGGAAGCGCTGGGTCTCGTTGTTACCACCAGTGCCATAGATGAAGCGATAATCGTTGGGCTCCCAACCATCGCGAACGGGCTCACGGAGACCGAACTCGGTGTTGGCAATAATCATGTCAGCAAACTGACCCTGGGGGTTAACCTGGTTCTTGTTCTGCATAAACAGAGCGAACAAGGGAGCGTCGTCCTTCTTCATGGGACGCTGGTTCTCAGCATAGAAGTCGCGATAAGCCTTGGCGTTCTTGCCAGAGAAGTGGCAGCCATAACCAGCGTTGTTACCACAAACGATGGTATAAACGCGATACTCAACACCGTCGATTACCTTACCGTCTTTCTCTTTCCACTCAATGTAAGAAGAAGAGGGCATACGATCGCCAAATTCCTGAGCGATTTCCTCGCCTTCCTCGTCCTCTTGGGTGGTCAAGATAATCTGCTGAGGCAGATAAATGTCACACTGGAATGAGTTGTAGGTCACCTCGTTATAGAACTCGGTCTCGCCCTTGTTAGTAGCGATGGGAGCGAGAGCCTGAATCTTTTCATTCAGATAAATCTCATCGTCATCGAGCCAGAACCAGCATTTTTGGGGAGTACCATCCTGGAACGAAACGGTGTTGTACTCCTTCATCTCACCATTCAGAGAATACTTGTTGCGTACAAAGAGGTGGTCGTTAGTGGTCTGACCAATCATAGCGGGAGAACCGTCGGAAAGAACTGCCCACTCGCCTGTCGTAACATCAGCCATAGCAGCCATGCTCATTGATGCAGCGGCAAAAAGAAGTAAATTTTTAATCTTCATAATTAAATGAGTTAAAATGTTAGTAATAATGTTAATTAATATTTTAATTTTCTATGTTTTCTTTATCATTGGGTTTACCCGCTACCCTCGGTGAAGATGGTAGTGGGGTGATTTGTATTTAATATATTGAAAATCAAAGAGTTGCGCTTGAAAAGTGCGTTTTCTCCCGCTTTTCAGACTACAATATTACGAACTTTTTTTGAACTGACAAAATTTTTTTGAAAAATCGCCCAAAAATCTATTAACAATAGGTCACGAGGTGCCTTGCTGGCATGAATCACCGCTTGATCTTGAATGTGGCAGAGGCCAGCCGGGACAGGCGGCGCAGGTTCTTGTACCAGCCGGGTTGGGCGGCAGGCCTGATCTTGTCGATGCGCATTGTCGTGGTGCGCCTGGTGCCGAAGGTGGGTTTGGTCGGTTTCATTGTCGTCGAGGGGTTGAAGTGTCATCGCCGGTCTGGCGGTTGCGGCTCATGGGCAAGACGTAGCTGATGCCCAGCGAGAATCCCAATGAACTTTTCCTGGGTCCATAACCTGGTATGAACCAGGGTCTTGAATGCTCGTTCTTGCCATAGCTGAACAAGCCGTGATACCTGATCATCCATCCCATCGACACGCGGTTCCACAACTTGACCTTGAGTCCCAGTCCAGCCTCGCCCCACAGGGCGTGGGAGCGCTGGCCCGTGATGGCCGCTTGCAGGTGCTCTTGCCAGTAGTGGTTAATGTAGTCGATGTCGGTCACGTCCATCGTGAAGGTGCTGTAACCCAGTCTCAAGCCGATAAGCACCTGATAGTCGGGGCTGTTCTTGAACAAGAGGTTGTAGTTGGCTCCCACCTTGAAGTAGGGCGACGGTTTGCCCTTGTAGGTGAAGTTCTTGTCGTCGGGTGTGTTCTTGGCCCATCCCAGTCCTATCTCGACCGTGGGCTGCAAGCGGTTCCACATGTTGAGTGTCGCATTGACATCGGCGCTGGCATAGGTCTGGCCAAAGGCCATGAAGAGCGGTTCAGCCAGGTTGATGCCTATCGAGAGGTCGGTCAACAGCGGGTAACGCTTATAGGCGCGGCGCAGCGAGTCCTTGCGCGCCTCGGCAATTGCTGTGGCGGTGTCGCCGGTGATGTATTGCTGGATGATTTTCTCGTCGGTGCCTTTGGGCGGCGGCTTCACCTGGTTGGTCTGGGGCTTGACGGGCGTGACGTGGCGTTTGTCGGGCTCCTGAGCGTGGAGGGTGAAGGCTGCCATGATCATCGTCATGAGCATCATTCCCTTGATGGCCTGGTCGAGAATATGTGTGAAACGGATCCTCATAGCTGGAAATCACTGAAGTAGATGCGCAGGGCGGGTGACTTGGAGTTGGTGACGGTGGTGGTCATCATCACAACCGAGTCGATGCCGTTGCAGGTGTATTCCACGCGCTTGATGTTGAAGTTGTACATCGCGCCACACTCGATCGAGTGGAAGAACGGCACCGCATCATAGCTGAAGGTCACCGTGTCGTGCAACACGGCACTGTAACTGCCGTTCTCCACCTGGCGGGAGATGGTGAACGCGGTACTGCCCACGCTGGCACGCAGGGGCAGGTAAATCTCGTTGAGGGTCGAGGAACTGGCCAGCAGGCTGTCGCCGGGAACATCGAGGCCCATGATGGTCAATCCGCTCACCTGCTGTTGCTTCTCTCCCAGGTAGAAGGTGGCAAGGGGCAGGCTGCTCACGTTGTCATAGCAGGTGTCATCGCTGCATGAGCCCAGGCATGGCCCCATGACCAGCAACAAGGCGGCTATGTGTAGCAGGCGCTTCATGGCTCGTCGATAGAGGCTTTTTTCACCGGTTCAATGATGACTTGGGGCAAGTCGTTGTCGTGGTTGCTCGGTGCGATGGCTTGTGTGCCGATGTCACCGGTTTCCTCGCCGATCTCATACTGGTTGCGGTCGTTGCTGTGACGGATGACCAGTTCGCCCAGGAATCCCGTGAGGAACAGCTGTGTACCCAGCAGCATCGACGTGAGCGCCAGGTAGAAGTAGGGCGAGTCGGTGACCAGCCGGTAACTGTTGCCGCTGTACATGTTATACAGCTTGAGGGCTCCCACCAGGATGACGGCGATGAAGCCCAACAGGAACATGAGGCTTCCCAGCAGGCCGAAGAAGTGCATGGGCTTGACGCCAAACTTGGCCTGGAACCAGAGCGTCAACAGGTCCAGATAGCCGTTCACAAAGCGGTCGAGGCCAAACTTGGTCGTGCCATACTTGCGGGGACGGTGTTTCACCTCCTTCTCGCCGATGCGGGTGAAGCCGGCATTCTTGGCCAGGTAGGGCACATAGCGGTGCATGTCGCCATACACCTCGATGTGCTTGACCACCTCCTTGCGGTAGGCCTTGAGGCCGCAGTTGAAGTCGTGCAGGTTGTGGATGCCGCTCACGCGCCGGGCAGTGGCGTTAAAGAGCTTGGTGGGGATGGTCTTGCTCAGCGGGTCGTAGCGCTTCTTCTTCCAGCCGCTCACCAGGTCGTAGCCCTCCTGGGTAATCATGCGGTAGAGCGCGGGAATCTCGTCGGGACTGTCCTGCAGGTCGGCGTCCATGGTGATGATGACATTGCCCTGGGCCCGCTCAAATCCCGTGTTCAACGCTGGTGACTTGCCATAGTTGCGCCTGAAGGAGACCCCCTTCAAGCGATGGTTGCGCTCGTGCAGGCCCTTGATGACTTGCCACGAGTCGTCGGTGCTGCCGTCGTTGATGAACAGCACCTCGTAGTCAAACCCGTTCTCGTCCATGACGCGCTCGATCCATGCCGCCAACTCGGGCAAGGACTCGGCTTCGTTGTAAAGCGGTACTACTACTGAAATATCCATAAATTCTTCTTCTTTTTACTTCCTTCTTTAATTGTCGTCGTTAATTGTATGGTCGGGAGGGAGGGGTGGGAATGGCGAGAGGATGCTAGGGCTGACGATCGCTGCGCCTCTTGAGCGGGCGACCGGCAATCAGCGCCGTGATGGCGCTGGAAAAGGAACCGCCACAGGTGACAAACCAGAACATGTTGAACACCATCTCGATGGGGGTGGGTAGCATCTTGTCGTCGATGGCGCGCTGCAACACCTTCACCACGTCGCTATCCACCGCATGGGGGGCCGCATGGTAGAGTTTGATGAAGGCCTGGGCCTGGTCATAGATAAACGTGGGACGCAGGTATTGCAGCACCAGGAAAATGATGAAGCTGGCCACCACAGTGCCCAGGATGAAGAGCAGGATGCCGAGCATCCACAGGCTGGAATAGTCGGTAAAACCGTCATCCTCGATAAACTTGCGCCGCTGGAAGTAGTACCCCAGCAGTGGCGCGCCCAGCGTCAAGATCATGACGATGAAGCTCAAGGGCGGGAACAGGTCGGCATAGATGACCGCCACGCCGGCACACGCCAAGTAGATGCCGAAGGGGAGTCCCCACTCGGCTGCGCACTGATAGATGCTTTTTTTCACGTGTTCCATATACAAACTGCAAAGTTACAAGATTTAATTGGAACGCAGCACCGCTTGACGTTAAAAAATGCAAGTCTGATAGATATCAGGCCGCTCGGGTTTTTAAAAATCGGTGAGCTTGTCCTGAATTTTCATCGTTTAAAGTTTGATTTTTGGAAATATATAATTAAATTTGTGGCTTTGTTCAATATTTATGAATGTCGATGTTTGCATGATGAATATAAAGCCCAATAGTTATCGTGATCCCCTGTGGGCTGTTGTCCTGACCGCAGTGATGGGCCTGATGTTATCATTGGGCTCATGCGGGCATGACTCGTCCCAGGACGCTGGCCGTGATGCCCACTATCTTGAGATGGACAGTGCGCTGGACCGGATGAATGATGTGGACTCGCTGGCAGCAATGGTGGAATCCTGCCGTGAACGCAATGATGTCGTGGGCGAGGTGCTGGCGCTCAGGCATCAAGGGCGCATGTTGCGCAGCATGTCGATGTTCAAGGACGCCATCGAGGTGCAATCGAGCGGACTGGAGTTGGCAACAGAACTTGCCGACACCATTGAGATGGCTAGGGCGTTGAACGACCTGGCCGTGAACTACCGCCGCCTGGGAGAATTGAGCACTGCCAACAGCCACCATTTTAGAGCCCTGAAGCTGTGCGACACCTATAGTGACAAGAAGAGTAACCTTGCAATCAAGTGCCGCACGGTTGCGCTGTGCGGCATTGGCGAAATCGAGATACAGTTGCGCAACTACAACGTTGCCGACAGCATGTTGCGCGAGGCCCTGGAGGGCGAGCGCCTGATGAAGAATTATAGGGGCCTGGCGATCAACTACGCCAACCTGGGATCGATCAAGTATGGCAGGGGCGAGATTGACTCGGCATGGGTGTATTACCGCAATGCGATGGAGTGCAACATGCAGGCTGGTGATGCCGGTGGTGTCGCATGGTGCCACCTCAACTATGGCAAGCTGCATGAGTATGAACGCCGTTATTCCCACGCCGAGGACGAGTACCAGCAGGCTTATAACGAGCTGAAGCGGCTGGACAAGAAATGGTTCTGGCTGGAATGCTGTCTGGCACTGGCCCGGGTGAGCCTCAAGCTGGGCGAGGAGGAGGAAGCCAGCAATTATCTCACCGAGGCCGAGGCCGAGTCGCTGCGCATCAACAGCAAGGAACATCAGGCCGAGGCCTATAAGATCCATTGCGAGTTGGCAATGGCCCAGAATAACCCCGAAGAGGCATTCAAGTACTTTGTCAAGAGCGACGAGATGTTTGATTCCATCCGTGGCCAGAGTATGGACGAGGAGATGAGCGCACAGCGCATCGACTATGAGCGTGGACGCAATAGCGGCGAGGTGAATGTGCTGAACAACGATATCGCGCGACTCAAGCGCACCCGCAACATCATGGTGGTGCTGGGCGTGCTGTTGACGATGATGGCGGCGGCCATCATCGCCTCGCTGGTGTATGCGGTGCGTGTGCGAGCCAACTCGCAGCGTGTCTTGCGTCAGATCGAGGAGACGCGCTCCCTGTTCTTTACCAACGTCGTTCACCAGCTGCGCACCCCCTTGACGGCCATTATGGGGGCTATAGACGACATCATGACCGATGCCGGCAAGCAGGACGAGAAAGCATTTACCGGCAGCCAGCGCGAGAGTATGGCGGTGATCGAGCGGCAAGGCAATCACCTGCTTGAACTGGTGGACCAGATCCTCAAGGTGGGCAGTGTGCGCAGTGCCATCAGGGGCCCCGAGTGGCGCACGGGCGACGCGGTGCCGATGATAAGAATGATCGTCGAGAGCTACCGTGAGTATAGTGTGGAAAGGCACATCGAGCTTTCCTATGCTCCACAGGAATCCAGCGAGGAAATCGACACCGTGCCCGACTATCTCAAGACCATACTGGAATGCCTCATCGAGAATGCCATCAATTATAGCCGTGACTTCAGCAAGGTCACCGTCTTGTCCCGAATCGAGGGGCCGGATTACGTCATCAGTGTTGTTGACGATGGCATGGGCATCGGCGAGGAAGACCTGCCCCACGTGTTTGAGGCGTTCTATCGTGGAGCGGCAGCCGAGCGCATCATCGATGGCGTGGGCATCGGGCTCACTGTGGTGCGTGACATGGCCATGGCCATGGGCGGTGATGTGGCCGTCAAGAGCGTCAAGGGGCAAGGGTCGGTATTTACCGTTACCTTGCCTTGCAAGCATGAGAGTGGCAACAAGGTGAAGGCGCGTTTTGACCAGGTGATGAGTACCGTCAGTGCCAAGGTGAAGCCCCGTCGCAGGGCTCTCGTGCCCGACCATGTTGACGATCAAGAACCGGACAAGCCCGTGATCCTGGTTGTCGAGGATCACAATGACGTGGCGCGTGAGGTGGGCAAGGTGTTTGCGAGCCGCTACACGGTCCACTATGCTGCCGATGGCGAGCAAGGCTATAAGCTCGCCTGTGAACTCGTGCCGCAGCTCATCATTACCGATATTAAGATGCCCGTCATGGATGGCTATCAGCTGTGTGCCTATATCAAGAATACCGAGAGACTGAGCCACATCCCCGTGATCATGCTCAGCGCCCGCACGAGCAAGGAGGACCGCATCCTCGGCATCAAGTCGGGTGCCGATGCCTATCTGGTCAAGCCCTTTGTGCGGGAAGAGTTGGTGGCCTGGGCCGAGCGGCTCATCGAGAGCCGGCAACAGCTGCAAGAGCAGTTGGCCGCGTTACAGGCGCAACAGGCCGAGAACGAAAAGGAAAAAGAGAAAGAGAAAGCCTTGGCCGCCAAGAAATCTAGCTACTCCGACGCCAGTGATGTTGCATTCCTCAATATGTTCAATAAGATGGTGGAAGATGCTCTGGACCAGGGCGTTTCCAAGTTGAACCTCGATGCTATAGCCCTGTCATTCAAGATGGGAGAGAGCCAGTTGAGGCGCCACATCCATTACTTGACGGGAAAAACCATGACCGCCTACTTGACCGAGCTGCGCATGGAGCGCGCGATGCGTCTGTTGCGGGAGGATCCCGATATCATGATAGGCGATGTGGCCGAGAAATGCGGCTATGGCGATGTGGCTTATTTCTCCAGGGTGTTCCGCCAGTACCACGGCATGACCCCCTCGGTGGCCCGCAACAACGCTACCGAATAGTGCGCAGCGGGGGCTCAAATGCATCGGGGATAAAGTGTATCTTGTAGTCGTCAAGAGCCTTTCCCACAATGATCATCACGTCATATTGCACCGCCATGGGCAGCTGGTAATAGTTGATGTAACTGTTGGCGGCATTGACCAGGTTGCGTATCTTGCCCGCGGTGATGGCCTGCATGGGGTCAAAGTGCTCATCGCTTGCCCGTGACTTGACCTCGACAATGTGCAGCACGGGCTCATCGGGCTTGTGTGCCACAATATCAATTTCGAGCTTGCCCATGCGCCAGTTGGTTTCCCTGATGGTGAAGCCTTGTGTAATGAGGTATTCACAAGCTATCTGCTCGCCTTCTTTTCCCAGGTTAATGTGTTGTGGCATATACCTAATAGATGATTAGATTTAAAGTAATACTTGATGCATAAAACCTTTACTTTATACTTGTAGTATTACTTTATATATTAAAGTGTAAATAGCTGTTATTTATTGTTTTTCCATCTTGCTTCTTGTCGGGCGGACATTTGGTTCTCGGCGGGATTGTCTTGGGGCAGCCACAAGGTGGGATGGTGAAGTTCCTGGGGCATGTATTCCTGATGGACAAAGTGGCCCGGGAAGTCGTGGGCATACTTGTAGTCCTTGCCATATCCCAGTTGCTTCATGAGCTGGGTGGGCGCATTGCGCAGGTGCAATGGCACGGGAGCGTTGCCCGTCTCGTTGACCAGGGCCAGGGCGGCGTCGATGGCCAGATAAGCACTATTACTCTTGGCGCTGGTGGCCAGGTAGATGGCACATTCACTCAAGGGGATGCGACCCTCGGGCCAGCCTATCTTGTTGATGATGTCAAAGGTGGCGTTGGCCAGCAGCAGGGCATTGGGATTGGCCAGGCCGATGTCCTCGGCGGCGAGGATGCACAGGCGGCGGGCGATGAACTTGGGATCCTCACCGCCGGCGATGAGTCGTGCTAGCCAATAGACCGCTGCATCGGGGTCACTGCCGCGTATGCTCTTGATAAAGGCCGAGATGATGTCGTAGTGCATCTCACCGCCCTTGTCAAAGGCGAGCGGATTCTGTTGCAGGCGGCTGGTGACGATGTCATCGTTGATGATAAAGGGCTCGCCGTCGCCAGTCGATTGCATAATCAGGTCCAGAATGTTGAGCAGCTTGCGGGCGTCACCGCCGGCAAAGCGCAGCAATGCCTCGGTCTGCTCGATGCGCACCTCATGGCCCTGAAACATCTTGTCGGTCGTGATGGCATGGTCGAGCAGCGCGAGCAGGTCGTCACGGTCTAGCGGATTGAGCACATAGACCTGGGCGCGCGAGAGCAGGGGTCGAATGACCTCAAACGACGGATTCTCGGTCGTGGCACCGATGAGGGTGACCGTGCCGCGTTCCACAGCGCCCAGCAGTGAGTCCTGTTGTGACTTGTTGAAACGGTGGATCTCGTCGATAAACAGGATGGGGCGGCCCTTGGAGAAGACGCTGCGGGCATCGGCCTGGCAGCGGTCAAGCACCTCACGCACGTCCTTCACGCCCGATGTCACTGCCGACAGCGTGTAGAATGGCACTTGGGTTTGCTCGGCGATGATGCGTGCCAGCGTGGTTTTTCCCACACCGGGAGGCCCCCACAGGATAAACGAGGAGATGTTGCCGCTCTCGATCATGCGGCGTATCACTGCTCCCTCGCCCACGAGGTGGCGCTGGCCGATGTAATCGTCGAGAGTGCGAGGTCTGAGGCGTTCGGCAAGAGGTTCGTACATTATTTTTAATATAGAATTTAACTGGCTAACTGTTAATTGTGGAGCGCGTGCTGCTCGATGACGCGGGCGATGGCTTCCAGCCAGTGGGCGTCGATGTCGTCAAATGTTGCCAACTCCTTGCTGTCGATGTCGAGCACGCCGATGACGTCGCCCTGCCGGTCGTGCAGGGGCACGACAATCTCGCTGCGCGAGAGGCTGCTGCAAGCGATGTGTCCAGGGAACTGTTCGACGTCGGGGACGACGATGGTGCGGTCTTGCTCCCAGGCCGTGCCGCACACGCCGCGGCCACACTTGATGCTGTAGCACGCCACGGGGCCCTGGAAGGGTCCCAGTTGCAGCGTGCCGTCCTTGACGAGGTAGAACCCTGTCCACCACCATCCCATGGTCGCGTGCAGGATGGCGGCGGCATTGGCGAGTTGTCCTGTGGGGTTGTCAATACCCTCGATCAGACTTTCCACTTGCTGTAGCAGCAATCGATAGGTTTCGTTCTTGTCCATAGCACAAAAGTAGTTCAACTTGGTTAATAAAACAAGTAGAGACGCAAAATAATTTTGCGTCTCTACCATTGGGTTTTTATTTATCGCTTGTCGCGGTAAATAATGCTAGACTTGATTACTTCACAACCTTAACAGCGCTGGTGGTGCCGTCGGTGTAGGTGGTAACAGCGATGGTCATGCCCTCGGGCTGTGCCATCTCCTGACCAGCTACGTTGAAGTAGCGTACGTTAGCAACGGTCTTGCCAGCGTTCAGCTCGTTAACAGAGTCGGTGGGACGGGGGAATACCTCCAGGTAAACGATGTCACTCGAGTTGGTCTCGCCATTAACGGTGTAGTGAACCTGGATACCAATGCGCCAGGTGAAGAGGGGATCGTAACCCTCAGCGTTGGTGCGATAGAAGTAGGTGTAACCAGTGTGGAAGTCATAACCGTTAGCATACATCTCGTAAGGAATCTCGGTGATACCCTCGGTGATGCCGAAGTCATCAAAGTCATAGTAGTAGTTCTCGTAGGGGAAGGTGAAGAGCTGGTCATCATCGGTGTAGATGCTGTAGCTCAGAGCCTCAGCATCCAGGGGCTTACCATCGATGTCGGTGGTGGGCAGGGTGTAGTAGAAGCGGCTGTAGCCACCCTCGCTGTTGCTGTCATACCACTCGTCGGCGGTGGGGTTGGCAGGAACGGCGGGCTTAGCAATGAACTCCTGAGCATAGGTCTGGCCCTCGGTTACAAACTCGAGAGCGCTTGCCCAAGACTGGTCATCACTCCACATACCGTACAGACCGGTAGCCTCATAGTTGAAGGGGAACTCAAGGGTTACATCACCATCGCAGTTGAGCAGGTTGAGCTCCATGAGCTCTTCCTCGTTGAAGGAGAAGGCGAACTGGATCTCCTCAGCGCGGTCGTCGAGCTCGGTGCCCAGGTAGTAACCTTCCTCCTGGGTCTCCTCGTCAACCTCGCTGTAAACGTAGGAGCTACCCCACATCAGCTGTACACCATACTCGTTCTCCTCACTCCAGTTCAGGAACTGGCCGGTGGGAACGGTGATCATGCTGTTGGCGATGTCAAGGTCACCCTCTACCCAGCTGCCGTAGCCGTAGTACCAGATGGGATCCTGGATGTAGAACTTGCTGAGGTCCTCGCTGATAGCGATGGACATCTTCTCAGCAACCTGTGCCATACCAATGCCGAAGAAGTAGCTGCTGTAGATGTCATAACCCTGACGCATTACAGTGAAGTCAGCGCAGCCAGCGGGAAGCTCGTTGAGCACGGTGGGAGCTACAACAACCTCACGCTCGGTGAAGACGGTGTTCCACTCGATAAAGCCACTCCAGCTGTTGTCGTCCTCCCAGTAAGCGGTAAGACCATAAGCCAGATAGCTGTTGTTGTCATTGGGATCAATCTCGGTGGGACCATCGGTGCCCTGAAGGGTGATCACATCACCATCGATGGTGTAAACAGCCTCCTCAACGCGGTCGTCGATCTCAATGCCAAAGTAACCCTCCTCGTCAACGGTGGTCTGGCCAAAGGCGAGGACAACGTTTGCGCCATAGTAGTCGCTCCAGTAGATCGACTGACCCATGGGCACGGTGAGGGTGGTACCATCCTCACTGATCTGACCCTCAACCCAAGACTCGCCAAAGTTTGAAGCAGCACCGCAAAGGATGTTCTTCAGATAAACCTTGCCGTTCTCGCCGTAAACGATGTCGATTCTGTTACCATCCTGCTGCTGGGCATAGAGGCCCTGGCCGCTGGCGTAAGTTACACACTGGCCAGCACGGTTGTAGCTCTTGAGCTCGCCCTCGGGAGCCTTGAACATCGAACGGATGTTGGTCTGGTTCCTCAGCGAAGAGGTCTTAACCTTCTCGGTCGAGATTTTGTTGGCCTTCAAGGGATGGGTAGCCTTGAAGTTAACACCTGCAGATGCGCTCATAGCAACTGCGGCGGCAACCAAAAGTACAGATAATTTCTTCATAATTAATGATGAATTAGTTAATAAAATGAATTAAAACAGTTATTTAATGAATAAAATTAATATTCATACGTTTTGGTAGAATGATGCCACTAGTGAGATGTCATTATTCATGTCGCAAAATTAAATGATATTTTGGTTTTCTCCAAATAAAAATGGCAAAAAATATTGACAAAAACAATAGTGTGCTATCGGTTGAGGCGATTTATTGGGCCAGGATGAGGTTGATCACACCGTTGATGTCGGCCACATTGACCTCGCCGTCCTTGTTGACATCTCCGTCCAGCGAGGGTGCGACACCAAACAGGGTGACACCGATGGTCTGTCCCAACATGGACAGCTCGATGTCGATGTTGGCATTGAGAGCGGTGCTCGTGAAGCGGGCGGTCAGGTCAAGGGGCACTTCGCCCAGCATGGGGCCGATCCAGTCACTTTCCTGATAGGCGGGGTCATTGCCGGGAAGGATGTTCACGGGGTTCTTGAACAGGATGGTCGTGTAACCATACTCGTCAACGCCCTGCACACCGCTCACCTCGATGTTGCCCACGGGCATGGTCACGCCCGACGAGGAGAGGCAGAAGTTCTTCAGACTCAGCGTGTAGAGACCGTCGGCCTGGGTGACATCGACCTGTACTTGGTCTTGCTCGGCTACCTCACCGTTGATGACAACCTTGAGGTGGCTGGTATAGGTGGTGGCGTTGATGGCCAGTGCGCAGCAGGCCGCAGCCAGTAAAGCAAAAAAATGTTTCATTACCATTTATTATTATATTTAATTAGTATGTGACTTGTTGAATGATTGTTGTTGCTAATATATTCAAGTAACACTTGAAATATTGAAGCATAATTAATTTCCTGACAATAGTTTGTCAATAAGAATTGTGGCGTCACCGATCTCCACTTTACCGCTATTGTCGAGGTCGGCGGCCTGCTGGTTGATGCTGGTGGTGCCGCTCAACAGGTAGTCGATGAGCACAGTCACGTCGCTGATGTTGACTTCACCGTCGTCGTTCACGTCACCCGGGATAAAGGCGGGGGCCGCGGTAGCGTTGATCAGGTAGCAAGTGGCGTTCTGCAAGTCGCCCGAGACGACGCTGATAGCGATGCGGTAGCTGCCGTCCTGGTTCTGTTCCATCGACTTGGTGAGCACGGCGCTGGCGCCCTCGATGGTGGCGGTGAAGTCGTCCAGACTGGGCTCGCTGGCGGTCTCCATGCTGTAGGTGGTGACGGTGGGATCCCAGCCATCGATGGTCTGGCCCTGGTAGCGCAGGTCGGTCATGTTGCCCAGGTAAACCAGTTCCATGTCATCGACATAGAGGGCATCGTCCTTGGCGCCCTGTCCGGGAGTGCCGTTGGTCGAGAAGGTGACAAAGATGGCCTCGCTGGCGGCTCCATTGGCTGCATAGCTGTCGTAGTCAAAGGAGAACGAGTAGTGGGTCCAGTCACTGGCGGGAATCTGGCCGCCCACAATGCTGCCCGAGAGGTTGGTGTACTCTTTGTCGGTAGGCTCTTGATAATAGGTGCCGTCAAAGGTCTTGACGCTCACGTTGGCCAGGTTGTTGACATTGGTGGTGCCCTGTTGATACTTCAACCACACGTTGAACTTGTCGGGCTTGGCATACAGCGGCATGTAGTATTCGTCGGTGCCATTGGCCTTGTCCATCTCGGCATGGTTCTTGGTGTCGGTGGCGAACATCGAGCCGGCCATGAGGCGACCGTTGGTCATGGTGCCGTTGGCGACAATACCAAAAATAGAGTTGGCTGTCATCACGGCGCTATAGCCAGTAGCGCCACTGCGCACGTCGTCGCTCTGCTCCAGTTTAACCAGTCCTGCCGATGAGCTGGAAAATGAACCTCCGGCACTCTTGAAGCCGTGCCAGCGGTCGGGCTCGCCATTACTGCCGGTCCAGGCCTCCATGTCGCTGTTGGGCAGCTGGAAGTGGTCGCCCACGGTGTTGAACCACATGGTGACGCCATAGGCGGGGATGGAAACGTTGGCCGCCATCATGCCGTCGGTAACGCGGGCAAACACGATGGTGTACATGTTGCCCAGGTAGGTTCCCGTGGCCACCGTGCGCTCGGCGCTATAGGTGGTGATGCCGCCTGTGGTGGCACCAGGCACGTCGGTCATGTTCAGGTTCAAGTTCATGTTCATGAACGGCACGCGCAGCAAGAGCGTGTTCAGGCCGTTATCCTGCTGGCTAACGGTTACAGTGGCGGTCTCGGTACTGGTGTTACCGTTGCGGGTCACATAGATGGTGCCCGTGTAGTCCTGGGCGTGAAGCGATAAGGCTGCCGCAGCGGCCAGGCAAATACTCAGAAAAGTTTTCTTCATTGTTAATTGTTAATAATTGATATGTAATTACTTAATCGGTTTTCTTGTCGTGGTGCCTCTTCTTGAGGTGGATGCTGTAGGTGATGCCCAGCGAGCCATACAAGGGGCGCAGTGTCTGCACCGAGTGGAAGTTGCTCTTGAACAGGCCGCTCAAGCCGTAGGTCAACTCGACAAACGCACCCCACCGGCGGCTGAAGCGCCAGTCGGCGCCCACATCGATGCCCCATTGCATGTGGCGCATGTTCTTGTCAAAGTCAAAGTCGCCGCGGTCGCCGGGCTCGGTGCCCATCTCGATCTTGGGTCCCACGGGCGTGCCCTCGCGCAGGTAGCCGTCGTAGGCCCATCCCCAGAACTTCCTACTGGCGAGCCATCCCATGAAGATGCCGGCGCGCAGGCTCCAGTGCTCGTCAAGGTAAAACTGGGCCTGGATGGGCAGGGTGATGCGTCGCTGTGTGGTCTTGATGCGCACGTTGCCATTGAAGATGCCCTTGAGGGACTCGTCGCCCCTCACCACCTCGATGTCGTAGTTCTTGACGCGGCTGTCCACGTCCATGCTTCCCAGTTCGTAACGCAGTCCCGAGTGGATGGCCCAGCGGTCGGACAAGGGGTAGGAACCCTCGGCAGCAACGATGAAGTTAAAGCCGGGGATAAACTTGTTGATGCCGCGTATCTCGTTGCCCATGTGGGTGGGAACTGTACCGCCCAGGGCATAGCCCAGCCGCGCGTCGAGCCTGAGGCTGTCGAGCACCGATGCACTGGCGACTGTTGTCGTCGAGAGGGCAAGCAGTGCTGTGATGACGATGTTTTTGATCTTTATCATTAATTAAATGTTGATAGTCATTAATAGTGATAGGGAATGGGGCTGGTGTCACTCCTCGTGGGAGCAGATGAGGCGCACCTTGTCCACACACAGGCGGCTGCCGATGGCACCGATAAAGTCACCACCGCTGGCGCTCGACGAGAAGACGATGGCCAGGCTGTAGCCGCGGTTGGCCAGTAACTGTTCGTCGATTTCCTCGCGGTATTCAAACTTCACGTTCCACGGTGTCCACTGGGTGGTGGGCGCTACATATTCCATCTTGGCCACTGCCACAAGCAGGTCGCTGGAAAGCACATTGTCGCCATAGAGCGCTACCTCGTTGCCGCGGGAGTCGTGGTTGCGGTAGAACACGGCATAGACCGAGGCCGAGTCGGTGCGGCCAGCTATGGGGTTGCCATTGAAATCCTGCACTGTGGCACCTGGCTCAAAAGTGTAGTAGCCCGTGAATGTCTCGGGACGGCTCGTGAACGGGATGCCAAAACGGGTAGCATGCAGGTGGTCGCTCATCGCGATCCTGATGTCAAACGTGCCCAGGAACATGTTACCGGCGGCCAGGCGCTTGTTGGCCATGCGGCCAAAGGGGCCCGTGTCGCACGTGGTCAGGCACACGCCGGCGCCGTCATAGCCGTTGAGCAGTGGGGTAGTGGGGTAGTCCATGGGCTGGGCCGATCCCATCGAGATGCGGTAGCCGGCATTGGCCGTTGCCCAGTCATTGCCCAGCGAGCCGTCGGGCAGCACGTTGTGCCACATGTAGTAGCGCTGTGTCGCCGTCTCCAGCTCATAGTGCTCAAAGTCGAAGCGCAGCGTGTCGGCCACGGTGATCATCGTGGGCACCACGTTGACACGGTAATGGCGTTGCCACTTGCCGTCCTGGGAAGTGACAGTATAGTGCACGGCACCTTGAGAGAAGTCGTGGCTACTGCCATTGGCCGGCTCGATGGATGCACCAGGCGACAGCGTGAACATAGGGGCCAGTGAGGTGACGTTGGCATCACTGCGCACGGCAAAGGTGATGACGCTGTCGGTCGAGAACACCGTCTGCAACGAGTCGGTGGGCTGGAAAAAGAACTCGGCGGGATTGCTCACATGCAGGGTCGCCGTCTCGATGTCGGCCTCACAGTAGTCAGGCTCGTCACCAAAACAGGAAGTGTTCAACACCGTCATAACCAGCGTGGCTAGTAACGCCATAGGGGTGATATGTCTCATAGAATCAAGTCCCATTACTTATCATTTTTGCTTTTAACCTGCAAAGTTATCAATTTTTTGCCGAAACCAGTTGCATTTCAAGCAATTTTTTTAAAAACACGCCCCAAAAGTAACATTATTATTGTCATGGACGCCCAGGGGTGGGAACAGCATGTCCCTGGTGCAGGAAAATAGTGGGATGGCGGTGGTTTTTTTTCTTTTTTAGGTTAGACCTTTGCAGTTTCAAATTAAATCAGTAATTTTGTCCGCTTGAAAGTCGTGCACAAGGCAGCGCGACAAATTGCGAAAGGTTGTTGTATTGTATTGATTAACAATCGTTTGCGATTTTTAACATGAAAAGATTACACTTCAAATGGAGAAACTGATAAATAGACTGCTCGACTTGAGGGTGTTCAAGTCATTTAGGGTGAAAACAACGCCGCGATGGATCATTCTGCTGCTCGACATGTTGATTGTCACAGTGAGTTTTATCGCTACTGTTGTTGCCAATATGTACTCGATACACTCCTTTGTCACCCCCATCTCGTTCTTTATCAACTGGCTGATTATCTTTGCGGTCTATTTCATTGTCTCCTATGTAGCCAAGAGTTACACCTGTGTCATACGCCTATCGGTCATCGAGGACCTGTACCGTATCTTTATGGTAGTGGTGCTGTCGATCGCCATCCTTGTGTTTATTAATGCCCTCAAGCTGTGGATCACCGGATCAACGTTCCTCAGGTTCTGGGATATACTCATCATCGGTGCCATGTCGTTCTCGATGATGATGATCGAGCGCTTGTGCATCAAGTACCTGTATATGCGCATGAACAGTTCCACCGCGGGGCGCAAGCGTGTGCTCGTGCTGGGCACCACCTTCAATTCTCTCTTCCTGGCCAATGCGCTCAAGGGCGAGATAGGCGGCAAGTACTTGCCAGTGGGCCTGCTCAGCGTCAAGTCGGGGCAAGAAACCAATGAGATCAACGGCTTCAAGGTTTACCGTTTTGACCCCGAGAACATGAGTGAGGTGTTCAAGAAGCGCAACATTGAGGGTCTGGTATATGACTCCAAGAGTCACAGCCTGATGAGAAGCGGCTTTGCCGACTACTTTATCAAGAACCATATCGCCCTGCTGGCGATGAACAAGGTGGCCGAGTTTGAACAAGAAGGGGAGGAAGGCAAGCCCGCCGAGCAGTCAGGAATCTCCACCTATATTAAAGAGGTGCAGATCGAGGACCTGCTGGGGCGTGATCCCATTGTGCTCGACAACCCGCTGGTGAGACAGCACATCAAGGGCTCTTGTGTGCTCATTACCGGTGCGTGCGGTTCCATCGGCAGCGAGATCGTGCGTCAGGTGGCCAGCTATGGCGCCAGCAAGATTATCCTGTTCGACCAGGCCGAGACGCCCATGCACGATGTGTCGCTTGAGATGAAGAAGGATTATCCCAAGGCCCACATCGAGCTGATCATGGGTGACGTGCGCAACCGTGAGCGCCTGGAGGAGGTGTTCTCCAATTTCCACCCCCGCTTTGTCTTCCATGCCGCGGCCTACAAGCATGTGCCCATGATGGAAATCAACCCCACCGAGGCTATCCTGGCCAACGTGATGGGAACGCGCAACGTGGCCGACATGGCCCTTAAATATAATGTGTACAAGTTTGTGATGATCTCGACCGACAAGGCCGTCAACCCCACCAACGTGATGGGCTGCACCAAGCGTCTGGCCGAGATTTATTGCCAGTCCCTGTTCTTTGATGCGCAGAAACAGGGCAAGAAGACGCAATTCATCACCACACGATTTGGCAATGTGCTGGGCAGTAACGGGTCGGTGATACCCCTGTTCCGTCGCCAGATTGCCGCCGGTGGCCCCGTCACCGTCACCCACAAGGAAATCATCCGCTACTTCATGACCATTCCCGAGGCTTGTTCCCTGGTGCTGGAAGCAGGCTGCATGGGCAGTGGCGGCGAGATCTACATCTTTGACATGGGTGAGCCGGTCAAGATCTATGACATGGCGCGCCGCATGATCTCGTTGACCGGCCTCAAGCCCGATATTGACATCAAGATTGAGGAAATCGGCCTGCGCCCGGGAGAGAAACTCTACGAGGAACTGCTCAACGACAAGGAAAAGACCACTGCCACCGTCAACAAGAAGATCATGATTGCCAAGGTCAAGACCTATAATTATAAAGATGTGTGCAAGAACATCGACAAGATCATCGACCTGGCGTCTCACGGTAAAGTGCACGACATGATATATGCCATGAAGGAGTTTGTGCCCGAGTACAAGAGTCAGCACAGCCGTTTTGAAGCCATCGACCGTGAGATCGAGGGCGGCAGTGCCCCTCAGGACAATCCATCGACCCTACAGCCCACTGCCGAGTAATTAAACAAAATTTGTATAAAAATTAAACAAAATAAATTTTTATACAAATTTTGTTTATGATTTGGTAACGATATAGCAGTTGACCCTGCGTTGAAACGTCTCTGCATCAAACCGTGCTAACGCACGGGAAATTAAAAGAAAATTAAATTTTAAAATTAATTTGTTTAATTTCCCGCCCGATAGGGCGGTTAATACCATCGATGGGCCAACTGCTATATCATTGCCTATGATTTTGTTTAATTTTTCGAGCGAAGCTCGATGAATGCTACCAGTTGTGAATTATGACACAGCCTCATGTGGCGACACCAATCGACGGGCCCCGTAGAGGGCCCATCACATCAGGCGATAGTCATACCATTCTATCCCTGCATGGCAGCAGGTGTTTGTGGTATTCGTCTTCAAAAGATTCTCGTTGATGATGCAAACTCAAAATGACAAGGCCACTTGATGGTGGCCTTGTTAAATGCTGGAATTGCTTCTTTTTTTACTCGATGATCATGTGGTACTCGTCGCGGGGACGCCAGTTGCGGGTGAGAATCCACATGATGGTGATGGCAAACACGATGGTGAGGATGAACATGGCAGCAAACATGTACTTGGAGAGCATCCTGCCCATTACCGCTGCATAGATGTCACCCATGCGGGCGATGATCAGTTCCATCGCAGCCTCATAGTCAATCCACAGGACGATACTCTTGGAGAACGGGATGAGGGACATCACGGCATAGCTGGCAATGACACCCTTGGCACCGCGATAGTTGCCGAAGAGCTTGCGCAACCCCTCGGCGATGCAACCGCATCCCACACAACCCAGTGCAAAATACTCATGCCCCTGGCCAACGATGAAGTGGGCTATCAACAGGAGCACGGCACACATGATGGCTACGCCGGGAACAGGATAGCGCTGGCATAGCTTGAAATAGGGCCATGCCGCGGTGATCGCTGCAAACACGGCACAATAGGTCCAGAAGAAAGGATGATAGAATCCTAACATCTCGATGATCGAAACTGCGACCACATATAAACAAGCTAATGCTATGACTTTAACTACCTTATCCATAATTGGGTGTATCAATTTTGGTCAATAAACTGGGCTAAAACGATGTATCTAAACTGCAAAGGTAAGTTATTTTAATTATTTAGCAATAGTTTGGTGAGAAAAAATCGTTTTTTGGTATCATTTTTCTATTCTTTGGCCCCTGGAGATATCATTGCCAAAAAATAATTGTACCTTTGCGCCCATGAAAATCATCAGGACCTCGATCTTGCCCTTTAGCGGATTCTCGGCCATCAACGTGCTGGGAATCCTGTTTGTGCATCATGGGGTGTACCTGAGCAATGAGATGATGAACCACGAGCGCATCCACTCGGCCCAGCAGCGCGAGATGCTCTATGTGTTCTTCTATGTGGCTTACCTCATTGAGTGGCTGGTGCGCCTCCCCATGCGTGGCAACGCCTATCGCAATATCTCGTTTGAGCGGGAAGCCTATGCCAACCAGCGCAACCTTCATTACTTGCAGTCGCGCCCGTGGTATGCCTGGCGGCAATACATGCGGCGTCCTGCCCATCAACGCAACAATCAATCAAGATGAGAAAGATATCCATTACCACTATCCTGCTGGCCCTCATGGCCACGTTGCAACTCAGCGCCCTCACGCCCCAGGAGGCGGTGGACAAGTTTGTGTCCCACAGTTCCCTGCGCTATGCGTCGCTGGGAGTCCAGGTCATCGACTTGGATTCAGCCAAATCTATCGCCAGTTATCGGCCCGAGCAGGCCAACATCACCGCCTCGACGATGAAGACCGTGGTGTCGTCGGCTGCATTGGGGCTGATGGGGCCTCACTTCCGCTTCGAGACACCTGTTTATCTTGATGGCGTGGTTGATGGTGGGGTGTTCAAGGGCAACATCATCATCCGCGGCATGGGTGACCCCACGCTGGGCTCGGTGTTCCTGCCCAATCAGGCCAACATCGTGGAGGAAATCGTCGCTGCATTGCGCGCCAGTGGCATCCACATGGTGGAGGGCAACATCATCGGTGACGACAGCTATTACGCTTACCCCTACTATGACGAGGACTGGGACGTGGGTGATCTGGCCTACGACTATGGCACCGCCGTTCATGCCCTGAATTTCCATGACAACCTCGTGACGGTATCTTACGCGCTCGACGCACGCGGTCGTGTGACCCGATCGGGCTTCTCGCCCAGTGTGCCGGGATTGAAGGTCATCAGCCGCTGCCGGGGCAGCCGGGGCCGCAATGCCATCACGCCCTATCTGGACTACAGCGTTCCCGCTCTGGTGGTCACTGGCGAGACGACGGGCAAGAGCTACCGTAACACCTATGCCAACCCCACGCCGGCCCCGATGCTGGTGGACAGCGTGGAGCGTGCCCTCAAGGCCAGCGGCATCCAGTATAACCACGACCTTAACGCCTGTGACAACGTGATTCATGCCGAGTGCTCGCTGCTCGTGTTGCACAAGTCCCCCGAGTTGACTGAGATCATCACCTCGCTGCTCGACCGCAGTGACAACATGTTTGCCCATGCACTGCTGCGTGCCATCGGTGCCCGTGACTGGGAGACCAAGGGGCTGGATAGTATGCCCTCCGACCTGGATGTCCTGGGCGTGGCCGCCGTCAAGCGCTGGCTGGAATTGCAGGGCATCAATACCGAACCCCTGTTCATGCGCGACGGCAGTGGCCTGGCCAGGGCTAATAAGGCGTCGGTCAATTTCTTTGGCGACATGTTGTCGATGATGGCCCACCGCACCTTTGACGGTGTGCGTCTGTGCGACCTCATGCCCACGGCATCAGGACGTGCCGGCAAGACCCTCAAGGCCAACCCCCTGAGCGAGCAGATTGTGCTTAAGTCGGGCAGTATGCGCCATGTGCAGTGCTTTGTGGGCTATTATCCCGCCAGTGAGCCCCGTTATGCCTTTGCCGTGCTGGTCAACAATTTCACCTGCTCTCAAGCCAGCATCCGTGAGCAGATTGGCACCTTCCTGTGCAATCTTTTTCAATAAATATAGTTGGTGAATCAAAAAAAGTTTGTAAACTTGCAGGTTAAATGTAAGGCAAATCCTTGGCGAATTGTCGCTAAGCATCAAACAAACAGACGATTATATGGATATGTCAATAGAAAAAATGCTCTCTCATGTGTATGAGATTGAAGGCTTGATGCTGGTTACCCGCAGGCTGGGTAGCGAGCACACGCCCGATGTCATTACCAATAAAATCAAGCGCAAGGTGCGTGAACTGGCCGACATGTGCGGTGTGACGCTGCCGGTAGCCGAGGAGAGTTCCCAAAATATGACCCCAGCCGATCCCGCACCCGTCGTTGAACCGCAAGTGGAGCCGGTGCCCTCATCTGTTCAGGATGAGCCCGTGGAGCATCTGCCCGAGGAGGACTATGATGCCGACGAGACGTGGCAGCACGATAACGGTGAGGAATTTAACGAGGTGTTCAAGCTCGACTATCAGGAGCCTGACCATCAGGTGCCCGTAGCCGACCGTGAGCCCGATGATGATATCACCGTCGAGTTTATCGAGGCTCCCGATGAACCGGCTGTTGAAGAAAGCCCTGTCGAGGAAAAACCGGCTGTGGCCCCTTCGACCCCTGTGCCTCCCGTGTTCCGTGTTCCCGATGACTTGAGTGATGAGCCCGTCCCCGAGCCCGACCCGTCATTGCTGCCCGAGGCCGAGGATGAGCCCGACATCACGGTCGAGTTTATCGAGACCGACGACGACACCGTTCCCGAACCCGAGGATGAGATGCCCGTGCCGCCCGTTCCCACCGAGTTTCCTGAGCCCGAGGAGCCTGCTGCTCCCCTGCGCGTCGATGAGAAGGTGCAGCGCACGCTCTCCAAGGATATCCGCAAGGCATTCTCGATCAACGACCGCTTCCGTTTCCAGCGCGAACTCTTTGCCGGCAGTGCCGATGCGTTGAATACCGCCATTGCCCATATCGAGGCTATGCGCAGCTATGGCAATGCCGAGCTGTATTTCTTCAGTCAACTGAATTGGGACCGTGACAACGAGGTCGTGAAGGACTTCATGACCATCGTGCGCAACCATTTCCAGAAATAGAAACATCAACCCGTTTCCACCCTAATGGCAGGAAAACTATATATAGTACCCACGCCCGTTGGCAATCTTGACGACATGACACCTCGCGCCATCGAGGTACTCAAGGCCGTTGACACCGTGCTTGCCGAGGATACACGCACCAGCGGTGTGTTGCTCAAGCACTTTGGCATCAGCACGCCCATGCGCAGCCATCACAAGTTCAATGAGCACGAGGCGGTTGCGGCTGTCGTTGAGCAACTGCAAGGCGGTGCCGTGATGGCACTCATCAGCGATGCGGGCACGCCAGGCATCAGCGACCCGGGATTCCTGCTCTCGCGTGAGTGTCGCCGCCAGGGGGTGGAGGTGGAGACCTTGCCTGGAGCCACTGCCTTTGTGCCGGCTCTGGTCAATTCGGGGTTGCCCTGCGACCGCTTTGTCTTTGAGGGCTTCCTGCCTGCCAAGAAAGGCCGTTCGACCCGTCTCGATGAGTTGAAGACGCAACCCATGACGATGGTCTTCTATGAATCGCCCGTGAGGCTGGTGAAGACCTTGCAGCAGTTTGTCGAGACCTTCGGTGCCGACCGCGAGGCCAGTGTGGTGCGCGAGATCAGCAAACTGCACAACACGACCCACAACGGCACGCTGGGCGAGCTGGTGGCTTATTTCATGGCCAACGCTCCCCGAGGCGAGATTGTCGTGGTGGTTGCCGGATGTCCACCCGCGTCAACTGTCAAGGTTGACAAGTATGCGGCGTTCAAGCACAAGAGCGCCCGTGTGTGATGAGAAACTAACGATAAAAAAGATAAAGATTATGAAAAAGATTTTTTATTTAGTTTGGTTGATGGTGGGCCTGGCTGTGTTGCCGGCTTGCCAGCGCTCCAATAAGCTGGAGCAGGATGCCCTGCGGCAGGATTCCATCAATGCCGCCCTGCAGGACTCCATCAATACCGCCAATGCCGAGAAAGATAGCCTCATGCAGCTCATGGGAGACATTGCCGATGGAATGCAGCAGATCAAGGAACTGGAAGATATCGTGTCGGTCAACAACCTGAATGGAGAGACCCCCGACCGCAAGAAGCAGTTGCGTGACGATATCGTGCTCATCCAGGAGTCCATCAATAAGCACAAGACTCGTCTGGCTGAGCTGGAGAAGCGCCTCAAGCAGTCCACCAACTACAACTCGTCGATGCAAAAGTCGATTGCCAACCTCAAGCAGCAGCTGGAGGACCAGCAGCAGACCATCAACAGCCTGACTGAACAACTGGCCGCCGCCCATGTCCAGATCAAGAACCTCAACCAGAGCGTGGATTCACTCAACACTGTGAACCGCGCCGTTGTCAAGGAGAAAGAGGCCGCTCAGCAGGAGTCCAAGCAGCTCACCAATGAGGTGACCAACCTCAACGTGTGCTACTATGTCATCGGTTCCAAGAAGGAGCTCAAGGCTCACAAGATCATTGAGACTGGTTTCCTGCGCAAGACCAAGATTCTGGAGGGCGACTTTGAGATGTCCTATTTTACCAAGGCCGACCGCCGCACCTTGAGCGAGATTCCCCTGCACAGCAATAAGGCCCAGGTGATGACCAACCATCCTAAGGACTCCTATGAGATCGTGGATCATGGCAATGTCAAGACGTTGCACATCACCAATCCCAGCCGTTTCTGGGAAAAGTCCAACTTCCTGGTAGTCAAGGTGGATTGAACCCTCTCCTGGCACAACTCGAATGTGCCGGGGACAACAATGGATTGAAAGATGAAAATCGTTCTGGCGTTTGATAAATTCAAAGGCTCGGTAACGGCTCAACAACTTAACGAGGCCGCGCAAGACAGCTTGTGCGGCCTTGATGGTGTAACTGCTGTGGGCATTCCCGTGGCCGACGGTGGTGACGGCACCACAGCCGTACTGGCTGCCAATCGTGCTGGCCAGTGGGTGACGGTGCCCACGGTGGGACCGCTGCTCCAGCAGGATCCGGTCATGGCGCAGTATTACCTGTGTGACGACGGCACCGCCCTCATCGAGGTGGCAGCGGCAAGCGGCCTGGCGTTGTTGTCACCTGCCGAGCGTGACGTGATGCGTACCACCACGCTGGGGACGGGTCTGTTGATGCGCGACGCCCTGGAGCGGGGTGCCACAAGCATCGTGCTGGGACTGGGGGGCTCGGCAACGTGCGACGCGGCGATGGGCATCATGAGTGCCCTGGGGGCCGAGTTCCTGGATGCCGAGGGGCATCACCTCTATCCCTGTGGGGAGTCATTGGAGCATATCGCACGCATCGAGACTGCTGGAATCCCTCAAGCCGTTAGCAATTGCCCGTTCACCATCCTGATTGATGTTGACACTTTCCTGTGTGGAGAACGGGGAACGGCACGTCTGTTTGCGCCACAGAAAGGGGCCTCGCCACAACAGGTAGAGCAGCTGGAGCGAGGATTGAATCATGTCGCCACCCTGGTGGGTGACGGGATTGCCGGTAAGGCTGGGTGTGGCGCCGCTGGCGGCATCCCGGCCCTGATGATGTATCTGCTCAATTGCGAACTGTTGCCTGGGGCACCCTATGTGTTTGCCCACAATGGCATGGAGCAGGCACTTGAGGATGCCGATCTGGTTATTACCGGTGAGGGCCGCTTGGATAACCAGACACTCATGGGCAAGGGTCCCGGCTATGTCATCCAGATGGCCCGCGAGCGCGGCATTCCTGTGGCTGCTGTGTGTGGGACGATAGCGCCCGACTTTGATCGGATGGCCGCTGGATTGACCGACACTGTTGCCGTGAGTGCTGACCTTGGGCTGGAGGAGGCCATGGATCCTGAGGGTACCCTCATGCGTGTGTCTCAAGCCGTGTTTCAGGTAGTATCAAACCATATTAAACAGAAACAATGCAATGGTTGACTGACATATTTTTAACCCACTCGGCGGTTCAGGCTGTAGTAGTCCTGTCGCTGTTGTGTGCGTGTGGGCTCGCCCTGGGTAAGATCAAGGTGCTGGGCGTGTCGCTGGGTGTGGCCTTTGTGTTCTTCCTGGGCATCTTGGCCGGACACCTGGGAGTGTCAATCGATGCCGACATGTTGCAATATGCCCAGAATTTTGGTCTGGTGCTCTTTGTTTATGCACTGGGACTGCAGGTGGGGCCGGGTTTCTTTGGCTCGTTCCACCAGTCGGGCTTGAAACTCAACCTGTGGGCGCTGGCGGTAGTGCTGGTGGGCACGATCTTGACCCTGCTGTTCCCTCTGGTGGGCATCAACTTGAGCGATGCCGTGGGCATCATGTGTGGTGCAACGACCAATACTCCCGCCCTAGCCGCCGCACAGCAGACGCTGGCCCAGTTGAATCAACCCGAGAGTGGTGCGGCCCTGGGGTGTGCTGTGACCTATCCCCTGGGCGTGGTGGGTGTCATTCTTGCCTTTGCCCTGATGCGCAAGTTGCTGGTGAGACCTGGTGACTCGCTCGTCGGTGACGACGAGGAAGAAGTCGACCACACGTTCATCGCTACCTATCAGGTGCGCAACGAGGGCATCATCGGCAAGAGTGTGGGCGATCTGGCCCGCATTAGCCCGCGGCAGTTTGTCATCTCGCGCTTGTGGCGTGATGGCAAGGTGACGATTCCCGAGGCCCACACCGTGCTCATGCGCGATGACCGCTTGCTGGTCATCATGGGCGACCATGATGCCGCCGAGGCCATGGAGGTACTCTTTGGCAAGCAGGAGAGCACCGACTGGAACACGGGTGACATCGACTGGAATACCATCGACAGTGACCTGGTGTCGCAGGCCATCCTGGTCACCAAGCCCGAGATCAATGGCCGCAAACTGGGGGCGCTGCGTTTCCGCAAGCACTATGGCGTGAACATCAGCCGTGTGAACCGTGGCGGCTTGCAACTGCTGGCAACGCCCGACTTGCGCCTGCTCCTGGGCGACCGCATTATCGCCGTGGGGCATCGCGAGGCGCTCAAGAATGTGGAAAAGGAAGTGGGCAATGCCGTCAAGATGCTGGACGAGCCCAATCTGATCACCGTGTTTATTGGCATGACGCTGGGTCTCATCCTCGGTTCCATCCCGATTGTCCTGCCTGGCATATCGGCTCCCGTGAAACTGGGCTTGGCAGGAGGCCCCATCATCGCGGGTATTCTGATAGGCGCCTTCGGTCCGCGCATCCATGTCAATGCCTATACCACATCGAGCGCCAACTTGATGTTGCGTTCCATCGGCCTGGCCCTGTATCTGGCGTGCTTGGGTCTGGCTTCGGGACCTGATTTCTTTGCCACAGTCGTGCGGCCCGAGGGCGTGCTGTGGGTGGGCGCCGGTTTCCTGCTCACCGTCATTCCCGTGCTGCTCATCGGCTGGCTGACGCTGCGCTTGGCACGCTTGGACTATGCGTCGGTGTGTGGTATGCTCAGTGGGGCGATGGCCAACCCCATGGCCATGAACTATGCCAACGACAGCATCCACAGTGACCGCCCCTCGGTCGCCTATGCCGCCGTCTATCCCCTGAGCATGTTCCTGCGCGTCATCATTGCCCAGGTTCTCTTACTCATTTTCCTGTAATCTACCGATCTCAAGTCAAGTCCCCAATGGGCGACGTGAATGGCGATGGTGTAATCTCAATCGCCGACATCACCACGCTCATCGACTCCTTGTTGGCAAGCGAGCCCTGATCCCTCTTCACCTATCAACGTCAAGACCCCGTTGTGGAAAGCCACAACGGGGTCTTGACGTTGATAGGGTGGTGAGGTCATCGGGTGGTGATGCGCATGTGGGCCTTGGGGTAGCGCAGTACCAGGCACGAGGCCTCGGTCATTACCAGCGCATCCACGTTGCGCACGCCGCTCTTCTTGAGGTTGAGCTGCTCGGTGCTGAAGGGGATGTGGGTATATTTCTGGATATACTCGGGATCGATGATGATGCCTTCATCTTCCATACCCACCTCGTCAAATACCTCGCTCAACAGCAGGTACAGGCAACCAAACTTTGACCTCAGCTCGGTGAAGTCGATGCCCCACTTGCTCACGTGCTGGCCTGCCGTGATCACGCGGCTGTAGTCCAGCTTGCTGATGCGGCTGATAAGTCCGCTGCCGCCAATCAGGATCTTGCGCTTACTGCCGGCGTTGCCGGTAAATGCCATGCGCATGAGATCCACCATCTGGTCCACGGTCAGCTCCACGCTACTCTCCAGGTTGTAGGACTTGCCGGCCTGGTACCAGATGCCGCCAGTGAAATAGACGTGCTCCTTCTTGTTGTTGTCCCAGATCTTGCGTGCCACGCCAAAGAGGTAGGACTTCTCCATGCCCAGTCGCATGTCATAGACGGCAGCTTCCTCCTGGTCGCTCATGGTCCAGCCCACTTCCTTGTTGGCCAGGCGTTGCAGGGTGGATTGCTCCACCTGCATCTTGAAGATCTGGCACAGGTTGCGGCTCTTCTTGGGCAGTGCCTCAAATTGGGGCGACTGCACATCGAGTTCGCTGGCCGCACGTCCCATGCGCACCAGTGTGGAGCCCACGGGGATGGTGGGAACGCAGTTGCTCACGCCGTTGATAGTGCAGCCGTTGACAGCCATCACGGTCACTCCGCTGGCATCACGGGTCACAACATAGAGCATCAGGTCTTGCTTGCTTTCTACCGTCCCCGTGTTGTCATATCCCGACACGCCTTGCACCAGAATGGTGTCGGTGGGGTCAAAGATCTCGTTGTTGTTGGTGTGGATGATCGACAGGGGAGAATCATCGCTCTGGCTCACCTGGGGAGCGCTGGTCTCGTCGATGGTCGTGGCGCTTGTCGGCTTGGTGTCCACGCTGTAGTAATCCACAACCATGCTGCCGGCGGGTTTGCTGCCCGCATAGCGCGAAATCTGGTCGATGGGGGTGGACATGGGGCGGATTTTTACAATCTGCTGGTCAATCTCGTTGAGCAGCAGGTCGGGAGAACCCTCGTTGGCCAAGTCGGTGGTGAGAGGGCCGTCCACGACATGTTTTCCCTCTTCAACACCAGTAATCAGCATTCCCACGGCCATCGAGATGCCAGGGTCATTGTCACCGCCCATGCAGGAGGCGAGGATGCCGATGAGGATCATGATGATCACATAGAGGATTAACTTCTTGTGGTTGCGCATCCAGCGCAGAATGGTTTTGATTTTGTTGTAATTCATGGTTTGAGTTGTTAGTTTCTAGTTGTTAGTTGAGAGAATAATGGTGGCCCTTAGTCCCACACGCTGCGGCGGCAGTAACGGGGAAAGACGGGAGTGGATTGGGGCTCGACGTCATGGTCGGGATGCTGGTGCATGACGGTCTCGATTTTCTCGTTGCGTCCGCGCAGGAATCCCGCCGCGTCGGCATTTTTCACGTCCTCGTCATGGGCGATGCCCTGGGCCAGGGTGGTGAGCACCTCGTCGGTGGCGGCTGTGTCGGGCAGACCCGTGGTCAATTGGGTGAGGCGACGGGTCTTTTCCTCGTCCAGTCCCATAGCGGCAATGCGCTCGGTCAGGGTGGGGGAGGCGGTCTGTTCTTGAGGCTGCACCTCGGGTTCTTCACTGGGGCAGAAGGGCGGTGGCGTAGCCACGGTCGTTGCCTGTTGTAATTCATGATTGTCTTGATTGTTGTTCATGGCTTAAAAAAGAATGAATAAAAACGGTTCATAAAAAAAACTATTGTCTCTTGTCTATCTCAAGGATTTTCTTGTTGCGCTGGCGACGGAATGCCTCAAACGTGTCAAACACGTCGCTCAAGGCGATGTTGGCGTTCTCACTCTGCATCTGATAGACGCTGGCGCTGTTGACCGTCGGGCTCTTGCCTTGCAAGGCACCACCCACACCGCTGATTTCTTCAAACAATTTCATCTGCAACTCAATCAACTGATAGGCACCGGCATTGGTGCCACTGGAGTTGATCTGCTCGGGCTTGTTCTCGCTGTAGCGCGGGTTGTAGGGCAGCAGGCCGTTGGCCTTGGACCAGCAGCGGCGGGCATCCTCCCAGGTCCACCCGTCGGGCAACGCTGTCTCGGGAAAGAGCAGCACGCCCTTGGCGCTGGAGCGCACCACGTGATCCAGCAGTGAGATCATGCGGTTAACGTGCTTCTGGGTGTCGATGATGTCCTCGACTACGGCATGCACCTCGCCATCGGTGAGCGGGTAGAACTTGATGGCAAACGGGTGGCTCCCGTGTTGCCACGGTGAATCATATTCGGCCAGCAGGTCGCCCATGGGGCTGAACCATCGGCAGTGCCACACCATGGCGATGTCCCAGCAGGTGGTCATGTCGATGCGGTTCTTCATGCGGTGGGAGGCGCTCAACGGTTCAACGGTCAGTGTGCCCTCGCGGCGGTCGTGACACACGATGACCTCGCGGCTCTCCAGCGTCCACACCTCGATGGCACGGCACTTGCCGTCGGCTGCTTTCCAGAAGTCGGTACCCAGTTGGGAATCAGCGCCCAAGCGGGTGGTGAAGTCGGCCTGGCGGCTGTCGGCCCCGTCGGTGTAGAGGCGGCGCACCCATGCTGCCTTGCGCTGGTTGCCGCCTGCCACACGCTGTAGCAACTGGGCAATGTTCAGGTCATGCAGCTGGCCGATGAGCTCACAATCCCAGGCTCGGGTGTCGTTCATCGAGCTGGCAAACATCTTGTTGATGTTCACGTTGTCGATTCTCACGTGTTCATCACCGCCAGGCTCGTGGCAGGTGTCGATGCGCTGGATGCAGCATCCCGAGATGAGGAACTCTTCCAGCGAGCGGCTGTCCAGCTCGTCGAGTTCGTTGGTCTCGGTCACATGGGCCAGTCGTGGGTCGGCTTTCCCATTGTCGCGCTTGAGGTACTGGGAGCGGAAGTTCCCCACGATGGTCTTGACCAGTTGCCTGATCAGATTGTTAGTGATGCTCTCGCAACCTTGCTGGGCAAAGTGTTCACGCTCGGTGAGCACTTGTCCCTGATGGTTCCTCACCAGGTCGCCCCACTGGTCGCCGTAGGTGAAGCGCTTGTTCCTCAACCGCGACTTGCGCAGTCCCGCAGCGTTGATCCACGCCTGGTAGGCTGCCCGCAGCACGCGGGTGTGTTGTTCATTGGTCGATGGTGTTCTCATTTTTTTTATCTTTTTTCAGTTCTCATTTTTTCAGTTCTTGCTCCTTACGCTTTACATTGCGAGCGGTGTGAGCAAGAATCACGCTGCAAAATTACGCCCCCCATTTCATCACCCACCATGTCAAAAAGCACAACCTATTTCAAAAAACAACAAAAACTTCTCATGGCTTCGTCGTTGGGTGAGGGGTTGTTTTGACATGTGGCGTTATTTTTGTACCTTTGTTCCCTGTTTTATAGAGCACAATGAGCAAGTTATCTGCTTGCAAAAACTTTAATTAATAGAGAATATAGAGATGGAAGACTTTGCTGCGACATTGTTGAGTGACTTGCACCGCTTTCTGCTGGATCGAGGTGCGGTGGATGAGCGCTGGCCTGAGTGCCCCGACGTGGAGGAGAAGTGGCCCGCCATTGCCGAGGCTTACCTGCCCGACGGTGCGCGTGAGTTTGGCAGCTACCCCATTGCATCACTGGGCTGGATGATGTTTGTCGCCATGGCCGTTACCCGCATGTGGGACGAGGACTGGCAGAAGTATAGCCAGGTGGAGAACCTGTATGAGCTGCTGCGTGACAAGCGTGGCTATGACAACCTGGACGAGTATATCCTGGACGAGGTGCTTGACTTGCATGGTGATGCCGCCGAGGCCACCCAGACCCTGGTGGGGGACTGTGCCGAGCGCGTCAAGCGTGCCCTCTACCGCCAGGACATCGAGCCCGGCACTGCCGATGCCTTCAGGGCCTATGTGGCTTGCCTGCAATGCATGTACCAGGCGGGCATAGCCGTGCAACTCAAGGCGATGGGCTACCACATGACCAAACTGTAACCGCTATCCCCTGCTTGTCAAGATGAAACCCGAAAAAGATCCCATGGGCCGTGCCATTGCCGACTACCATGCCACTGGCAAGACTGCCCGGTTGCGCGTGTTCTCGCCCATGTTTGACGAGGATGAGATTCCCGTCAAGACCCTCTTCCGTGGCCTGGACGAAATGCCGGCCATTGAGCAGAAGGCGCTCCAGCTCTCCCACGGCAGCATCCTCGATGTGGGTGCCGGGGCCGGTTGTCACTCGCTGGCCTTGCAACAGCAGGGGCGGCAGGTGACCGCTATCGACATCTCGCCGCTGGCTGTTGCCACCATGCGCGAGCGTGGCGTGATGGATGTGCGAGAACAGGATTTCTTCACGCTCGACGGCCACTATGACACGATCCTGATGCTGATGAATGGTATCGGCATTGTGGGCAAGTTGAGCCGTATGCCCGCCTTCTTCATGCAGCTGGATCGCTTGTTGGCTCCCGGGGGGCAGTTGTTGTGTGACTCCAGCGACATCTGCTACGTGTTTGAGGACGAGGATGGCTTCATCGACCTCACTGGCATTGAGGGCTATTATGGCGAACTGACTTACCAGATGCAGTACAAGACCGTCAAGGGGGATTCATTCCCCTGGCTCTTTATTGACTCCGAGACGCTGATTGAACAAGCCGCTGCCCACGGCTTCAAGGCCGAGGTCATTGCCCGTGGCGAGCACTACGATTATCTGGCGCGCATCACACGCCGCTAGCCCGTCGCGCTTGAGTGTTGGCATGGTTTTTGCTTATCAAATCAGTGGGTACCTATTCAGCGAATAGTGTCCCACGTGGGTGTTGCAATACTCAATGCCTCATCTTTTAAACGTAGCGCGATACACTTTTCGTGACCTTAGTTTTGCAACACCCACCCTTAGGGCGTGAGGCTTTTCGACAAATAAAAAAAGTGACAACAAGCGTTAATTCTTGCAAAAAGCGTGAAAATTGAGATAAAAAATTACACTAACGGTAGTAGTAGAAACGTTTGAACCAAAAATAGTTGTAACTTTGTATCTCATTTGAGACGACACATAACAACTTTAAGTTAAAAATACATCAGGCACCAATGAAGTCAGACAGTCTAGTCATTATTCCTACTTATAACGAGAAGGAAAACATCAGAAACATCATCAATGCCGTGCTCGACCTCAACGAGCACCAGTTTGATGTGCTCGTTGTTGATGACAATTCTCCCGATGGCACTGCGGCCATCGTGGAGTCGATGATGTCCAGTCAGCCCGAACGCATCCACATCCTCAAGCGACCCGGCAAGCAGGGCTTGGGCACTGCCTATATCGCGGGCTTCAAGTGGGCCCTGGATCATGCCTATGAGTATATCATCGAGATGGATGCCGACTTCTCTCACCCCGTCAACAAGTTGCCCGAGTTGCAGTCCGCCTGTGCCACTGGCGGTGCCGATGTCGCTGTGGGCTCAAGATACGTGACCGGCGTGAATGTCGTCAACTGGCCGATGGGTAGAATGCTCATGAGCTACTACGCATCGGCCTATGTCCGCTTGATTACTGGCATGAAGGTGTGTGACGCCACAGCTGGCTATGTGTGCTATCGCCGTGAGGTGTTGCAATCCATCAATCTGGATGGCATCGAGTTTAAGGGTTATGCTTTCCAGATCGAGATGAAATTCACGGCCCACCGCATGGGCTTCACCATCAAGGAGGTGCCCATCGTGTTTGTCAACCGTGTGCTGGGTACCAGCAAGATGAACAGCAGTATCTTCTTTGAGGCATTGTGGGGCGTGATCAAGTTGCGCTGGGATTCAATCTTCAACAAGCAACGCTTTGTGCGCATGCCGTTGCCCAAGCAGATTACCGCTTGATACCACTACAAGAATCCATCGATTAGGCATCGCGCCCTGACCACCGCATCAGGGTGTTGTGCTCATTATTTATTGTGGCTAGGGTGTGGAATTGGCTCTTTTGTGTGGCTTGGCATGGTATTTGCAGGTGAAGTGTCGTTGTACACAAGTAAAAGACCGTAAAAAAAAATGGCGAAATCCAAAATCAATACTGGACTGACCGATGAGCAAGTGATTGCCAGTCGGCAGCAACATGGGGGCAATGTCCTCACTCCCCCTGCACATGCACCGCTGTGGAAACAGTTCCTCGAGAAGTTCAATGACCCGCTCATCAAGATATTACTCGTTGCCCTCGTGTTGTCGGTGGGCCTGTCCATCTATGAGTTCTTCTGGCTGGGCATGGGAACGAGTATCCTGTTTGAACCGATGGGCATTTTCATTGCCATCGTGCTGGCAACGCTCGTGGGCTTCCTGGTCGAGGTCAACGCCAATAAAAAATTCCGCCTACTCAACCAGACCGATGACCACCTCAAGGTCAAGGTGATGCGCAACGGCCACATCACCCAGGTGCCGCGCTGCGACATCGTGGTGGGCGACATCGTCATCCTCGAACCCGGCGAGAACGTGCCCGCCGACGGCACCGTTATCGATAGTTTTAACCTCACTGTTGACGAGAGCTCGTTTACTGGTGAGCCGTCGGCATGGAAGACCCATGATGCCGAGGCTGCGGCTCGTGCGACCGAGGTGACTTATCCGGCCAACGTGCTGCTACGTGCCAGTTCGGTCATCGAGGGCAACTGCACCATGCGCGTTGACCGCGTGGGCGACAATACGGAGTATGGCAAGGTGTACCGTGATGCCCAGATCGATAATAACATCAAGACGCCGCTCACCCAGCAGCTCGACCGCCTGGGGCATATCATCGCCCGCGGCAGCTATGTGATGGCGGCGTTGCTCGTCCTGGGGCGTGTCATCGAGTTTATGATGGCTGGCAGTGAGGGCTTTGTGGCCGATGCCCAATACTTTATCGAGACGGTGATGCTCGCCGTCACCCTCATTGTGGTGTCGGTGCCCGAGGGTTTGCCCATGAGTGTTACCCTGTCGCTGGCGTTGAGTATGCGCAAGATGCTCAAGCACAACAACCTGGTGCGCCGCATGCATGCCTGCGAGACGATGGGTGCCGCAACGGTCATCTGCACCGACAAGACGGGTACCCTCACCCAGAATCAGATGAAGATCTACAAAGCTCATTTCTATGCGCTGCCCGATGGTTGCCGTCTGGCTCACGGTGATGCAGCCAGTGAGCTGGTGAAATACAACATCGCCTGCAACAGCACGGCCTTCCTGGATGATAGCGACCCCGGCAATGTCGTGGCGCTGGGCAATCCCACCGAGGGTGCCCTGCTGCTGTGGCTGCACGAGGCGGGTGTGGACTACATGGCGACCCGTGAAGAAGTTGACACGCTGGCCCAGTTGCCGTTCTCGACAATGACCAAGTTTATGGCCACTGTTATCGCCACGACCGATGGACGGCGCCTGTTGCTGTTGAAGGGCGCTCCCGAGATTGTCATGCGGTTGTGTGGTGATGCGGTCGCTGGTGTGGATTTCCAGCAGGTCAATGAGGAACTCATCGACTATCAGACCAAGGCCATGCGCACCCTGGCGTTTGCCAGTTGCACGCTTCCCGACGATGCCGTACCCGACGAGGTGCTCCAGCGCCTCAAGATGGGCGATGGGCCACAACTCACGTTTGTGGGCATCGTGGCCATCAGTGACCCCGTGCGTCCCGATGTGCCGGCAGCCATTCAGGACTGCCGCAATGCAGGCGTGAAGGTGAAAATCGTCACGGGTGACACGGGAGCCACGGCGCGTGAGATTGGCCGTCAAGTGGGATTGTGGACCAGCGAGGACAGTGATGACGCGATCATCACCGGCCCCGATTTTGCAGCCCTGACCGACGAGGAAGCCGCCCAGCGCGCCCATTCCATCAAGATCATGGCCCGTGCCCGTCCCGACGACAAGGCGCGCCTCGTGCGCCTGCTCCAGCAGCAGGGCGAGGTGGTGGCTGTGACAGGCGACGGCACCAATGACGCGCCCGCGCTCAATGCGGCCCAGGTGGGACTGTCGATGGGCGATGGCACCGCTGTGGCCAAGGAGGCGAGCGACATCACCATCCTCGACAACTCATTCACCAGTATCAACAAGGCCGTGCTGTGGGGACGCTCGCTGTACAGCAACATCCAGCGTTTCATCCTTTTCCAGCTGGCGGTCAATGTGTGCGCCTGTCTGGTGGTGGCTATCTGCTCGTTCTTCAGCAAGCAGCCGGCGCTCACGGTAACCCAGATGCTGTGGGTCAACCTCATCATGGACACCTTTGCCGCACTGGCACTGGCCTCGTTGCCGCCCAACAGTGTACTCATGCGCAAGAAGCCCCGCGACTCGCGTTCCAGCATCATCACGTCGTCGATGATGCGGTTCATCCTGGTGAGCGGCACGCTCTTTGCCGTGCTGATGATAGGGCTGTATTATTACTTTGTGCGTGAGGCCAATGGCGGACCAGTGTTTGTCAGGGGCATCAACCCCAATATCAATCCCCGCGAGATGGGTGTGTTCTTCAGCGTGTTTGTGTTCTTGCAGTTCTGGAACATGCTCAACGCCAGGTCTTTTGCAACAGGCAAATGGGCTTTCAACAACATGGAGGACAGCAAGGTATTCTGGATGGTCGCTGCGGTCATCTTTGTGGGACAGATCATGCTGGTTCAGTTCTTCTCGCCGTTCTTTAACTGTGCACCGCTCGACCTCAAGACCTGGGTCTGGATCATATTGGGTACGTCACCGGTGTTCCTGTTGGGGCAACTGGTGTGCCGTGTGAAGAATTAATTTGCGATTTTTTAAAAAAACATTTGTAGTTTATTAATATTTGATATATCTTTGCAACGTTCTATGTATGTTTGTAAAATATAAAAATCATTAATTGTATAATCATTATGAAAAAATCATTACTTTCATCAATCGCAATGCTCATGTTCACTTGTGGGATTGCTGATGCTGGCGTTAGCGTTACGACGATGAACGTTAATCAGCCGGCCAATGACACGCTGCTTTTTGCGATGCCTGTTGATGTCAACGTCTATCAGGATATCCAGAATTACCCCGATGCTAGGCCCGATAACCGCATGATGAAGTTCCAGCCCGAGTATCTCGTGACGTCTGCCGACTTCTCCTGTGGTGACACCAGCAAGGGTACCGCTACGCTTCCTAACAACGCCAAGGTGATCGGGCTGGCGCTCGATGGCTATGATGTGGCAAGCGACCCCACCTCCAAGGGAATCTTCCTGGAGGTGACGGCATGGTGCTACAATGTGCCTGATTCCAAGCGCTCGCTTGACTTCACCGATTTGTTTGACGGTTATAACCAGGTGCCTCCCCAAGGCGAACTGTTCACCGACACGGTGAACTGCCGCGGCTACATGAATCATCCGGGCTATATCTGCACCTTTGATCCCAATGCCACTGCCGAGAATCCTGGCACTATCGTGGACATCCCCTTCAACAAGCCCGATGAGAATGGAGATTTCATCCCCTTCTGGTATCAGGGTGAGAGCATCTACTTGACGCTGTGGATGTGCAACTGGTATGACGTGCACATGAAGTATCGCTACATGGCCTATGACCAGGCCGAGGCCCGCATGGCCAGCCTGATGCGTTCGGGCAACTTCTGCTTCAACAACGATACCTATGAAGCCATCTACGAGTACTTTGGCACCCAGCTCATGTATGAGCTCCCCGACCATCGCTTGCCCGCATTCCGCACCCCTTATTACACCAACGACATCCGCATCACATCCAATCAGCCGGTTTTCTGTGAGCTGTTTGATGCCGATGACAACCTGGTTGAGCCCGGTGAGGATGGCAATTACTACAGCCTCGATCACACCCAGGCTTATCGCCTTGTCGTGAATGGTGAGGAGTCGCGTGAGATCAAGTTTGACAACATCTACACCGATGTTGAGGTGATGGTTACCAAGGACAACACCGCTGTTGAGGAACTCGATGCCAACAAGGCTGTCGCCCGCGTTGAGTACTACAACCTCGCTGGTCAGCCCATGCGTGAGGCCAACGGCATGACGATTGTCGTTACCACCTACACCGACGGCTCCACTTCGACCGCCAAGGTGATGAAGTAAAAAAAGCAGCACCTTTCCTGTGAAAGGATGAAAAAATGTGAGCAGCGGCATTGTTTCGCTGCTCACATTTTTTTTCGACATCCCTGCCGATGTATTGAGATTCACGATATTTTATTACCTTTGTGAAACGAACATGAACCCAATATTACAATAATTATGATGAAAAAACTTGGATTTAAGTCCCATCACTGGGCCGGGTTGCTGGCCGTGGCGGTTCTCGCTGCTAGCGGGGGGGTGGCGATGGCCACGCCGGTGCAGCAGGGGCAGAGCAGCACCGTGCAGGCAGCGACGGTGACGGGACAGGTGCTTGACGAGAACGGCGAGCCTGTTATCGGGGCGACGGTGAGTGTCAAGGGGACCCGTGGAAATGCCGTCACCGACTTTGATGGCCGATTCACGATCAATGCCGCTCAGGGAGCAAACTTGACGGTGAGTTATGTAGGCTACGGCACCCGCAATGTGAGGGTGGATGGCTCTAACTTGACGGTAACAATGGTGCCGTCAGTGAATTTTGACCTCGGTGAGATTGCCGAGGTAGGCTATGTGCGCTACGAGACCCGCGATGTGAGGGTGGATAGCTCTAACTTGACGCTCTCAATGGCGCCGTCAGTGAATTTTGACCTCGGTGAGGTTGTCGTGACCGCCCTCGGCATCAAGAAAGAGGCCAAGTCGTTGTCCTACAACGTACAGCAGCTGGAAGGCGATGCCTTGATAAGGGTGCAGGACGCCAATTTTGTCAACTCGCTATCGGGCAAGGTGGCCGGTGTGACCATCAATGCCAGTGCGACGGGTGCAGGTGGTAGCAGCCGCGTGGTGATGCGAGGTGTCAAGTCCATCAACGGCAACAATAACGTCCTGTATGTCGTGGACGGCATCCCCATGCAGAACCTCTCCAGCGATCAGCCCGAAGGTATCTTTGCCGGTGCAGGTCAGACGGGTGACGCTACCAGCAACATCAACCCCGATGACATCGAGAGCATCAGCGCCCTCACGGGACCGTCGGCGGCAGCCCTATATGGTGCCAACGCGGCCAACGGTGTCATCATCATTAACACCAAGCGCGGCCGCGCGGGTAGGGTGGATGTGACCTACAATGGCAGTTTCCAGTTTTCAAAACCCTTTATCTTGCCGCAGTTCCAGAACCAGTACGGACCCAGCGAGACGGGTAGCTACTTCAGTTGGGGCGAGAAACTGGCAACGCCCAGCGACTACCGCCCCGCCGACTTTTTCCAGACGGGTACCAGCATCGCCAACTCGGTGAGCCTGAGCACCGGCACTGACAAGAACCAGACCTACCTGTCGCTCGGTGCCACCAACTCGCACGGCATTATCCACAGCAACAACTACGACCGCTATAACGTGAGTGTGCGCAACACCACCTCCTTTCTTGACGACCGCATGACCCTCGACCTGGGATACATGCTCAGCGCCGTCAAGGAGCAGAACATGATCAGCCAGGGCCAGTACCACAACCCGCTGGTACCCGTCTATCTATTCCCCGCGGGCGACGACTTCTCCAAGCTGGGCTACTATGAGCGCTACGATACGGGCCGCAACTTCCCCGTCCAGTACTGGCCCTACAACTACGATATCTCGATGGAAAACCCCTATTGGGAAACCGAGCGTGAGCGCTTCATCAACCACAAGGAGCGCCACCAGGCGACCGTGTCGCTCAATTGGCGCATTACCCCGTGGCTTGACATCACGGGTCGTGTGAAGTATGATAAGAGCAGCGACAAGTATGAGGAGAAATTCTTTGCCTCGACCAACACGCTCTATGCCTCCAAGTATGGCCACTATGGCCTGCGCAACGTGAGCAACCGCCAGCTCTATGCCGAGGCCTTTGCCAAGTTCAACAAGTACCTTGATGGCGACCGCTGGAACATCAGCGGTGTGCTGGGCACCAGTTTTGACCAGCGTGACAATGCCATTGAGGGCTTCAGCGGCCACTTGAAGGGTACGGCCAACAAGTTCACCCTGGCCAACGTCGAGACCACCAACTCGACCTTCAAACCCATCCAGAGCGGTTACCGCACCCAGTTGCAAAGCCTCTATGCCACTGCCCAGTTGGGCTACCGCAGCATGGCCTATATCGACTTGACCGCCCGTAACGACTGGTCCAGCAAGCTGGAAAAGAGTTACTTCTACTGGTCGGCGGGCATCTCGGCCATCTGGACCGATATCATCCCTGCCATCAAGAGCGATAATTGGCTCAATTACCTCAAGACACGCGTGGGCTATTCACAGGTGGGTAACGAGCCCAACGAGCCATTCCTGACACGCGAGACCTACGCTATCAATCCCTCGACGGGTCTGGCCGAGACCTCCACGCGAATGCTTACCGACCTCAAGCCCGAGCGCACCGACTCGTGGGAGGCTGGTATCGACCTATACATGTTCCGTAACCGCCTGCGCGTCAACGCTACCCTGTACAAGTCCAGCACACGCAACCAGTTCTTCTATCCCACGCTGCCGGCCTCATCGGGCTACACGAGCGCCGTGGTCAACGGGGGCCGTGTCGATAACAAGGGTGTTGAACTCACTGCGCGTTATACCCTGCCCGTCGGGGCCTTTACATGGGAAACCTATCTGACATGGACGCTCAACCGCAACAAGATCAAGGAATTGCTCAAGGATTGGCGCAACCCCATCGATGGCGAGATTTATAACCTCAATGAGCTCTACATGGGGGGCACATCGGGCTACCAGATCCGCTTGACCGAGGGCGGTACCTTGAGCGATGTATATGTCTCGACGCTCAAGACCGACGAGCATGGTGCCATCTATGTCAACCCCGAGCGCCAGATGGTCGAGGCCAATCCCAACAATAATGCCTATTACATCTATGCCGGCCAGGCCGCTCCCCGTTACAACTTGTCGTGGGGCAACTCATTCAATTTCAAGGGTGTGACCCTTTCGGCCCTGTTCACCTATCGCAATGGTGGCATCGTCGTGAGCGAGACACAAGCCATCCTGGACTACTATGGCGCATCACGCGACTCCCAGGATGCCCGCAATGCGGGCGGTGTGCTGGTCAATGGCAAAATGATCAATGCCCAGGGGTTCTACCAGACCGTGGGTAACCCTAATGGTACAGTGGATTCCCGTTACGTCTATAGTGCGACCAACCTGCGATTGGCCGAGTTGAGCGTGGGATATGATGTGCCCATCAACCGCTGGGTGAAGTGGGTCAAGGGCTTGAATGTGGCCTTTGTCGCCCACAACCTGTGCATGCTCTACAACAAGGCTCCATACGACCCCGAGGCGACTTCCAACACGGGCACCTACTACCAGGGTATCGACTACTTCATGCAGCCCAGCCTGCGCTCGATGGGATTTAATGTGAAACTCAAATTCTGATACGGCTATGAAGATAAGAATCACCATATATATGTGTGCGGCATTGCTGATGGCGACTGCCTGCACTCGGTCGTTTGACGACATCAATACCAACCAGCACCAACTCACCGACGAGGAACTGGCCAACGATTACCAGAACGTGGGCGCTTTCTTCTCTCAGATGGTGTCGAGGGTGGTGCTCTTTGATGATGGGTCGGGCAACTGCCTGTCGTCCGACTATCAGGTGGCGCAAGGGCTGAGCGCCGATGCGTTCTCTGGCTACGTGGGACTCACCGGCACCTGGCGCAACGGTGTGCACAATGGCTCTTACAGTTTTGTGAGCGGCTGGTATGACCAGATGTTCACGCGCGCCTTCAGCGAGGTGATGCCCGCATGGCAGCGGGTCACTCGTGTGGCGGGCGAGATGGGACAGCCTGCAGTGGCCGCCCTGGCGACTATTGTCAAGGTCGAGGCGCTGCACCGCGTGACCGACATGTATGGACCCATTCCCTACATCCATTATGGCAGTGGCTCGCTGGGCACGGCCTATGACCGCCAGCAGGATGTGTATAACCACTTCTTTGCCGAGTTGGATAGCGCTATCGAAGTACTCACTCCACTGGCTGAGGCGGGTGGAATGCTCTTGCCTGACTATGACAACGTCTATGAGGGCAACGTGGCTCGATGGGTGAAGTTTGCCAACACGTTGCGCCTGCGTCTGGCCTTGCGTGTGGTCTATGCCGACCCCGCTCTGGCACAACGTGAGGCCGAGAAGTCGGCAGCTTGTCCGCTGGGCTTCATTGAGACGGCAGCCGAGCGTGCCCAGTTGCAGCATGGCCGCTTGACCTATTTCCATCCCAACTATGACATGGCCTACAACTTCAATGCCGGCGAGGTGCGCATGGGTGCAACGATGGATTGTTACATGAATGGCTACAGCGATCCGCGTCTGGCGGCCTACTTTGTCCCTGCCAGCAGCGACAACAAGTATCATGGCGTGCGCCTGGGTGTGCACAACATGAATCCCACACGCTACGCAGGCTCATATATCTCCAACCTGAACATCGACCGCGCCACCACACCCATTGTGTGGATGACGGCTGCCGAGGGCTTCTTCCTGCGGGCCGAGGCTGCACTGCGTGGCTGGAACATGGGCAATACGGCAAGGGCCTTCTATGAAGCGGGAATCCGTGCCTCATTCAGCGAGAATGGCGTGAGCGGCGAGGATGCCTACATTGCCAATTCGTCGCTCAAGCCCAGCCGTTATGTTGACCGCACGGGAAGCGGCAATGCTACCGCGGCTCCCAGCACCATCACCATCGCATGGGATGACGAGGCCGACTTTGAGGTTTCACTGGAGCGCATCATTACCCAGAAGTGGATTGCCATGTATCCCGACGGTTGTGAGGGATGGGCTGAGTTCCGCCGCACGGGTTTCCCACGACTGCTGCCTGTGGTGAACAACGACAGTCAGGGCTTGATTGATACCCAGGTCCAAGTGCGCCGTTGCCCCTTCCCTGTGCAGGAGTATAATACCAACGAGGCCGCTGTGCAGGCAGCCGTGCAACTGCTTGACAGCGAGGCCGCGGGGGGTGGTCAGGACAATGGTGGCACCCGCCTGTGGTGGGACAAGAAGTTGATGAGTGAGTAACATTAGGGTTTATCTATGCCGTGACTCCTGTCACGGCCACTAAAGGGACAATAAAAATGAAAACAACAAGATATATAACCATCGTGGCACTGCTGGCATTAGTCATGGGTGCCTGTGATACTGAACCACGGGCGCTGGACTTGCAGCCCATGAAGGAATACAGCGAGGAATATTACCAAGCCTTGCGTGACTACAAGGCCAGCCCTCACGAGATATGCTATGTGTACTATGCCGACTGGGCACCCATCGAGGGCGCTAGCGGTTACAAGGACCCGGCATCGTGGGGCGAGCGCATTATCGGTCTGCCCGACAGTATCGACATCGTGAACCTGTGGATGGGTATTCCCACCCCCGAGACGCATCCCGTCGCTTATCAGGACATGATCGAGACGCGTGACAAGAAGGGTACCCGTTTTGTGTTCCATGCCGATGCCTCCAACTATAACCACAAGTTTACCATTGACGCTCGTAACTATGACCTTGCTGCCGACCGTAGCGAGGGAGCTATCCGCGCCTATGCCCGCTGGGTGTGCGACACGGTCCTCAAGACGGGGCTCGATGGTGTCGATTTTGACTATGAGGGCTGGAATGGACAACACTTGACCTGGGCTATCGAGGAGTGTGACAAGATCTTTGGCCCCAATGGCCCATACCCCGAGAAACTGGTGATCGTCGATTATTTCTCGGTATCGCCGCCTGTGGCGTGTGACCCTTGGGTGGATTATTATGTCAAGCAGGCCTACAGCCAGCAGGGCGCCGGCGTTGGTGCTATGGGACATCCCGATGAGAAGACGGTCTATTGTGAATCTTTCGGCCAGAAACCCATGGGGGGCGAAATCTTCAACTATGCCGCCTGGGAACCCGCTACGGGGCACAAGGGTGGCTGCGGTGCCTACTATGTGGAGCGCAACTACTACAACACGAGCGACGGTGTGCCCTATGGTGCCATCCGCCGTGCCATCCAGATCATGAATCCAGCAAAACCTTAAAGTCCCCAATAATTATATGACAATGAAAAAATCAGTATTCTATATCATCCTGTTGCTTGCTCTCGGCACAGTGCTCAATGCCTGTGATAGCGAGGGAGATAAGTTTGATTATGGCAAGGTGGGGTTGCTTATCACTGGAACCGAACAGGTACCGGTACAGCGCTTTACGGTCGATGAACTGCCTGCGGCTTATGCCGTCACGGTCAAGGCCACGCGTCGCACAACCAGTGATGTGGTCCTGCGTCTTGCCATCGACACTGCACTGGTCAAGGCCTACAATGCCCAGCATGGCACGGCCTATTATCCCGTGCCTGCTTCCTGTGTCGCCCTGGAGAATAACGAGGTGACTATCAAGCAGGGTGAGGCCTTGTCCAGCGCTGCCCAGGTCAAGGTCATCAGCACCGATGGCTTTATCGAGGGAGCCACCTATGTCATTCCGGTGACTATCCAACAGGTGACTGGTGATGGGGGTGAGGTCATCGAGGCCAGCCGCACCATCTTCTTGCAGATTTCCCGCATCATCTCATTCTACTCACTTGAGAATAACCAGAACGCGTCGTCCAATTTCATCTTCCCCGATGACAAGATGGTGAACCTCATCAACTATACCATCGAGTTCAAGGTGTATTCCTACAACTTTGGCAACGTGGGTAACATCAAGCGCGTCCTCGCTATCGAGGGTAAGAACGAGGAAGAGGCCAACATGTTCCGCTTTGGCGAGAATGGGTCGGCTGGCGGTGACATCCTGCAATGGGTACTGCCTGGTGGACGCTGCTTCTCATCGACCCACTTCAAGACCAATCGCTGGTATCTGGTATCTTGCACCTACGACGGCTCGACCTTCAAGATGTATGTCGATGGTGTCGAGGATGCCCAGACCACTGGCAGCGGCAAGGCTACGCCTTTCCAGCGATTTGAGTTGGGAATGTCGTGGGGCAACTACCGCTCCAGCCAGTTCTTCCAGGGCAGGCTGTGTGAGGTGCGCGTGTGGAATCGTGCGCTCACTGCCAGCGAGATAGCTACGGGATTTGCAGGTGTGAATGCCCATAGCGAGGGCCTGGTTGCCTACTGGAAAATGAACGAGGGAGAGGGGCACATCTTCCACGATGCCACGGGCCACGGCTATGACATGGACTGGACCGACACGTGGCGTGACGACCGCGAGAACGGTGTTCTTGTCGCCCATGACTATAGCCAGTACATCCGCTGGATCAAGGATGACAACAACAAGGTGGCCCAGTAAACTTGAGAAATAATGATGCGCGAGAGGACGGTAAACTAAAAAGTTTTATTACCTTTGCGTAGTATTTGATTTGAGTATTAACGATTCAAGTTTCTCAAGTGGTCAAACATCAACTTGCGAAACTTAAATGAACGACCTTAGCCTATTGATTAATTGATAAATTGAAGAACTATGCAGATATATAAATTCAATACCATATTGAGACCTGTCATCTGGGGCGGTAAAAAATTATTGGAGTTCAAGCACTTGCCTGCACGTGAGGAACCCATCGGTGAGAGTTGGGAATTGTCGGCCATGCCTGGACGTGAGTCGGTAGTCAGTCAGGGCGAAGATGCGGGAATGACGCTCACGCAGCTCGTCCGTCACTATGGCCCCCAGCTTGTGGGTAAGGACGTCAGCCGCCGTTATGGCGACCACTTCCCCCTGCTCATCAAGTTTATCGATGCCTGTCGTGATTTGTCCATCCAGGTGCATCCCGATGAGAAAATGGCGCGTCAGCGACATGGTTGCATGGGCAAGAATGAGATGTGGTACATCCTGAATGCCGACCCGCATTCACTCATACGCACGGGATTTAAACGGCACTTGTCGCCACAGGAATTTGACGGACTGCTGGCCGACAGCTCGATCCTTGATTTTATCAATGCCACCACTTCAAGTCCTGGTGACGTGTTCTACATCCCGGCTGGACAGATTCACAACATCGGTGCCGGTAATTTCTTGGTTGAAATCCAGCAGCCGAGCGATATCACCTATCGTGTGTGGGACTACAACCGTCGTGATGCCGACGGCAACCTGCGACCGCTGCATGTGCAAGAGGCCCGCGAGGCGCTCGACTTTGTGCCGCGTGAGGGTAGGGTGCATGACAAGCCCAGCCTGGGGCCGGGCATGACGGGATTGGTAAATTGCCCTGAATTTGTTGTGCGCCATCTGGAGTTTGACGGCAACTACACGCTGGAAAATCCTGGTTGTCACACCTTTGTGGCAATAGTTTGCATCGGTGGTGAGGCAACCTTGCAAGCCCAGGGAATGAAGCCTGTCTCGTTGTGTCAAGGCGAGACGGTATTGGTACCCGCTATTGCCGATAGGGTAGAGATGATGGGCACAGCACGGGTGCTGCTGGCCTCAATACCTGTTGAAGAAGATAAAAGACCGTAATTAATAGAAATGAAAAAGAAAACATGGATTATTGGCGGCTTGGCCGCGCTGCTTGTTATTATGGTGGCTTGTGCCGCCCCTTATTTCATCATGGGTGCTCCTGCCGAGGGCATCGTCAAGGTGCGCAAGGGCAGCACCATCGACATGATCAGCGATAGCGTGCAGGCTCATGTGGACGCGACCTTTGGCAAGCGGGTGGCAACGATGATGCGCCTGATGGGTGCCAAGGTCGAGAACCGTGAAGGCGCATTCCGCATTACATCGGGCATGACGCCGTTTACCGCTGCTCGCCGCATCAAGAATGGCATTCAGGATGGTGTGCGCTTCACGTTCAACAATGTGCGCACCCTTGACGAGTGGACCGAGCGCTGGGGGGAGACCTTCATGGCTGGCCCCGATGACATGCGCAAGGCTTTGAAGGATAGTGCCGTGTGCGCCAAGTATGGCAAAACTCCGCAGACCATAGCCTGCCTGTTGATGCCCGACACCTACGAGTTCTACTGGAACATCACGCCCGAGAAGATGCTTGACCGCATGTTGGACTATTACAACGACTTCTGGACCAGCGAGCGCAAGGCCAAGGCTCAACAGCTGGGATTGACACCCGATGAGGTGGCCACTGTGGCATCGATTGTCGAGGAGGAAACCAGCAAGGCCGATGAGCGCGGCAAGGTGGCTCGCCTTTACCTCAACCGCTACCAGCAGGGAATGCGCCTCCAGGCCGACCCCACTGTGAAGTTTGCCATCGGTGATTTCTCCATCAAGCGCATCACTGTGCCCATGACCCAGGTCAACTCGCCTTACAACACCTATCGTGTTGACGGACTGCCCCCTGGCCCCATCCGCTTGCCCGAGAAATCGACGATCGATGCGGTGCTCAACGCGCCTCAACACGACTACCTGTACATGTGTGCCAGGGCCGACTTCAGCGGCTATCACGACTTCACACGTGACTATGCCAGTCACCTCAACAATGCCCACCGCTACCAGGATGCCCTCAATTCCCGGGGCATCAAGTGAAATGCCAGTGTGTGCAAGAGTTGATTTCGTGTCAGTGTTAACCCTTGAGACTGTGTCATGATTGGCTTCTGGAACTTTTGATCGAGCTTCGCCCGAGAACCTTTAGCTTGGCCATTAGGCCGATTGAAGTCATGATGCAGAATTATGTCACAGCCTCCTTAATGTAACCGATAACTAAAATGAATAACGATCAAAAACTCATCGTCTTTGACAAGTACACCAATGCTGTTGATGCCAATATTGTCAAGGGCGCACTCATGGCCAGCGGCATCACCGCTGGCGTGATTGGCGACAGCACAGCCAATGCCATCTGGATGGCCCCCATCATGGTCGTCGTCTTCCGCAAGGACCTGGAACAGGCCATCCGCGCCATCTATGATGGAGAAATGAACTACGAGGACTATCAGGACGACATGACCCGTAGCCAGTTTGACAATCTTCAGGCTTGCAACAGGGTCTTTTGTGACATTGCCCTCAAGTGTCATCCCGAGGTGAAGCCCGAGAATGCCAAACTGTATCGTGACGTCTTTGCCCAGGCCAAGGATGCCCTGGATGCTGGTAACCTCGACCTGCTGGAGAAAATCCAGTCTGCGCTATAGCTGGCTCCATGTCGTGGCAGTGTAATCGTTGACGGGTCATTCTTCTGGCTTACAATTGCTTGGCTTGATAAGGGAGCATGAAAAGACTAACGCTTTCAATACTTCTTCTCTATCTCGTGCTGCTAGCCTTGTTCACGACACTGGTCATTGTCGTGCACATGATTCCGCGCAGTGCAATCGAGCCACAGTTCAAGGCCTCAGTCCGGATTTTCACACAAGAGGGTGAGTATCCTTACAAGAACTCGTTGGATGGGCGGGTTGTAGTGGATAATTTCACCGATTGCTACATGCACAATGTCGCCTATTGTGCCGATGCCACCCATCCTGTCGATGCCGCCATGCGCAACTACCGTTACCGTGGCGATGTTGACATGATTGTCTCGATGAATCAATTGGCCAGTGGCCGCACGGTCGATGGCTTTTCAGAATATGGCAAGTATTGGCACGGCTATCAGGTGTTCTTGCGACCGTTGCTCACCGTCATCGATTATGGGAAGATCAGGGTGCTCAATGGCATCATCCTCTCGCTGTTGCTTGTCGTTGCGCTCGTGCTGTTGGCCCGTCGGCTGTCGTTGGGGGTCGCCTTGTGCTTCGTCGTCTCCCTGTTGATGGTGCACTCGGCTGTGATTCCGTGGTCACTGCAATACTCCACTTGCTATTACATCACACTTTTCAGCATGGTATTGCTGCTGGGATTCAAGCGGTTGAGTGCCACGAGGAGGAACTTGGCGCTCTGCTTTTTTGCCATCGGTGCAACCACGTCTTTCCTGGACTTTTTCACCACACCGGTGATGACCCTAGGGCTGCCGTTGACCGTGATGGTGCTCAAGGACAAGAACCAGGGCAACATGCGGGCTGTCTTTACTTTATGCGCAATGTGGCTCATGGGCTATTGCCTCATGTGGGTGTCCAAGTGGGGGATGGCTTATCTGTTGGCCGGCTACAATCCCATGGAGCAAGTGACCGAGTCGGTGCAACTCCATTCTGTTGGGCGCGGCTCGGGTAATATGGTGGCTGTATGGCGTGAACTGTTTGATATCCTTGCCAGCCGCTGGTCGCTATTGTCGGCCAAGGGGTTAACCCGCTGGTCCATTGTGGCCGTCCTGGCGCTGCCTGCACTGCTGGTGCCCAAGGGCCGTAGGACGCTGGACCGTTATGCCGTCCTGTTGGCGATAGCGATGTTGACACCGTTGTGGTACATCGTGGTGGCCCATCACTCCTATACGCATTTCTTCATTACCATGCGTGACCTGATTGTGTGCTGGTTTGCCAGCCTGTGTTTTTTGTACAACATGATTGACTTCAACAAGTTGAAAGCCTATGTCTATAGATCGTAGTGAGCATGATGCCCGTGTCGCGGTGTTGATACCCTGCTACAACGAGGCCATCACGATAGCCCAGGTGGTGACCGACGTGCGCCGTGAGTTGCCTGGGGCCAGCATCGTCGTGTGTGACAACAACTCGACCGACGACACCGCGCGCATCGCTCGTGATGCCGGTGCCACAGTGCTTACCGAGCCCCGCCAGGGCAAGGGCAATGTGTTGCGCAGCCTGTTCCGCAATATCGATGCCGACTGCTATGTGATCATCGATGGTGACAACACCTATCATGTTGACCAGTTGCCTCACATGGTGGACCTGGTACTGAACGGTGGGGTGGACATGGTCATCGGCGATAGGGTATCGTCGTCCTATCGTCAAGTGAACCGGCGGCGCTTTCACAACTTTGGCAACCTGCTCATGCGCTTCCTCATCAACAAGCTCTTCAATAGCTCAGTGCCTGACATCTTGTCGGGGCTGCGCGCCTTCAGCCCTGAGTTTGTCAAAAACTTCCCGATTCTCTCGCGGGGATTTGAGATAGAGACCGAGATGACCGTCTATGCCCTTGACAACAACTTTGTGGTGCGTTCAGTTCCTGTGGGCTACAACAATCGCCCGGCGGGAAGCATGTCCAAGTTAAATACGTTCAGCGATGGCTATAAGGTCATCATGAAGGTGTTCTCGCTGTTTGTCCACTTCAAGCCGTTATTGTTCTTCTCGATTCTTGCGGGCATCTTGTTCCTGGCTGGAACGATAGGCATGATACCGGTGTTTGTTGAATACTTTTCCACTGGACTTGTGCCGCGCTTCCCCACGTTGATCGTTTGCGGCTTCACCATCCTCTTGTCACTCTTGTTCCTGGTGAGTGGCTTGATACTGGAGATAGCCAACACTCGCCACAAGCAGCTGGTGGAAATCCTCATGAACAAGAAATGAACGGCACGTGACATGCGCTCCCTCTCAGAGTGATGAAAACTTGCCTCCTCACATACTAATGGGTGCCATTTCTTCGTTATATAAGGTGTTATCATTGAATTTAAGAAACAAGAAGACGATATGACAACCTATTTGCGTCACTTCATACTCATGGCTGTGGGTGCAGTGGCATTGTTTGCCATGGCCGATGATGCCCCCAAGACCACTGCCTATAACTTCTTGAGTGTTCCCGCGTCAAGCCATGTTTATGGCTTGGGTGGGCACAACCTCACAATCATCGACGATGACATCAACCTCGTCGAGCAGAACCCGGCATTGCTGGGACCGGAATTTGACCACCAGGTGGGAATCAATTACATGCGCTACATCGGTGAGAGCAATTTTGCCGGTTTGCGCTATGGACAAGGGGTGAGCGAGCATGGGGCTGTAGCCGTCGGAATCCAGTACTTTGGCTACGGCAACATCCAGGGTGCGGCGATCGACGGTACCCGCACGGGCACCTTCAATGCCAGTGACATTGCCTTTAACGTCACCTATAGTCACGACATCAGTAGCAACTGGCGTGGTGGTATCACGTTGAAGTATCTCTACTCCAAGTATGAGGACTATAGCGCAGGAGCGGTGGCAGCCGACCTGGGTGTCAATTTTTATGACCCGGAGCACGAGTTCTCGGCTTCGCTGGTGGCCAAGAATTTGGGTGGTCAGGTCAAGAAATTCAACGAGTACAAGGATAATCTGCCCTGGGACATCCAGGTGGGTATCAGCAAGATGCTGGGACATGCTCCCATCCGTCTGCACCTCACGGCCTATGAGCTCACCCGTTGGAAATCTCCCTACTATAAGATCGAGGATGTGAACAACCCCAACAGTGGATTGATCAAGAAGGAGTCCTTCGGCAGCAATCTGCTGCGGCACCTGATCTTTGCTGTCGATGTGTTGCCCACCAACAACATCTACCTGGGTATCGGTTACAATTACCGCACGCGCACCGACATGGCCACCTACAAGCGTGACTTCATGTCGGGCCTCTCGGTGGGTGCTGGCTTGAAGGTGAGGGCCTTTGGCATTGGAGCCGCCTTTGCGCGTCCCCACACGGGTGCAACTACCTTCATGTTCAACCTCACCACCTCCATTGGCGAATTACTCAAGTAACACATATATATAAACACCACGAGCACTCTATACACACTAGAGTGCCCTTTTAGCCTCAATCACTAGATAATGAAAAAGATAACCATACTGCTATTGTTAATGGTCATGGCCACTGTCGCCCATGCCCAACGCATTCAGGTTGTTGATGTTGACGGCCTCCCCATTGCTGCCGTGTGTGTGACCAACGAGAACGGTGCGCTGGTGGGCACGACCGATAATGAAGGCTGGCTCAATGATGCACGTGGCATTCGCCATCTCTATTTCACCCACGTGGCCTTCAAGGCGATAGACGTGAATATCGACACCATCCCTAGCCACATGGTGGTGATGCAGGATGCCAATTTCCAGCTGTCAGAATTGGAAGTCAAGCCCAAGGAGTTGCTCTATGCACAGACCTATTACCGCTGCGTCTATGTCTGCGACGAGGGACCCATCTACTTCCGCGCTGGCGTGGTGGACAACACCTATGAGTTTGCCAAGCAGAAGTTATCTTCCAAGACTCGCAGCGTTGCCCGTGGCAAGAACGGCTTGTACCGCTTTCTCATCAGCACCCTGGTAGGTCATTATATCGACAAGTGGGCACGCATCGACACGTTAAATAATTACAAGAGGATACTCCAGGCCGCCGATGAGGGTAGCCTGACCCTTACCCAGGAGGCATCAGGACGCACTGTGGTGAGCGACACCATCTCGGTCTTGGGGTCTATCGACATGGATGTCCAGGCTGGAAAACGCACCACCAACTTTGACCTCTGGACCTATGACGATCATATCAAGGCGACCAAGGCCGCAGCCCGAGAAGCCAAGACTGGCAAAAAGCAAAAAAAGAAAAAAGACGGATACACGGCATCTCATGGCTATTGCGAGGTTTACAATATTGACGAGAACAAGCAATCGCGCATCGATGACCTGGTGATGAAGCAGATACTCGTATCGGGACACTTTGAAGATTTGGATCAGGACTTTGTGATCCTGCTGGAAACCTACACCATCGCTCGCGACTATATCGACAAGAAGGACTTCAAGCAGACGCGCAAGGACAATCAGGTCGAGATGGATATCAACGAGCTGCGTCAGCTGGAGCAGGCCCACAACATACCGCCCCTGGCTCCCAACCTCAAGGCCGCCGTCGATCAACTCTTCAAGAAAGAGTTGAAAGATTGATCTCCCTTATGATCCGCTCAACCAGTCCCCTGGTGGCCACTCATGATCCTCGCTGCGCTCGCCGTCATCGCGGCTGTCCGCCATTTTTGGTGCCGAAAGTGGTGATTTTATGGGTCGGTTTGACCCCCCGAAATGTAATCACCATGTAATACCCAATAATACATGAATTAGCCATTTTTTGCATAATATGTTGGTAATCAGTGGCGCAAAAAATCTGTAAATTAGCCATCGTAATACAAGAAAGTAATCTGCATGTAACAAGTCACACTTTTCTGAGACCCTCAAAAAAGTGGACTTTTTGCAAAGTCCTGGATCAAAAAATGACAAGTACGAAAGGCCAAAAAAGTTTAGATTTTTTTTGCCCGAAATAATACACCAAAAATAACAGTACACATTTTTTGTTGCAATAGGCTGGAAAACAAGCACCTGCAAAATCCATAGGTCATAACGGAAATTTTTCGTTATTCAAACACCTAGATTTTCCCGCGTTTTTCCACCGCACGAACCGGCTGCTCAGGTTCGAGGGGAGAAAAAAAGGGAAAATGGCACACATTCACACGCCAAATACAGTGACCATTACCCAACGCGCAGCGCTTGTCGAGAAGCGGCCTTTGTATTACTGAAAACAGTAAATGTGAATAATTGGCCAAATTTGCCGTTGTAACCGCTTGATTTTCAGTGTCCATTTTTGGCAATGTGAATTTTGGCGTTTTGTTGTAGTATCTTGCCCCCATTTACAGGTGCCAAAAAATCACCGCACATCAGACCCGTCACGGGCGGATGTGCGGCATAAGAAAGTAGCTTCTAAGCACTCTTTCTTCAAATCAAGATTTATGAAAAAATTAACGTTGAATTCAAAAGCCCACAATACACCCTGTCATGGAAAAATGACTGTATCTATATTGTGGTTTTGTTGAAATCTCGTTGATCGGAAAGGGCGGTTTCATGCCGTGTGTCTGGCTTGTTGCCCCCAAAAGGCGGTGCAAAAATACATCTTTTTATGAAAACAGGGTGATAATCCTGCCAAAAAAAGTTATCAACATCCCCCCCGCGACAATGACTTTGTCACGGTGTGTACCTTACTTCGTTTCCGTATTCTTCCTCCGTTCCGTCGCTCTCCTGTTGTCTTACGCGATTTCCTCGCTCCGCGGTGCCGACGTGTGCATAGATTGGGCTGCGGCTCGGCATAGTGCAAGTGAGCTAGCTCGATTTGCTGAGGCGCCGCCAAGTTTATCCAACCAGGCGCAAGACAAGTACCAGCGCCTCATGAACAATAAAATCGTGATTCAGCGAGCGCAATGCCATGCTTGCATGAGCATTGCCGAGCGAGAACGATTTATCCAAATCACCGAAAAATAAGAGAAAATAGATAAAAATACCCATTTGGGTATTGCCGACATGATTAAGAGGCAATATATTTGCAGTTATAAAAACAGTTAGAAGTCATGAGAAAGCTACTGATTATTTTGATTGTTCTATTGGCCAGCCTTGTCATTTATGAAATGTACTGTAGGTATCATTTTGTGCAAATTAAGAATGGTTTTGTAGAAATGACTTATGAGGATGATTTCAAAGCCTTTCAAGGATATGATTTCATTATTCGTGGTTGTGATTTGAATGGAGATAGTGCTGTCGTCTGTGTATCTATGAATGACTCTAACTACTATAAACTTATATGTGACAAAACAGGCCAAACAATATACAGCGTGGATTCTATTCGCGGCTTTATAAATCAAGATTCTTTGAAACAATTATTGCCTACTTTTATGTCGATGAACATTTCGCGACTTAGAATAAATAAAGGCGGTAATGTGTATGTTTATATAGTAGATTTTGAGAATGAGAATTTAGTCCGATTTTTTGATGAAAATGAAAAATACGTTTTTATGAAAAAAGTAGGATTCGATTTTTGGAAAGAACACTATGACAGCCTATCAGGATTGTGGTTTGAATACAAACAGTAATTCATTCAAAATAGAAAAGTAATGATTCGTATATATAAATATTTGGTAGTATCGGCTTTATTCGCGCTATTATGTTCTTGTGAAGCTGATTACAAGCCTAACGATTTATTTGGTAATTGGCACGAGAACACAGGTGACTCCATATCTTTATCACTTAATGAGGACATGACCTTTATTGAAGTCATAAAACCCCATGTGTCACGAACGATTAATCGAAACTCGGATAGCACAATGGTATTAACCGGTAAATGGAGTATAGAAAAACCCTTGTCACCAGAATGTTGTTGGAATCTCAACCTTGAGTATCAGACTCATAATTCAACAGGACAAGTAATCAATGAGGAGCATCAATTGAGTATTGATGGTTTGCATCTCATGAATCATAATTTTAAGATATTTATCCTTGATTGGGATTGGGGACGTGATGATGGTTATGCACTTGAAAGGCAATAGGTATGAGATAACAAGACTAAAAAATTGCGTCCTTGTATCTCTTTTCAAGGTTTAGGCGGTTGAGCAACTTTTCCAAAATTATAAAAGTCTGGGCAAACACCAGCGCCTCAAGAAGAATTACTCACAAAAACCAACAAATTGGATCAACTTATCATTGAGTAATAATGAGATGTCTTTTCCGTTATAAAGAAAAAGATGTAACAATTATGGAGAAGTTTATGAAAGTCTATTGGGCCGTTGTGAAATTTTTTGCAATTTTCGTGGCATTGGAAGTGTTATGTATCATTGCACTGTCCACTATATGTAATCTCATCGACGGTACGAATCGTACGCAATATGAACATCCTGCCCAACCCTTTAAATATAATTATAGTGTTGATGATACTGAGTACCTGTTACTTGGAATAACTCAAAAAGAGTTTGTTTCCAAGTTCGCAGATCTCTTGGCGCAAGATACGGTTGCACACTATGGAATCTCTACTTTCAAGCATCATGTGAAATCTGATGTTGACTCAGTGGCAGGAAATGGCCGTGTGCTTACTGAGACTGTTACCGTGGAAAAGTCACAAGTAAAACATGAAACAAAACATCAGAATAATAATCTGTTATTGAATGATTTTCCTGATGTTTTCATTGTTGACACCACGGTTCATCAATCACGGATTCCAAGTCTTGGGTATAGAATATCTGAAGGTCTTATTCCATCAGATTTCGATGATAATGATATCGATACCTTGTCCGTGGGCACATTTTTATTCGTAGAAAATAAGACAGGCCCATTATGTTACTGTTTCAGTTTCTTTGTGCCATTCGATAGCGTCGGAGCCGTAAACAAGTATTCTCATAAATGTAATTTTACTGACAGAGGGAACAAGGCCTATGAAGGTAAATTCCTAATGTCAGTAACGGTTGTTGATGACCAGCCGTTGAGATTGCTGTTGGGAAGAACTCAGGACTCAATGGTTGAAAAATATATAGCTAGACACTATCTTGACCGCATTTGTCAGTATGATCGGCAATCAACGAAGAACGCTTTTTATTCAAAGCTTGATGACATCATGGGAAGTTATTTCCTCAGCAATTACTTCTATCTTATTTTTATACCATCAATTCCACTTTTAATTATTTTATTGCTACTTGGATTGCTTTTACAACTGATTAAAAGAATTGTGATGCGCAACCAATAAACAATGACTTATAGATATAACAGCAAAAGAAAATATTACCATTCGGCACGTCTTTTCAAGGCATAATCGGTTGATTTACCTTTGCAGTAGATCAACCGCAATTCTTATGATACTGACGATAAACGGAAAACTTGTGCAAGCCGAACGCAAACGAGCTCGCTCGATTTGCTGAGGCGCCGCCAAGTTTATGCAACCAGGCACAAGACGAGTTCCAGCGCCTCATGAACACCAATGCGAGTAAGAGAGCGCAATGTCAAGTTTTCTTGAGCAATGCCGAGCGTGAGCATTGAAGACGAAGTCAATAAATCACCGAAATCTAAAAGAAAATGAGAAAAGAATATAGTCAGAGATTTTCCTTATGAAGTTATTGCGGTTTTAAAAAAAGGCATTACATTTGCAAAAAGATAATGTGCTATCAGTCATGAGTACTCAAGACATCAAAACAACTATTGCCGAGTATCTTAAGACGCAACCCGTTTTAAAAGCATGGCTATTCGGTTCCTTTGCCCGTGAAGAGCAAAGGGATGACAGTGATATTGACATTCTCGTTGAATTTGATCACAGTCAACCGATTGGGCTGTTTGCCTATGCGCGTATGTGGAGAGAGTTAAAGGAAAAGCTTGGCCGTGACGTTGACCTTGTGGAAGAAGGAACAATGCGTCCCCTGATAGCGGAAGATGCAAACTTTGACAGACAGTTGATATATGAGAGAGCGATCTAAAGATAAAGACAGACTTCAGCACATCCTTGAGTGCATTGATAATGTTAGTCAGTTCCTGGAAGGTAAAACGTTTGATGATATGACTAATGACAGAATGTGCTTTCATGCAGTCGTTTACAATATCATGATCATTGGTGAAGCTGCAAATATGCTGACTAAAGAATTCCGAGATGAAACGCCCGAAACGCCATGGCATGATATCATAGATATGCGTAACGTGTTAGTGCACGGTTATTATATCGCCAGTCCGAAATTCGTTTGGGATACTTGCACAAACGACCTGCCAGTCCTTAAAGAGCAAGTAGAATCATATCTCCAAACACTGGCTTGATGTAATAGATCAACTTTTATATTCAACAGAACTCATCTCGCCTCGACGGCTCACCGTCGAGGCGAGTATTATTTAGTCGGTTAACCAATTAATACTAAACGATATGAAGAAACTATTCTTACTTTGCCTTTCACTGATAGCGGCACTCGGAGCAGTTGCCGATGTTCGAATTTGCGATGTGAGCTGTGATGCGAATGGACATTTTAACACATCCTTTATCAAGAGTGGCAGCATTACGTGGAATAAAGAAAGCCACACACTCACCTTAGACAATGCGGTAGTTGAATACAATACCGATAACGTCTATGATAATATTCGTCCCATACGCATTTCAGAGGCTGAAGCAACCATTGTGATCAATGGGCACTGCAAACTGACGACCAATGGATTTGTCGTCATGGCTTTTGATTCTTATAATGACAAGAAGGTGACTATCCAAGGCGATGGCAGCCTGCAGATTTCCAGCACATGGATTGACATATTTCTCATTGATACAAATCTGACAATTAAAGAAATCACATTAGAATCCCAGAATGGTATAGCGAATAACGGGAATGGAGTTAATGTCGCCCTTGCGTTCAACAATGTTCAAGCCGATATCAAAGGTGGAGTCGATCGAATCGGTGAGGGCATCTCATTCACGAACTGTTCCATCACCTATCCCGCTGACGCCTATATTGACCACAGCGACTACGGTTATTACATCGCTTACGGCAACGGTAATGCTGCTGATCACATCATAATATCCCGCAACGCAGAGATGATAAAAGGTGATGTGAATAACGATGGAGAGGTCAACATCGCTGATATCAACGCCGTCATTGATGTGATATTAGGTGGTGGCAACAACGCATCTGCCGATGTCAACAAAGACGGCGAAATCAACATTGCCGATGTCAATGCCATCATCGACATCATCCTGGGAGGCGGTGCACCAACACCCTCTGAAACTGAGACAATTAGTGTGAACGGAGTGGCATTTAAAATGGTCAAGGTTGAAGGCGGCACCTTTACCATGGGTGCTACTCCCGAACAAGGAAGTGATGCTGGCGAAAATGAGTATCCCGCTCATCAAGTTACGCTCTCAAGTTTCAGCATCGGCGAAACAGAAGTCACACAAGCATTATGGCAAGCCGTAATGGGCAATAATCCCAGCTTCTTCAAAAATGATGATGAACTTCCTGTAGAATGGGTATCTTGGGAAGACTGTCAAGAGTTTATAACAAAGTTAAACCAAATGACGGGTAAGCAATTCCGTTTGCCGACAGAGGCCGAATGGGAGTATGCTGCACGTGGCGGCAACAAGAGTAAGGGCTATAAATACTCGGGCAGCAATGATGTGAATGAAGTTGCTTGGTATTGGATGAATTGTGGCTCCATTACCCATCCTGTAGGTACGAAAAAGGCAAACGAGTTAGGCTTGTATGACATGTCCGGAAATGTTTTTGAGTGGTGTGATGACTTCATGAGTTATTTTACCGAAGAAGCTCAGGCAAATCCCACAGGCCCGACAACAGGCATTGTTCGTGTCTTTCGTGGAGGTGGATGGGGTAACAGCGACCCTGCAAGTTGTCGTGTGTCATATCGTGATAGTGACTATCCCAGATACACGAGTTCATCTCGTGGCTTGCGTCTCGCCATGTAGTTGACTCTGCGTCTTTTCAAGGCATACGCGGTTGATTTACACTGACAAAGGTAAATAAACCGCTATTCTTTTATGATACTGACGATAAACGGAAAACTTGTGCAAGCCGAAAGCAAACGAGCTTGCTCGATTTGCTGAGGCGCCGCC
>CAMVAP010000003.1 GCA_947165485.1 uncultured Prevotellaceae bacterium
ACAACTAACAACTAACAACTAACAACTAACAACTAACAACTAACAACTAACAACTAACAACTCCATCACCACTTGTGGAATACAAAGAATACCGCCATGATCAGGCAGATAAACGCTGCCAGGTGGTTCCAGCGCAAGGACTCCCCGTTGAAGCACACGGTGACAAACACGGTGAATACCGTCAATGATACCACTTCCTGAATTACCTTGAGTTGCATGATATTGAACGGCCCTCCGTTACCGTCAAAGCCAATGCGGTTGGCTGGTACCTGGCACGAATATTCGGGCAACGCTAGTAACCACGAGAGCAAGATGATGAGATACAATGGCGTGTCGCTAGTGAAGATCTTGAGTTGTTGCAACTTCAGGTGGCCATACCATGCGATGGTCATAAAGATATTGGACACAATGAGCAACCCGATGGTGTAGAATTGTTGCAGGTGATGCATGAGTGATTTTTAGATAGGGTAAAACAAGTGGCTGTGTCATAATGGGCCGATTTTTAAGCTGCCAACGAAATTATGACACAGCCACTTGATGGATATTGTTTCTCGTAGTGTTGTAATAGGGGATGATGATTATTGAGCCTCGGCAATCATTTCAATCTCAACGAGGGCTCCCTTGGGCAGGTCGCGCACTGCAAAGGCGCTGCGTGCAGGGAACGGCTGGGTGAAGAACTCGGCATACACTTCGTTCATGGGACCAAAGCTGGCAATGTCGCTCAGTAGTACAGTGGTCTTCACCACGTCCTTCAGGTCCAGACCCTCGCTCTGGAGGATGGCGCGGGCGTTAAGCAGGCTCTGGCGGGTTTGCTCCTTGATACCTCCCTCGGGAAATGCGCCAGTCTCGGGGTTGATGGGCAGCTGACCCGACAAGAAAACGATATTACCGGTACGGATGGCTTGACTGTAGGGACCAATGGCAGCGGGTGCCTTATCAGTGTTTAATGCTTTCATTGATGTTTTAAGATAAATGAGTTAATAATGCTTGTTAATTAGGTGATGCAAAGGTAGTGATTTTTCTTGGAACAGAGAAGAATCAAAAGATTCTTTCATCTGTCAGTTCTCAGTTTTCACCAGTCAGTTCTCAGTTTTCACCAGTCAGTTCTCAGAATGCGGATGCCCACTAACACCTAACACCTAACACCTAATACCTAATACCTAAAACCTAACACCTAAAACCTCCTCTTGAGCAGTACATCGACGGGCGTGGGTACTTTAAAATGTGATGTGTCCAGCTTGCGGGCACTGTACAGGACGTAGTGGGGGAATGCGGGATCTCCCACACCGATGTCGGTAAAGTCATAGCGGTAAAATCCCTTTTTCTCAACCAGTTCCTTGCCCTCTTGATCGTCCGACATGATGTAAATGATGTCGCAACGGTCTTGAGTGATGGCATTGCGCTGGTCGGCTAGCATCTCTGGTGTGTGACCCACTTGCAGGCTCCAGTATTTGCAGGCCGGCAGCCCGCCGCTGGGCACGCCTTCGCCATGGTCGTGGCAAGAGTAATAGAGTGTGCGGGGCGACTGGTATTGACCCATGAGGTGAGCATAATAGTACCATGCTGTCTGCTCGGGTGACGAGCGGGTGAACAACGACGACCGGTCGGTCATGGTAAACAGCATTGCCAGTGCGGTAACTGCCATTGCTGCAATGACAACACCATGGTGTAGCCACCACCCCAGCAATTGGGCAATCAATCCGGCAAAAAGCACCGTGAACAATGACAAAACATTGAAATAGATGGCATCGGTGCCGTTAAGCAGGATGACCGTCGTGAACCACAACAATGCCACCAGGGCATAGGTGCGGCCTCTTGCTACCCGCAACAGATAGACGACCATGCCCGCTCCTGTGGCAACAAGGTAGATGAGCAGGCGTTTGCTCGTGAACAGTGACAGGATGCTGCCCGCTGTGATCGCTTGACCGTGCAGGTTGCCAAAGGTGCTGGCCGTGACGAGGAAATACTCGTTGATAAATGCGCTCAGGCATCCCTGGGCCGCTAACAGGATTATCATGGGCAACAGGGTGAGAACCGAGGTGAGGAAACACCAACCGATGGCCTTGATCATCGGATAGTTGCTGCGACGTGGAACCACGAGGCAGAAGTATGGAATAAAGACTGCCATCATGAGGGTGCAGCTGTACTTGATCAGCAAGGTGGCTGCCAGTGAAAATCCCAGCAGCATAGCCGATTGCCTAGCAAAGCGGGCTGTGGACTCATGATTGATGGTGTGGCGCAGGAAACGGTAGAACATGGGTAGCATGAAGGGGTAGCAATAATCCTCGGTGCGCACCTCGATGTGGGTAAACGGGCACAGGAAGTAAAGTGAGCACAAGATGACGGCCACCAGTGCCAGTCGGGTATTGCGCGTGAACAGTAGCGCGCACTTGTAACACTGGTAGAAGATGATGGTGTACAGGATGCAGGAAATCCAGTAGCAACCCACATAGCTGCTTGGACTCAAGAGGTACCCCATGCCGTAGATGAGCCACAATAGCGGACCCTTGCTGTCGGCAAAGTCCACATACGGGGTCATGCCGTTCATCCATGCCTTGCCGCAGGTGTAGAACCAGATCACATCGTGGTGCTGCCACAGGTCATAGAGATAGGAGTCCCAGGATGTCAAGAGCAATGCGACTATTGCATAGATTCCCACTGCTATCAGGGCTGGCCAGTGGATGCTGCCGGTGTTACGTTGTGCTACCATATTCTAGAAACTTGAGGTGAAAGCCCGAGGCTGAATCGTCAATCAACAGATTTAGACCTGAATGACTTTAACCATTTACCATTAACTATGTAACAACTTGCAAAAACTTGAATTGATGAGAACAAGGAGACCCGCAAGCACTGGGCCTGCGAGTCCCCTGGATGTGACGTGTTAAGGATTAACACTCATGATCATTTCTTAATGCCCATCTTCTTGGCGATCTTGGCGGGGATGGCATCCTTGTGAACCAGGATGTTCATCGTCTTGGCACGGAAGAAGGCCTCACTGCAATAGAAGTAGCCTTCATAGAGCTGGTTGGTGTCCCAGCTGTTCTGTACCTTGAAGTACTTGTTGCCTTCCTGGTCAACTGCCTTACCCATGATGACCATGCCGTGGTCGTCGGTGGTCTGCTTGTTGTCAAACATCTCCTGGCGCTCCTCCTGGGTCACCCACTGTTCCTTAACCGGACCCTTGATGTCCCACAACTCAGCCTCACGATCCCTGTCGCTGAGCTGTGCCCAGCGGGCCATGTCTGTGCCGGCAGCATCGGGAACATCCTTCTCAACGGGCAGGATGGCATAACCGTTGCGCCACTTGAAGCCCTTCTCGCTCACGTCAGCACCCCAAGCGATGCTGTAACCGTTGTCGATGGCATAGTTGGCAATCTCCATCAGCTCATCGATGGGTACGTTCTGATAGCTGGACCACAACCAGTTGTCGGCCACCTCAAGGATGAAGGGCTGATAGTAGGGGTGGTGGTTGAACGAGCAGATGGGCACATAATCGTCAAGGTTGATACCCAGGCTGGCAGCCCAAGTCTGAGGGGTGTAGGTCTTGCCCTCATAGACAAACTTCTCGGGCATCTTGCCCATGTAGCTGTCGAGGATAGCCTGCAAGCCTTCCTTCCACGCGGGGGTCAGCTTCTTGAGGCTGCGCTTGTTGATGGTGCCTACATAACCGCTCAATAATGCGGTCAGCTCACTGGTGTCAAACTTCTTGTCGCCATAGGTCATGCCGGTATATACCTCGTTGGGAACCATACCGTAGGTGCGCCATACGTAGGGTACATCTTCGGCAGCACCACCCTCGGCAAAGTTGATCTCGCCATCCATGCGGATGTACTTGATAGCCTTGTCATAGTAGCAGTGGTTGACAACAAAACCCTCGCTCAGGTGAACTTCCTTGCCGCTGAGGCGCAGAATCTCATTCTCAAAGAAGGAGTTGGTCGAGTAGCACCAGCATGTGCCTGATTTGTTCTGGTCCTTCACGGGAGTGTGCTTGATGACCTTGGTGTCGGTAAATTTAAAACCAGTGCTGTCAGGAATGACAACCTTGTCGTCGGCCATAACGTTGATGGCAACAGCCGAAGCGAGCAATAAGAATAAAAATTTCTTCATAAAAATTGAGTTAGTTATTAAATGTATAGGTTAATTGTATCAATTTCAGATGATGCAAATTTAGGCATTATTTTTTAAAATGTCACAATTTGGGGAAATAAAATGTAAAAAGTGCTCCGTTTTGGGTCAATCACCCCTTAGCAGAGCACTGTTTTTTCAAGAATCAGATAAATAAGATTTGATTGATGATGATAAATATGGGATAAAATCCCGATGATTCTGCAAAGGTAATGTTTTGAAATCTAAATGCCAAATTTTACAAGTAAAAATCTTTCATTTTTTTATTGAGCCTATTTGAAAAGGCCACGCAGGCCATATTATTCGTGGGCCACTTTTTAAACTTGAATAGATTATTTCGGTGAATAAAGAAAAATGACTAATTTTGTGCGATGATTTATCCCTCTAACTTTGAGAGCAAGATCGGCTTTGATGCCGTGAGACGCGAGCTGGAACGCAACTGTGTGAGCGCATTGGGTGCTGCCAATGTGCCTCTCTTGCATTTCTCGACTCGTCGTGACGAGGTAATCCGCTGGCTGGAAGAGACTCACGAGTTCATGTCCATCGTCCAGACGGGCAAGGAATTTCCGCTTAGCTACTACTTTGATTTGCGTGTGGTGCTCAAGGAAGTGGCCACACCGGGCACATTCCTGTCTGCCGAGCGCCTGTTTGACTTGCAACGCCTGTTGACAACTGTGACACAGGTGGTACGTTTCTTTGCCGCCGATGGTGACGGAAATACTGCTTATCCCCGTTTGGGTGAATTGACAAGCGGCTTGCAGTCTTTCCCGGAGTTGAGCGCGGCTATCGGCCATATCCTTGACAAGGCTGGCAATATCAAGGACACTGCTTCGCCCCATCTGCAAGAGTTGCGCACGGCTATAGCTCGTGTGACCAGCAGCATCAATGGAACACTGCGCCGCATCATCGCCCAAGGCAAGCAAGACGGCATCCTCGACAACGATGTGCAACCGTCATTGCGTGACGGCAGGCTCGTGTTGCCTGTCAGCGCCATGAACAAGCGCAAGCTGCATGGTATCGTGCACGATGAGAGCGCAACGGGCAAGACCGTCTTTATCGAGCCCGATGCCATCGTCGAGGCCAATAACCGCATCCGTGAGACCGAGGCCGAGATTGCGCGCGAGATCATACGCATTCTCACCCAGGTCACCGACATGATTCGGCCACATCTTGATGAGCTGGCTGGCGTGCTGCACACCTTGGGACAATTGGACTTCATTCGCGCCAAGGCTCTCTTTGCCCAAGATGTGGGCGCTCAGCTGTGCCATGTGGACCGCAAGCCTGTTGTGGAGTGGTACAGCGCCATCCATCCCGCCTTGATGCTGTCGTTGCGCAGCCAGGGCAAGGAAGTCGTGCCATTGAATATCACCTTGAACAAGAAGGACCGCATTCTGGTCATCTCTGGACCTAATGCTGGAGGAAAATCGGTGTGCCTCAAGACTGTGGGCGTGGTGCAATACATGATGCAATGTGGTCTGTTGCCCACCCTGCGTGACAACTCACACATGGGACTTTTCCATGACATCTTTATCGACATCGGCGACCAGCAGAGCATCGAGAACGACTTGAGTACCTATAGCAGCCACTTGCAGAACATGAAGATGTTCCTCTCCAGGGGTGGAAAGGAAACGCTCATCCTCATCGATGAGATGGGTAGCGGCACCGAGCCGCAGATTGGTGGCGCAATAGCCCAATCCATTCTGGAACAGCTCAACGAGCACCAGGTCATGGGGGTGGTCACGACCCATTACCAGAACCTCAAGCATTTTGCCGACGAGACCGATGGTGTCGTCAATGGAGCGATGCTCTATGACCGCCAGCGCATGCAACCGCTTTTCCAGCTATCGATGGGATATCCGGGCAGTTCCTTTGCCATCGAGATTGCCCGCAAGACGGGGCTGCCACAGCAGGTCATTGACAAGGCCAGCGAAATTGTGGGCAGCGATTACATCAACATGGATAAGTACCTGCTCGACATCGTGAGGGATCGACGTTACTGGGAAAACAAGCGACAGGACGTGCGAGCCAAGGAGAAACGCCTCGACCAGATGATTGCCGACTATGACGAGCGCTTGGATAATATCAGGGCCGAACATCGGCAGATTATCCATGAGGCGCGCAACGAGGCTCAGGAAATCCTGCGGGGAAGCAATGCCCAGATTGAGCGCACCATCATGGAGATAAGGCAACAGCAGGCCGAGAAGGAACGCACCAAGGAGTTGCGCCGGCAACTTGACGAGTTCAAGCAGCGGCTCAATGCCGGGGAACCCGACGAACCGTCACGCCTCAAGGAACTGGCACCCAAGGAACAGCCCCGCCGCAAGCACCCCAAGAAGGCCGCTCCCAAGCCTGTGGCCGATAAAAACCGACCCTTGCAGGCTGGCGACAATGTGGTGCTCAAGGGAACTTCCACCGTGGGTACACTCATCAGCATCGACGAGAAATACGCACTGGTGGCATTCGGTAACATCAAGACGCGCATCGAGGCCGACAAGGTGGAACGCACCATGCGCAAGGAGAAGACGCCCAAGGCCGAGTCGCTCAGCCGCAGTACTACCGACGAGATACGCTCTCGACAGCTGAACTTCAAGCCCGATATCGATGTGCGTGGTATGCGTGCCGACGAGGCCCTGCAAGCCATTACCTATTTCATCGACGATGCCATCCAGTTCAGCGCCCAGCGGGTGCGCATCCTGCATGGCACTGGCACTGGAGCCCTGAAGGTCGCCATCCGCGAGTACCTGCACACCGTCTCGGGCGTGAAATCCTATCGTGACGAGCATGTGCAATTTGGTGGAGCGGGCATCACTGTAGTCGAGCTCGAATAGCGCCCTCATAGTACAGGCGATGTGCAGTACAGGCGATGTGCAGTACAGGCCATAGCGCCTCAAGTACAGTCAGTGTTAATCCATGCCGTGGCTCCTGCCACGGCCCTCAATAAATCAAGTAATAAAAATGATCGAGAATAATATATTTTTCAAGCCTTTCAAGACAGCAGGTGGCGCAATACCCTTTGACCGCATCACCACTGCCGACTATGAACCTGCCATCCGTCAGGGCATCAAGGAGCATGATGCCGAGGTCAAGGCCATCGCTCAGAGCGATGCGACCCCCACATTTGACAACACCATCGTCGCACTTGACCGTGCCGGCTCCATGCTCAATCGTGTGCTGGGTGTGTTTTACCCCATGCTCTCGGCCAATGCCGATGATGCGCTGATGGACGTGAGCAACCGCATGGCGCCATTGTTGAGCGAACACTTCAACAGCATCACCCTCAACCCGCAATTGTGGCAACGGGTGAAATATGTGCACGATCACTTTGACACGGCCCGTCATGACGTGGAGGATCAAATGCTGATGCGCGAGACCTATGACGGATTTGTGCGCAGTGGTGCCAACCTGCAAGGTGACGACCGTGATCGTTACCGTCAACTGTCCAAGCGGCTGTCCGAGTTGACCTTAAAGTTTGACCAGAATGCCCTCAAGGAGACACCTCGTTACGAACTCTGGCTGACAGCCGATGACATCGCTGGTTTGCCCGAGAGCGCCCTTGATGCAGCCAAGCAGGCCGCTCGTGACAAGGGACGTGACGACGCGTGGCTGGTGACGCTGGATGCCCCCAGTTATATCCCCTTCATGAAATACAGCGACCGCCGTGACCTGCGGGAGAAGTTGTACAAGATGTATAACCACCAGTGCACCAGCGGGGAATATTGCAACCTCGACATCTTGCGTGACATCGCTAACACGCGTCTTGAAATCGCTCACCTGATGGGTTGTGAGACCTATGCTGACTATAAATTGCAACACACGATGGCAGGAACGCCTGAACGCGTCTATCAGATGCTCAACGAGTTGCGCGATGCCTATCTGCCTGTTGAGCGCAGCGAGATGCAGCGCCTCACGGCATTTGCCAGTGAGCTGGAGGGCCACCCTGTCACCATCATGCCTTGGGATTACAGTTATTACAGTAACAAGGAAAAGGATTCGATGTTTGACATCAATGATGAGTTGCTGCGACCTTATTTCGAGTTGGGACAGGTGACCAAGGGGGTCTTTGGCTTTGCCAAGCGCATGTATGGCCTGCGCTTCATCCCCAACCATGACGCGCAGGTGTTCCATCCCGAGGTCGAGGTCTATGACGTGACCGACGATGACGGCAAGGCGGTGGGCATGCTCTACGTTGATTTCTTCCCGCGTGCCACCAAGCAGAGTGGGGCATGGATGACTAGCTTCCGTGAACAGTATATCGACAACGACGGCAATGACGTGCGACCCCTGGTGACGTTGACAATGAATTTCACCCGCCCCACCGACAGTAAGCCCTCCTTGCTCACCGTGCGCGAGGTTGAGACGTTCATGCATGAGTTTGGCCATGCGCTGCACCAATTGTTGAGCCGCTGTAAGTATCAGTCACTGTCCGGTACCAATGTTTATCGCGACTTTGTCGAGGTGCCTTCCCAGTTCAACGAGAATTATGTCTATGAGCGCGATTTCCTGGATAGTTTTGCGCGTCATTACCTCACGGGCGAACCTGTGCCTCAGGAACTGATCAATCGCCTGTTGGCGTCGTCGCAGTATGGCGCTGCCTATGCCTGTGTGCGACAGCTGGGATTTGGCTACATCGATATGGCATGGCATAGCATCAAGGAGTCTTTCCAGGGCGATGACTTCCTCTTTGAGCGTGACGCTGTCAAGGATGTGCAGGCATTTGAACCCGTCGAGGGATGCATCATGTCACCCCAGTTCACGCACATCTTCTCAGGTGGCTATGCTGCCGGATATTACGGCTACAAGTGGGCCGAGATGATCGAGTGTGATGCCTTTGACCACTTCAAGCAGATGGGCATTTTCAACCCCGACACCGCCCGCTCGTGGCGCGATAATGTCCTCTCCCGTGGTGGTACCGAGGATCCAATGACGCTTTACAAGCGCTTCAGGGGGACAGAGCCTCACATCGATGCCATGATGCGTCGTGACGGCATCACCCAATAATACCTTACCAATCATATAACGACATCGATTATATAGTGATGAATAGGACGATTAGAAAAGCCTTGTATGAAGATGTGCCCGTGATCATGAGGCTCATCGATGAGGCTCGTGGCATTATGCGCTCCTGCGGTAATGTCAACCAGTGGATTGACGGCTATCCCAGCCAGGAGACCATCGAGAATGACATCCGCAACGGTCACTGTTACCTGTGTGTGGAGCAGGGGAGTGGTGAGGTTATAGCTTCCTTTACTTTTATACCGGGGCCGGAACCCACCTACAAGGAAATCTACCAGGGTGAGTGGCTCGATGATGAGCCTTACCATGTCGTGCACCGCCTGGCCAGTACGGCAACTAGCCATGGTGTGTTTAAAGATGTGATGGATTACTGCAAGGAAGTGGCTGGCAACCTGCGCATCGACACCCACCGCGACAACGTCATCATGCGTCACGTCATCGAGCGCTACGGCTTTACCTACTGCGGCATCATCTACCTCCTCAACGGCGACGAGCGACTAGCTTACCAGCTAGAAAGGAAAACAACCACAACCATCCCATAACTCCAGTAAAGGGAGAATTACCATCCATCGTCAGGGTTGAACTATGCCGTGGCTCCCACCACGGCCCCCATTGTCGCGTCTCCGTTTAGCATCGCGTCAGGGTTGAACTATGCCGTGGCTCCCGCCACGGCCCCCGGCGTCGCGTCTCCGTTTAGTATCGCGTCAGGGTTAAACCATGCCGTGGCTCCCGCCACGGCCCCCGGCGTCATGTCTCCTGTTAGAGTCGCGTCAGTGTTGACCCATGCCGTGGCTCCCGCCACGGCCCCCATTGTCTCGTCTCCGTTTAGAGTCTCGTCAGGGTTAAACCATGCCGTGGCTCCCGCCACGGCCCCCATTGTCTCGTCTCCGTTTAGAGTCTCGTCAGGGTTGAACCATGCCGTAGCTCCCGCCACGGCCCCATTGTCGCATCTCCGTTTAGCATCGCGTCAGTGTTGAACCATGCCGTGGCTCCCGCCACGGCCCCATTGTCGCATCTCCGGTTAGCATCGCGTCAGGGTTAAACCATGCCGTGGCTCCCGCCACGGCCCCCAGTGTCGCATCTCCGTTTAGCGTCGCGTCAGGGTTGACCCATGCCGTGGCTCCCGCCACGGCCCCCGGTGTCGCGTCTCCGGTTAGAGTCGCGTCAGGGTTAAACCATGCCGTGGCTCCCGCCACGGCCCCCCATTGTCTCTGCTCCGAGTATAAATCAATCAAGGCTGGCTCCATGAGAACCAGCCTTGACAGTTTATAAGGGTTTAATCTTGTTTTCTAGATTAATTCTTCTTCAGCTCGTCGGCAACCTTCTGGGCAGCCTCAGCGCCTTTCTCCTTGGCAGCGTCAACAGCGTTGCTAGCGGCATTCTTAGCGGCATCGGCAGCAGCGTCAACGGTCTCACCAGCCTTAGCCTTGGCGTCATCAACAGCCTGACCGGCAGCATCGGTAGCAGCGTCAACAGCCTCACCTACCTTCTCGGCAGCCTGCTTTGCAACAAAGTCAGCAAAACCAGCCTTGAGCTCCTCGGGAACATCAATGTAGTTGGTCATCTTATCGGCCAGGGTCGGGATCTTAGCCAGGATGGCATCCTTGTTGTTGTCCCAAACGGTCTTCAAGATGTTGATGATGTTGAAGTAGCCAGCCTGGTCGCCACCCTTGAGCAGCTCATCAGCCTTAGCCTTGATACCATCGAGCAAGCTAACAGCAGATGCCTCGTCAGCGCAGTTCAACAGGTCAGCGGCAACGCCGTCAACGGTGTACTCAGCTACGGGAGCCTCTTCTACTACCTCAGCCTCGGGCTTGGTCTCGGTCTTGCAACCTACAAATGCGATAGCAGCAACAGCTGCAAACATCAATAAAAACTTTTTCATAATAAAACAACTTTTAATTAATAAATTAATAATAAAACGATTCAACGCCGCAAATGTAACGGCTATTTTTGAATTACCAAACTTTTTTGCTCCTAATTTTCATTTTTTAATACTTTTATTGACCCAAATAACTGTTTTGCGGGCAAAAATCTTTAACTTTGCAGTGCGAAATTTTGCCCTGCTCCAGCGAGTGCAATTTTCGTGCCAACTGTATTCTGTTTCTGCCTCACAGTCACTGGACTATTGTTACTGGCTGGCACTGGCAGGAAACAGGTTATGAACAATTAATAATAATTGACTGCTTTATGTTTATCTGGATTTTAATGGGAGGCATTTTCATCCTGAGCCTGGTGGTTCAGAACTCCCTTAAGTCAAAGTTTGCCAAGTACAGCAAAGTCCCTCTGGGCGTGCCCATGGCCGGACGTGATATTGCCAATGCCATGCTGCAACAGAATGGTTGCGGCGATGTGCAGGTGACAAGTGTGAGTGGACAGTTGACCGACCACTTCAACCCTGCCAACAGGACGGTGAACCTGAGCGAGCCCGTCTATGGCACCAACAGCATCGCTGCCGCTGCCGTTGCCGCTCATGAGTGTGGCCATGCCGTGCAACACAAGGTGGGATACAGCATGTTGCAGTTGCGCACCCGGATGGTGCCCATCGTGTCCTTTGCCTCCAATACCATCCAGTGGCTCTTGCTCGCTGGTATTGTAGTGGCTCAGATCACACCCATCCCCCTGTATATCGCTATCGCGTTGTTTGCCAGCACGGTGTTGTTCAGCTTTGTGACACTCCCCGTCGAGGTGGATGCCAGCCGTCGCGCGATCAAGTGGCTTGAAGGCTCGGGCATCGTCACTGGTCAGCAATTGGAGTATGCCAAGGATGCCCTCCACGCTGCCGCTTATACCTATGTCGTAGCTGCCATCGGATCACTGGCTACATTATTATATTATATCGCAATGATCTTTGGCGGTAATCGCCGATAAAACTTAACACATCATCACAACTTATTTTTTAAGGAAAAGAAATGGCACAAAAACCGTCCATCCCCAAGGGGACGCGCGACTTCTCGCCCATCGAGATGGCACGTCGCAACTATATTTTTAATACCATCAAGGACGTTTTTCTCTTGTATGGATTCCAGCAGATTGAAACTCCGGCCATCGAGAACCTGTCAACGTTGATGGGCAAGTATGGCGAGGAGGGTGACAAACTGCTCTTCAAGATTCTTAACAGCGGTGACTATCTCAAGGATGCCCCCAGCGAACTGCTGGAGACACGCGACTCGCTGCACTTGACCACCAAGATCAGCGAGAAGGGACTCCGTTATGACCTGACGGTACCCTTTGCACGATATGTGGTGCAGCACCGCAACGACTTGCAGATGCCCTTCAAGCGCTACCAGGTGCAGCCCGTGTGGCGTGCCGACCGCCCACAGAAGGGGCGTTACCGTGAGTTCTACCAGTGTGACGCCGACATCGTGGGCAGTGACTCCCTGTTCAACGAGGTGGAGCTGGTGACCATGATTGATGAGGTGTTCAACCGTTTCAATATCAACGTCGCCATCAAGCTGAACAATCGCAAGATACTCAGTGGCATTGCCGAGGTCATCGGCGCTGCCGACAAGATTGTGGATATCACTGTCGCCATCGACAAGATCGACAAGATCGGCATCGACAATGTCAATGCCGAGTTGAGGGAAAAGGGATTGAGCGACGGGTCGATTGCCACCCTGCAACCCCTGTTGAACCTGGATGGCTCCAACGAGGAACGACTCGCTGCGCTCCAAGTGATGCTGGCCAGCAGCGAGGTGGGCATGAAGGGCATTGAGGAAATGCGCTATGTGCTTGACCATGTGGCTGCTTTGGGCACGCGTGCAAGGGTTGAACTCGACGTGTCGCTGGCCCGTGGTTTGAACTACTACACCGGGACCATTCTTGAGGTCAAGGCACTGGATGTCGCCATCGGCAGCATCACGGGTGGTGGCCGCTACGACAACTTGACGGGTGTGTTTGGTATGCCTGGCCTGTCGGGTGTGGGCATCAGTTTTGGTGCCGACCGCATCTACGATGTATTGAATGCGCTCGACCTGTATCCTGCCGACACAATGGCTACGGCACAGGTGATGTTTGTTAACTTTGGCGAGCAGGAGGCTTCGGTATCGTTGCGCCACATCATGTCGCTGCGCAAGGCTGGAATCAGTGCCGAACTCTACCCCGACATGGCCAAGATGAAGAAACAGATGAATTATGCCAACGACCGGCAGATCCCGTTTGTCGCTATCGTGGGTGCCGATGAGGTGCAGAACGGTACCATCGCTCTCAAGAACATGGGTACCGGTGAGCAGCACACCTTGACGGTTGAGCAGGTCGTTGAAATGTTAAAGAAGTGAATCCAGCAGTGTCGAGGCAATGAACAGCATGTACCAACAGTTGATGCAATTGCCGCTCTTCCAGGGAGTGAGTTCAGACAAAATCACCGCCCTGGTCGAGAAATTGCCATTCCATTTCCTGAAATTCCGTAGCGGTGAGCAAATCTTTGCCGCCGGAGACCTCTGCACTCACATCAAGTTTATCGTGTCGGGGCAAGTCGAAACGGAGCAGGCATTTTCCCACTTGCGTATCACCTTTAACCAGACACTCTCCACGCCCCATGTCCTGGCTGCCGAATATCTGTTTGGCAAGGAAACGTCCTATCCCTTCACCGCTACTGCCTGTGGCGCATGTGGCATCTTGCAGTTGCGCAAGAGTGACTATATCAAGATGGTAAACAGCGACAAGGTGTTCTTGTTCAACATCCTTAATTATCTGTCATCGGGTAGTCAGCGGGGCGTTGCCTCACTCTTGTCAACCGACGATGGATCTGTGACCGAGAGGCTTGCCATGGTGGTGGATGCACTGGCAATCCCTGGTGCGACCCGTGTCCTCCTCCGTTATAAGCAGAAGGATTTATGCGCACTGCTGGGCACACAACGCACGACATTGATGGCTGCGCTCGATAAACTTGCCGACATGGACATCATTGATTATGATACCAATGAGTTGAGAATCAATGACGTGCGTCGGTTGATCGACTTGATTAATTACTGATTAAAATTGAGAAAATGAAATATACCTATTATACTCAGGGCACTTGCTCGTCCCAAATCGATATGGAACTTGACGAGCAGGGCACTATCCAGGATGTTCAATTCTATGGCGGATGTCATGGTAACCTGCAAGGAATATCGACCCTCGTGCGGGGGATGAAGGCTGCCGAGGCCATCGCTAAGTTGCAGGGCATTCGTTGTGGATACAAGAACACGTCGTGCCCCGACCAGTTGGCGACAGCACTGCAACAGGCGATGGACACGATGAATCAGTCATCCAATAACTAAAATTACAATAACAAAACGCTTTTTTTAAAAAACAACAAATCATGAAGAAGATTTTATGGATTGCAGCAGCTGTGGTTGCTTTGTCATTGACCAGTTGCCAGAACGATTATAAGCAGCAGGGCGAGGAATGGGCCCAGCGGCTTGATGAACTGTGCCAGAAACAGGATGCCGATGCCGTGCTGGCACTCGATGACAGCATCCGTTCCCTGGAAGCCAAGATTGTGGCAGCTGGTGACACTGCCGGTGTGGCCGACTTCCGCAAGGCTTTGAAGGATGCTCGCCAGCGCAATGCGGCTTACATCTCGACCCTGAAGCTGGAGCGTGGCATGGTCAAGGACTCGGTCGTCAATGAAGTGATCTCCGACGCACTTGCTGGTGATGTTGATATCAATGCTGTGACATCATCGGTTGATGCCGCACTCCAGAAAGAGAAAAAGTGAAATGAACAGGCGGCTGTCGGCTCGTGTCAAGAGACCTGGTAGATGCCACAGGGCAACGGTGGGCGCATGGTGCCTGTTGTTGATGTCCTGTGGCACGGGTATTGAGGTGACCGAGCATGTGACCAACAAGGATGTGCGCCGCGCCATCGAGCAAGTGGACAGCCACCAGACAATCATCACGCTTGAGGCTTATCAAGATTCTCTTCCTGCATGGGAAATAGGTAAGCGCTTTTGGGTAACTGATAACCAGGTGACTCAATTGTTGGCTCACCAGGAGGGTTATGACAAGGACACGTTGAACCTGGCGGGACACGTGGTGAACTATGTCGGACACCACACGGGAGGTCTGTACAATGATGACAACCGTTATATCTTCATCGATTTCCATGACAGCCTCAACAATCTCACCTATTCCTGCCGTGCAGGACGTGCTGCCGATGCTTTCCGACGTGGGTTCTCGATCCCGATGCTCATCGACCTGGATATGGTAGAGCACTATGCTCGTCAAGTGGTCGGTAAGGAATATTACATCAGGACTGGCATCTGGTATGAGCGGAAAACCGAAAAGATGATCGATGGCCGCCATTTCATCAAGGTGCACATCGACAGCGTCTTGCCTGGCAATGCGGTGCTGCCCATGAGGGTGCTTTTCACTACTGCCGATTCTCATGAACAGGCTATGGTGTGGATGAGTGACCAGACTTCTACAATGCAGGGGCGCAGCTTTGATGCGATGTTTGTCTCTAGCGACCCCCATTTGGCCTATCCCGCCATTACCGATGTCAACTGGGAGCGGATCACTCGATCACAGGTTGTCGAGGGCATGACCAAGGAGGAGTGCCGCTTGGCTCTAGGGACTCCCAAGCGCATCAATGAGGTCCCCGACCAGGCGGGTATGCGTGAATATTGGTATTATGATGGCGGCTCCTATCTGTTTTTTGTCGATGGATTGCTGCGACAATTCAGGAAATGATGAAACTGACTACACTGGAAATAGAGTTTCTGGGGACCGGAACATCCACCGGGGTGCCCATGCTGCGATGCAAGTGCCCGGTGTGCCTGAGTGATGACCCGCGCGACCAGCGATTGCGCACGTCGGCGATTGTGCGTTATCAGGGTGCGAGGCTGCTCATCGACTGTGGACCCGATTTCCGCACCCAGATGTTGCGTGCCAGCGATGACAACCTGGATGCCGTGCTGCTCACCCACATCCACTACGACCATGTAGCTGGACTGGATGACCTGCGCGCCTATTGCTTTGAGCGTCCGTTCCCGATCTACGCTCGTGCCGATGTCCTGGATGACCTGCACAAGCGCATTCCCTATTGTTTTGCCGACAATCCTTACCCGGGGGTGGCGCAGTTTGAAGAACACGTCATCGGCAACGAGCCGTTTCTGGTCGAGGGTGTGCGGGTAGAACCCATTCCCGTGATGCATTACAGATTGGCTATCTGTGGTTTCCGCATCGGGCCCCTGGCCTATATTACTGATGCCAAGACCATTGCCGATGATGTGATTGATCGACTCAAGGGTGTGCCGTTGCTGGTCATCAACTCCCTGCGCAGGGAGGGCGGCCATCTGTCGCACATGTGCCTTGACGAGACGCTTGCTGTGATAGAACGTATCAAGCCTGACCATGCTTATCTCATCCACATGAGCGACCGCATGGGATTGCACGCCGATTCGCTTGGCTTTTTGCCACGCAACGTGGAATTGGCTCATGATGGATTGATTGTGAAAGTATAATGTGAATATGAGCGAGATCAAGATAACAGGAGTTAAGCCCGAGGAGAAATCCTTTGGCCTGCAATTCTTTGAAGGGCGCGTCCAAGCTGGATTTCCCAGCCCGGCCCAGGGGGAGTATGCCGACACGATCGACTTGAACCGTGCTCTCATCACAAATCCCGCTGCCACCTTCTGTGCCCGCGTGATTGGCAACTCGATGATTGATGCGGGTATCAACGAGGGCGACCTGCTCATCATCGACCGCTCGTTAACGCCTCATCACGGCAGCATCGCTGTGTGCTTTATCGACGGCGATTTCACGGTCAAGCGCTTGAGTATGAGACCCGACGGAATCTTCCTTACTCCTGCCAATGCTGATTTTCCCGAAATCAAGGTCAGTGAGGACAATCACTTTGAGGTGTGGGGTGTGGTTTCGCACATCATCAAGCGGGTCTAAATGACCTGTTTGTTATTATAAGATTATCAGCTTTATAACAGGTGGAGAAGCCTCGTCAACATATCATCGGTCGTTACAGCACAACTTTTTTTGTGTCGTGTGTGGCTGTTGTTGCTTGGCAGTGTTTTATCGTTGCCCTCGACACGCAATTGGGTGGGGTGGGGCGATGGCTTCACGAGTGGCATGTGGTTGCCATCTCTATTGCCAATGCGTTGTTGCTGCTTTTCCCTTACTGGATATTGCCTCGCCGATGGCGATGGACTGTGTGGATTCCCTTGACACTGCTCACCGTGTGGTGTGTGATGCAGATGTGTTATTGCCGTGCCTATGACGACTTGATGCCGTGGCGCAGCATGACGTTGACAAGCAACGTCAATTCCACACTCATGGCTAGCACCGTATCGCTGTTGCGATGGCAGGATCTGCTGGTTGTCGTGCCGTTCCTGTCGCTCATGGTGATAGCGGCCCTGGGCAAGCGTCGTGAGACAAGAGAGCCACGATACAAGCGATTGCTATTCACGTTGATAGCGATTCTGATAACGGGTGCTTGGGGCTATTCGTCGGGTAATGACGGCTTTAAAAACCGCTTTTTGCACAACTTCAGCAATAGGTCTTATTATGCCCGCAATGGTTTGCTGCCTTATCTAGCTTTTTCATTGCATCATGAGGTGTTTGCCTCCCACAAGGTCACCGATCAGGAGCGGGCGATGGTTGAGCGCTTTTTGGCCGATGATTGTCCTCATTACACCGATAGCAGTTATTGTCATACTCCAGGCCGCAATCTGGTACTCTTCATTGTGGAGTCATTGCACACCTGGCCCATCGGCATGGAGGTGGATGGACGGGAGGTGACCCCGGTGATGAATCGTCTGGTGGCGGGTGACAGAGTTATCTATGCCCCTCACGTCATGTTCCAGACCAGTCATGGCCATTCCAGCGATGCCCATTTCATTTACAATACCGGGTTGCTGCCCTTGCGCGATGGTGCGGTGGCTGTTAACTGGGGACACAACCCCTATCCGTCACTGGCCGAGGCGTTACATGGCTATGATTGCCGTGAAATCATCTGCACCCCTGGTGTGAACTGGAACCAGAACGTGACGGCCCGCACCTACGGATTTGACAGCCTTTACACCCGCGACCACCTGATGGCCGATGGTGCGTTTCAACGTCACAACGGTGTTGACGATGCGGCACTCACCGACTTTGCCGCCCGTTTGATACCGCAATTGAGGCAACCCTTCTTCTTGGAAATGGTGACGATGACGATGCACACGCCTTATCCGCCCGACAAGGTGCGACACTCCTGGATATTGGATAGCGACACCCTCAATGCCGAAGCCCGCGGCTACCTCAACTGTGTCAATTTGACCGATAGTTGCATCGGTGCCCTAATCGACAATGTTCATGCGATGGGGTTGGCCCGTAGCACGGTTTTTGCCATCGTCAGCGACCACACCCAGGTTTATTATAACCGCATCATCGGGCGCCATGATAGCGTGGCTGAGCCGCGAGACTGGGGCATTCCAATGATTATATCGGGCGTGGATACAACCTTGCGATATGAACCCGTCATCGGCCAGGTGGATGTGTTCCCCACGTTGCTTGATGTCATGGGAGCCAATGATTACTACTGGAAAGGTCTGGGATACAGCATCCTGCGTTATCCCGTCATGGGAGCGATTTATCCACGCAACATGTCGGTGACGGGCGACAGCGCCTCGGTGCTCACGCCCCACATGCGGCAGGCATGGGACATCAGCCGCCTCATCATCTACGGTGGTGGCAAGGATGCGATAACCACATCAACCAAAAACTAAAAACTAACAACTAACAACTAACAACTAACAACTAACAACTAAAACTACTATATGAAATCACGACTATTTTCAAGTGAAGCCCGATTGAGCGACCTGATAACAGCCCATCCCAGCTTACTCACCCTGTTGACCAGGCTGGGCATACCATTGGGATTTGGTGACCGCTTGATAGCCGATGTGTGCCAGGAGAGTGGCGTTGACACGGCCTTCTTCCTGCTCATCTGCAATGTCTATACGTTCAACAACTATGTCCCCTCGACGGTAACGATTCTCGGGACCGATATGTCTGGCCTGGTGCCTTATCTGGAGAAGTCCCACAAGTATTACGTGGATAAACGCTTGCCACACATCGAGCTACACCTGGATGCTATTGCCCAGAAGTTGGATAACCGCATCGGAAAGGTGCTGACCAGCTTTTTCGGGATTTATAAGAAGGAGGTGGAAGCCCACTTCTTGCACGAGGAGAAGGAGGTCTTTCCCCACATCGCTGGGCTCATGGCCGGGAAGCGGGATACAAGCTACATGATTGGAGAGTTTATTCACACCCACAGTGACATCGAGGGCAAACTGGACGACCTGTTGAACATCGTGTTCAAGTATCTGCCGCCCGAGGTCGATGATGATAATGTGCTTGACGTGGTCTATGACATTCTCATGCTGAGCGAGGACCTCAAGAAGCACACCTTTATTGAGGAGAAGATTATGGTTCCACTGGTGAAACACCTTGAAAACGCCATACTGAAATGAAACAGCGATTGTTGATTGTGGAACCGTCGGAGGTGATTGTCGAGGGACTGAAGGCAATCCTTGAGGGGCAAGTGCGCTTTAAACTGCTTGAGCCTGAAATGAACGTCGATCGACTCATGGAACGCATCGTGGCCACACACCCCGATATTGTGCTCATCAATCCCACGTTGGTCAATCAGGTCTCCAAGTTGCGTGACAATAATTCAATGGCTGTAGTGGCGTTAGTCTATCAGTATGTCGAGCGGGAGACTCTCAAGAACTATGATGCGGTGGTGGATGTCCGCGACAGCCGTCCGGTCATCATCGATACATTGTCTCAGGCTTCTCCTGGTGAGTCTCAGATGTTGAGCAGTAACTATGAACTCACCAAGCGTGAAACCGCCGTTCTGGTTCAATTGGCTCAGGGCAAGACCAACAAGGAAATCGCCGATGCCCTCAGTGTCAGTGTCCACACGGTCATTTCACACCGCAAGAACATCACCCACAAGACGGGCATCAAGAGCGTGGCGGGCCTCACGGTCTATGCTATGCTCAACAACCTCATTGACGAGAGCTCCCTGTTATAAATCAGTGAGCGAGTGATACACTTGCGTAGCATAAATTATAAAAAACACCCACTCGATTTTGTATTGCCCTCAATTTGCAGTACTTTTGCAGGTTGAAACAAAAAAATAAGTGACGATATGTTGTTGATAAAAATGCTCGATAAGTTTGGAGAGTACTGCATGTTCATGTGGCGCGTCATCGCTATACCCGACAAGTGTAAAGTGTTCTTCAAGCGTTATCTCAACGAGATTTATAAACTTGGTATCGATTCCATACCATTGATTATCATCGTGTCGCTGTTCATCGGCTCACTGTGTACCATATTGATTAAACTCAACATCTCCAATCCCCTGCTGCCGCGTTACACGGTGGGATTGACTACTCGAGAGATTATCCTGCTGGAATTTTCCTCCACCATCCTGTGCCTGATCCTGTCAGGAAAAATCGGTTCCAATATCGCGAGCGAGATCGGTACCATGAGGGCCACCGAGCAGATCGATGCGCTCGACATCATGGGCATCAACAGTGCCAACTTCCTGGCTGCGCCCAAGATTCTGGCGCTGATCACAATCCTTCCTTTCCTTGTGGTGATCTGTATGGCTACCAGCTTGTTTGGCGGATGGCTCATCTGTATCGTCACGGGAATAGTGGAACCTGATACCTTCTTGTTCGGTATTCAGTCATTGTTCATCGAGTGGTACGTTTGGTTTGCGTTGATCAAGTCTCTGTTTTTTGCCTTCATCATGTCCACCATCGCTTGCTATTACGGCTATACGGTACAGGGTGGCTCGGTTGAGGTGGGACAGGCCAGTACCGACACTGTGGTGATGAGCAACATCATGATTCTCGTCGCCGATGTCATATTAACCTTGTTGTTATTGTAAAGTTAGGATGCAAACCAACAACTGAAAACTGACAACTGAAAAATGATCGAAGTTAAACATATTTCCAAGTCGTTCAAGGAAGATAGCGGAGTGCGTCAGGTCCTGTTTGATGTGAGTTGCAAGCTGTATGATGGCAAGACCAACCTCATTATCGGTCAGTCGGGTTCGGGTAAGACGGTGCTGATCAAGAACATCGTTGGCCTGTTTAACCCCGATGAGGGCGAAATTCTCTATGACGGACGAGACATCACACGCATGGACCGCAAGCAACGCAAGGAACTGCGCAAGGAAATCGGTATGCTCTTCCAGGGCTCGGCTCTGTTCGACAGCGAGACGGTAATGGGCAATGTCATGTTCCCGCTGGTGATGTTTGGCAAGATGTCTGCCGGCGAGATAAGGGACCGTGCCCAGTTCTGCATCGACCGTGTGAACCTCACGGGCAGCGAGAACAAGTATCCCAGCGAGTTGTCAGGCGGTATGCAAAAACGTTGCGCCATCGCGCGTGCCATCGCGCTGAACCCCAAGTACCTCTTCTGTGACGAGCCCAACTCGGGTCTGGACCCCAAGACGTCGATTGTCATCGACGAGCTCTTGAGCGACATCACCCATGAGTTTGGCATCACGACCATCATCAACACCCACGACATGAACTCGGTGATGGGCATCGGCGAGAACATCGTCTTCATCAACAAGGGACACGTGGGCTGGATAGGCAACAAGGAGGAGATTTATAGCGTGGATAATGATGACCTGAACAATTTTGTCTATGCCACCGACCTGTTCCGTGACGTGCGCAAGTACCGCCGCGAACACGGCTATACGCCCACTACAAGAAAAAAGGAATAACATCCGTTCCATCCGTCATATCCGTTCCATCCGTTAAATCCGTTCCATCCGTTAAAAATGAAAACCAGCGATAAGAATTGTAAAGAAGAAATCCTCGAGTTACTGCGCTCCACAGGGCGTGAGGGCATCGAGGATGTGATTGGTGATCTGGAAGCGTGGGGCTTCTTCACGGCACCGGCTTCGGCAGGACATCATCTCAACACCGAGGGCGGCTTGGCACTGCATTCGCTCAATACCTGCAAGGCGGCGCTTGCCGTGTGGGAATCCATGAAAACCCTGGAACCCAGCTTGGAGCACGAGGTGAAGCGCGACAGCATCATCCTGGCCAGCCTGTTGCACGACGTGTGCAAGTGTGACATCTACAAGCGCACGGTCAAGAAACGCAAGAACGCGCTGGGTATCTGGGAAGATGCCGAGGGCTACAAGATCACCTACAAGAATTTCCCGATGGGCCACGGCGAGAAGTCGCTCACGCTGCTGCTGTGCAGCGGCCTGCCCCTCAATGACGACGAGATGCTGGCCATACGCTGGCACATGGGCGCCTGGGGTGTGAACCAGAACAGTTATGAGGACGTGCGCAGCTATGACGCGGCACGCAAACTCTATCCCCTGGTGACCATCATCCAGACTGCCGACGGCCTGGCCGCCAGCATCATGGAACGCACCGGCGAGGAAATCGACGAGCTATGACACCTCGCTGCATCAACATTCTGCTGTGTGACACCTTCCCTGGACGGTTGCCCGATTTTATCCCCAACTACGAGTCGCTGTTCATGGACCTGTTTGCTTCGATAGGTGTCGAGGCATCTTATAAGATCTACCAGACGTGGCAGGGAGAGTTGCCGGCCACAATCAATACTGACGAGATCTACCTGGTGCCTGGCAGCCTGGATTCGGCCTACGATGACAAGCCGTGGATCCTGTCGCTGGTGCAATGGATTCGGCAGGCCTACAGCGGTGGTGCCAGACTGATGGGCGTGTGCTTTGGCCATCAGGTGATTGCGCGTGCGCTGGACGGCGAAGTCAAGAAGTATGATGGCGGCTTCGGTGCTGGCATCCGTGCATCGAGTGTGGTCGATGAGAAGATGAAAAACTATTTCCCCGAGGGCCAGATGCGCTTGCTCTACAGTCACCATGACCAGGTGACGGCCTTGCCGCCCCAAGCCGTGCTGTGCGCCACCAGCGACTTCTGCCGCAACGAGTCCTACAGGATAGGTAATCAAGTGGTTACCTTCCAGGGCCATCCCGAGTTCACGGTAGCCTACAGCCGCCATCTGCTCACCAACTGCAGTGATGACATCGACCAGACCGTCAGGCTCAAGGCATTGCGCAGCCTCGACGAGATGACGCCCATGGGGCAGTCGGTGGCACGTTATGCCCTCGACCTGCTGAATGAATGTCGATAATCTTTGAGAATGATAAAGCAGTTGGCGCATCATTGGTTTTAATGCTAATTTCACTATTGAAATATTGAATAATTTTCGTGAAATTCGCTTCATTAGCGAGATTCGCATTAAAGAAATCTGACAGGGTCAACTGCTATATCGTTTCAATTGCATGTGTAAATCAAGGAACAGAAATCTATCTCTAAAAACTTTTTTGTACCTTTGCAGTCCGAAAATAAATACAATAGCAATATGTCAAGAAACGATAAAGAACTGGAGGGCGTGACGCTGCTGGGCAACCAGGGCACGACCTATGAGTTTGACTACCGTCCCGATGTGCTCGAGACCTTCGAGAACAAGCACCCCGAGAACGACTATGTGGTGACGCTCGATTGCCCCGAGTTCACCTCGTTGTGCCCCAAGACGGGCCAACCCGACTTCGGTCGCATCATCATCAATTACATCCCGCGCGTGCGCATGGTCGAGAGCAAGTCATTGAAGCTGTACCTGTTCAGCTTCCGCAACCACGGCGACTTCCACGAGGATTGCGTCAACATCATCATGAAGGACCTGGTCAAGTTGATGGATCCCAAGTACCTGGAGGTCATCGGCCTGTTCAACCCGCGTGGCGGCATCAGCATCAAGCCGTTTGCCAACTATGGCGACAGCGAGCACCAGGACATGGTGCGCCAGCGCCTCATCAGCAACTTCCATAACGATTGATCACATGAAGGACGCAGTTATTATCACATCGGGCGGCATGGACTCGACAACGATGCTCTATGAGTACAAGGACGAGATCGCACTGGCCATCACCTTTGACTACGGCAGCACCCAGAACGGCCGTGAGCGCCGCTGTGCCGTCATGCACTGCCAGCGACTGGGCATCAAGCACCTGATCATCCCCCTGGACTTCATGCACAAGTACTTCAAGAGCGCCCTGCTCGAGAGCGCCGACGCCATCCCCGACGGCAACTACAACGATGAGAACATGAAGGCGACGGTGGTCCCCTTCCGCAACGGCATCATGCTGGCCATCGCCTGTGGCATTGCCGAGAGTAACGGCCTCAAGCGCGTCATGATTGCCAATCACGCCGGCGACCACTCGATTTACCCCGACTGCCGCTCGCCCTTTATCGAGGCCATGAGCACGGCCATGATGACGGGTACCTATGAGGGCATCAAGGTCTATGCCCCCTATACCGACCTGAGCAAGGCCGACATTGCCCGCCACGGTGCGGCTCTGGGCTTGGACTACAGCGAGACCTACTCGTGCTACAAGGGTGGCGAGAAGCACTGCGGCACCTGCGGCACCTGCACCGAGCGCCGCCAGGCCCTGCGTGAAGCCGGCATCGACGACCCAACCGAGTACCTCTTTTAGTTAACAGTTGACAGTTAACAGTTGACAGTTACAACTCACTGTTCACTATTCACTATTCACTATTCACTGTTAACTTTTCCTTGTTAACTTTTCACTGTTAACTCAAAAAGTGTTACCTTTGCAGCCGCATTAAAGAAAAAATTCCATAATTAATAATAAAAAGAAGTTTCTAAGAAATGAAAGCATTCGTATTCCCTGGTCAGGGAGCACAGTTTGTCGGAATGGGCAAGGACCTGTATGACAATAACGCTCAGGCCAAAGAATTGTTTGAAAAAGCCAATGAAGTGCTCGGTTTCCGCATCACCGACCTCATGTTTAATGGCACTGAGGATGACCTGAAGCAGACCAAGGTCACCCAGCCCGCCGTATTCCTTCACTCGGTAATCCTCGCGCTCACCATGGGCGACGAGTTCAAGCCCGACATGGTTGCCGGTCACTCGCTGGGCGAGTTCTCGGCACTGGTAGCTGCCGGAGCACTGCCCTTTGAACAGGGCTTGAAGCTGGTCGAGGCACGTGCCCTGGCTATGCAGAAGGCTTGTGAGGCCGCTCCCTCGACGATGGCTGCCATCATCGGCTTGCCCGACGAGAAGGTAGAGGAGATCTGCGCCACCATCGACGGTGTGTGCGTTCCCGCCAACTATAATTGCCCCGGTCAGGTGGTCATCTCGGGTGAGATTGCCGCTATCGAGGTTGCATGTGAGAAATTCAAGGAGGCTGGTGCACGCCGCGCGTTGCCCCTCAAGGTGGGTGGTGCTTTCCACTCGCCCCTGATGGAGCCCGCCCGTGCCGAGCTGGCCGAGGCCATCGAGGCTGCCGACTTCTCGGCTCCCCGTTGCCCCATCTACCAGGACGTGGACGCTAAGCCCCACACCGATCCTGCCGAGATCAAGGCCAACCTGCTCCAGCAGTTGACCGCTCCCGTGCGTTGGAGCCACATCGTTGCCAATATGGTTGCCGATGGCATGACCGAGGCCGAAGAACTTGGCCCGGGCAAGGTCCTCCAGGGACTCATCGGCAAGACCAGCCGCGACGTCACCTTGAGTGGACGTCAGTAATATCGCTTCATAGATAATCACAACGAGCGGGACCTGATGAGAACCGGGTCCCGCTCGTTGTGTCATGGTGTGAAGTCTGTTCAGTTGATGCCCAGGATGCGGTGGGTCTGTAGTGATAATCGCCAGGTGGGGTTGTCAAGGACTGCTTGAACCGTGGACTGCATGTTGCGACGGCACTGCTCCACATCATCCACCCAGCAGGGCTGCAAGTAGCGGTGGGTGGCCGTGATGTTGTTGTATTGAGCTAAGTCTTGGCCCAGGTAAACCACCTTCAACTCATCACACGTGGTGACTGCCAGGGGCACGTCACCGCTGTTGCCAATGCCGGTCTTGGGCGATAACGTCACCCAGTCGATGCCGTGGGGCAGGGGATGGGTGCCATTGGTCTCGATGGCAATGCGTTTGCCCGTCATCTGCTTGAGACAGGTCACAAAGTCATCGTCAATCCATAACGACGGCTCGCCGCCCGTGAGCACAATGAGGGGAGCCTTGGGGTACTGCATCACCTGTTCAACAATCTCGGGCAACGACATCATGGTGCCCGCCTCGTGACGTGTGTCACAGAAGGCGCAATGCAGATTGCACCCGCTCAGCCTAATGAAAACGCTGGCGGTTCCCGTGTGATAGCCCTCTCCCTGTAGCGAGTGGAAAATCTCGTTAACCTTCCACATCGTTATCCTCATCCTTGACGTAGATGGCCAAGTTGTTGGCACTCTCACGCACGTCGGCACGATAGCAGTTGGGCACCGTCTCTACAATCCAGTGGGCGATGTTTTCGGCTGTGGGATTGAAGTCAAGCACCTCATTGAGGTAGCGGTGGTCGAGTTTGCCATGCACTATCTCCTTGATGATGGTAAAATCGGTCACCATGCCATTGTCGTCCAGCTCCTTAGCCTTGCAATAAACATTCACGATCCAGTTGTGGCCATGCAGGTTCTCGCACTTGCTGTTATGATCCAGGTACAGCATGTGGGCCGATGAGATTTCCAGCGTCTTTTGTACGTAATACATAATTATTATATCAAGTAAAATTATATCAAGTAAAATTATATCAAGTAAAATTATATCAAGTAAAATTAAATCAAGTAAAATTATATCCGTTCCCTCAGTGTTCCCCATGCCGTGGCTCCAGCCACGGCCCGTTTAGGCATTACCCTCAGTGTCCCCCATGCCGTGTCAGGAGCCACGGCCCGTTTCGGCATTCCCTCAGCGTCCCCCCATGCCGTGGCTCCAGCCACGGCCCGATTCGGCGTTGCCCTCAGTGTCCCCCATGCCGTGTCAGGAGCCACGGCCCGTTTAGGCGTTTCCCTCAGTGTCCCCCATGCCGTGGCTCCAGCCACGGCCCGTTTAGGCATTGCCCTCAGTGTTCCCCATGCCGTGGCTCCAGCCACGGCCCGATTCGGCATTGCCCTCAGTGTCACTCCATGCCGTGGCTCCAGCCACGGCCCCGTGTGGTCACCGCTTGTTCTTGCGCTGCGGCACCGACTCGTTAAAGTGCATATAATAGTAGGCATTGAGCACGCCCTTATCATAGCCCATAGTCACAGCCGTCAAGTAATCGCTGCAGAAGATGCCATCCCTCGCAAGCACAAAGCCCTTGGTGCCCAAGCGACTTTCCACCTTGTTGACGATAGCGGGTTCAGTATTGGCCGGACAATGGTTCACATTCAGTGTCATGATCACGCACTTCACACGGGCATCGTAGTTGAATTCCGCGTTGGTGCTGTCGGCGTTGGCCGTAGCCACCTCACGGTCAAACACATATTGAATCAAGTAGGGACCTTGTGGCATGATGAGCGTGTTGCTGCCGGCATACTGGTTGGCATTGGTGCTCACGATGCTGTTCATGTCCATCAACGTCGTGTTGGCATTGGCCCCGCAGCATGAGGTCTCGTCAAACATCATCATCAGTGATGCCGCAGCCAGGTCGGTGTCGATAAAGCCGCGTGTGGCATAGGGGTTGTCCTCGCTCACGTGGGCATTATTGAACTTGACATTGCCAACGGGTTTTCCCGTGCGGTCGATGATATGATAAGTCTCACCGTCAACGGCAATCAACCGCTCGCCGTTAATGTCGATCAGGTTGTCATGCTTGATGGGGATAAGCACTTGATTGTTCTTGTCCACCATACCGGTCTTGCCGTCCTTGATGACAATGTAATCGCCCGATGGGGTGCGCGAGAAGTCGGCATAGCCGCCCTTTTCCACCAGGGACTTGTCATTGGCCGGGTTGGCAACCTCCTTGCCTTCCTCGTTGAGGCATACCAGCGAGTCGCCCTTCAACACCGGCAACACACCGTTGATGTAATAGGGTTGAATGGGCTGGTACATATCGCTGCTGGCCGTGAATTTCACGTTACCCTTCTTGTCGATGACGGTAAATGTGACAATGCTGTCGTTCTGCTGGTTCTCACCGATCACCAGTGCATAATCGTTATAGAGGAACAGGTTGGCGTTACTATAGTTGGCTGGCACGATCGTGTCGCCGCTCGTGTTGATGTAGCCCCATGAACCGTTGTCGTTCTGGAAAGCGGCCATGCCACGTGAGAACATCGAGCACTGTGACACCTCCTTGGGCAATTGCTTGATAATCTCGCCCTTGCTGTTGATGACACACAACGGACCGCCTATCTTGCTGGCAACGGTCACGCCATCATCGCTGAACGCCGTCACGCTGCCATAGTGGCCAGCCACGGGTTGTGATGCGTTGTTCACGTCATAGATGTCGTAGCTGCCCTCGCTGTTTCTCACGTAGAACATTCCTGCCACAACAGGCGAGGGGGCGTTGTCAAACGCATCCTTCACAATCACTTCTCCCGAATTAACGTCGAGGATGCTCCACTTCTCAGAGCCCACAAGTTGCACGGGCAAGTACTGGGTCTTGTACTGGTAGGTTGACTCATTGCCTCCACAAGCCGTCAGTATCACAGCCACAATAGTGGCCAACATTATTCTATTAAAAAGTTTCATCATTTATCGTTTTCTAGATATTGTAGCGGCAAAGGTAGTACAAGTCGAGCGGAGAACAAAAAGAATTTATTCTTTTTTTATCCCGAGACGCAGTCATGAAATCAATGAGCATGGACAAAAAATCGGTCAAAACCTTTGTCGTATCATCGATTGTCATTAATTTTGCACCATTACACTGTCTTGTTCTATCGGAATGCAGGCAGAATCTCAATACATGACCAACGACCCTAAAGATATATCAAACGAGAACAATTCCTCAGGCAATGTTGCCACCGGGGACCAATTGTCGCAGCCTGTCCAACAACACGATGATGGCGCAGCCCATCCGATGCCGGGCCGTGAATCCAGTAACAAACTCATTGCCAAGAACACGCTGCTGCTTTACCTGCGCATGATTGTGGTGATGCTGGTGACCCTCTACACCAGCCGCCTGGTGCTGGCGACGCTCGGTGAGGAAGATTACGGCATCTATCAGGTCGTGGGTGGACTGGTGGGCATGTTTACCATCTTGTCGGGCTCCCTTTCGGTTTCCACCAGCCGTTTCTTGACCTTCGCCCTGGGAAAAGGGGATTTTGCCGAACTCAAGAAGACCTTTGCCACCGTACGGGCCATCCACATCATCATGGCGGTGTCGATGTTTGTGATTTGCGAGTTGCTGGCCGTCTGGTTCCTCAAGACCAAACTGACTATCCCGCCTGACAGATTGTATGCTGCCAAGTGTGCGCTGCATTGCTCGATCGCGTCGTTCTCGATAGCACTGCTCAATGTCCCATACGGTGCCTCGGTCATCTCCCACGAGAAGATGTCAACCTTTGCCTACATGAGCATTCTGGAGGTGGTAGTCAAGCTGCTGATCGTGTATCTGCTCCTGATTGCACCCATCGATCGATTGATTTTCTATGCCATCTTGGGGCTGTGTGCCAGCATCTTGTACCAAGCCATCTACATGGTGTACTGCCTGGTGAAGTTTCCCGAGTGCAAGGCCAAGCCGGCGCTCGATCGCTCGATTGTCAAGAGTATATCGTCCTTCATCGGATGGACCTTCTGGGGGAATGCCGCCGTGGTGGTCAAGGACCAGGGTGTGGTGATGCTGTTGAATATCTTCTTCGGCCCTGTGGTGAATGCGGCCCAGGGTGTGGGTATGCAGGTGAGCGGCGTGGTGACTCGTTTCATCGGTGGTTTCATGACGGCCACTCAACCCCAGATCACCAAGTCCTATGCATCGGGAGACATCAGCCGCCTCAATGATCTGCTCATCAAGAGCACCAAGTTCTCGTTCTTCCTGATGGTGGTGTTGATATTCCCCCTCATCAACAACACGCGGGTACTGCTCGACGTGTGGCTGGTGGAGGTGCCCGACCATGCCGTGAACTTTGCCAACATCATCTTGATATACACTTTCATCGATTGCTTCACAACACCGGTTTACACCGCGGTCATGGCAACCAGCAAAATCAGAATCTACGAGATTGGGCTCACCATCCTGTATTTTGCCAACATCCTGTGTGCCTATATCGCCTTAAAACTGGGCATGGTTCCCGAGGTGGTCTTTGTGCTGGCGATCATTTTCAAGTTGTTTGTGCTCTTGCTGTTGATTCAGCAGTGCTGCAAGCTGTTCAAGTTTGACCTGGGCTCTTACATCAAGTTATACTTGGTGATGGTCTTGCCGATTGTTGCTTATGGCGCAGCGATTTCACTGGCTTACCAGTTGCTGATCGGTAACGATTCTTTCTTGAAGCTGATCCTGTTCACGGTGGCTTTTGAAATGTTGATGCTGCCGTTCATCTGGTGGTACGGTTTCAGCGTTGGCGAGCGGGCCTTTGTCTTAAATTTCATTAAGGGTAAACTGAATTTATCTAGATAATAATGATACGAGTTTCTAATCTGAGAAAAGAGCACCTGCCCGATTCAGGGGAATGTCGCATCGCTTGTGACATCGAGAGCCCCTACTCACAGTCCAGACTGTTGTGGTTCTCGGTGCCTGAGCAATATGGCGACTGGCTCACCGATGATGTCTATGATGCCTTCATGGTGGCCATGCTGTTCCCCGCGATGTTCCACAACGATAGTGTGACCATCGATGGGTGTGTATCGGAACATCTATATGACCGGATCACCAATTATATACAGAAGTGTGAGATCGCTCATCATGATTATCTGCACGAGGTAGATGTGACGGTGAAGGGCTTCTCGGTCACCCAGAAAAAGCAGCATCTGGTGGGCTGTGGATTCACAGCGGGAATCGACGCCTTCTCAACGGTCTATGACAGGTTCGTCTTGGAGAAGAAGGAAAGCCACAAGATCTCAGCCCTTTTCTTCTTTAACGTGGGAACTCATGGTGGCGGAACCGAGAAAGCGAGAAGAAAATTCCACACCAGATATGACTACCTGAAGCCTCTCACCCAGGAATTGGGGCTCCCGTTTGTGCCCATGGATTCCAATCTGTTTGATTTCTACCGATTTGAGTGGGAGTTTGATGCTGGCATCTTCTGCCGCAATACAGCCATTCTGGTCTTCCAGAAAGTCTTGTCACGGTATTACATCGCCTATGATTACTCCTACTGGGAAATCACCCACATGACCGAGACCGATTATGGTGCGGTGACCGATATATGCAACGACCAGATTTTTGGAACAGAGTCCCTTGAACTGGTTGTCGATGGTGCGCAATACAGGAGGAGTGAAAAGATCGAGAGATTACTCGATTTTCCTCCCTTCTACAAGTATCTTAATGTGTGTGTGAGCGCGAGACCCACTCCCGATAATTGCTCTGTCTGCCACAAGTGCCTGCGCACCGAGCTGGCATTGGATATCTTGAATCGATTGGACGATTTCAGGGATGTGTTTGATATCGAGAAGTTCAAGTCCAAGCGCTTCAAGTACAAGTGCCAGACGGTTGTCAGCCGCAAGACCGACATCTATTCCAATGATAATTGCGCGCTGGCACAGAGGATGGGCTACCCGATGCCGCCTTACATCATCGCGTGGTTATATTGCTCTCCACGGTTGATGAGGTCATGGGGCAGGAGATTATTGGACCGTTTCTCCAAATCCTAGTGTTTTTATGGGTAGTTGGCATTGAGATTGATGACCAGGTGTAGAAAATAAGATTTGTTTGATTATGGGCTTTTTTTATAAAATCTTTGAGAAATTTGTCAAGTCACGTGAGGCGGTTTATTATTCCAAGATGAATAAGAAGAGCGCCGTCATCATCAATGATGTGGATTTTGGACACATCCTTGAGGGCAAGCACGCCATCGTGACTGGTGGCAACAGCGGCATCGGCCAGGCCATTGCGCGCAAGATGATAGAGTGTGGTGCCATGGTGACAATTATCGGGCGCAACCCCGAGAAGACCCAGGCTGTCGCCCGTGAGATGAATTGCCAGTACCTGCTTCTGGATCTGACCGATACCAGCGAGATGATCAGAATCGTATCGGAATACATTGAGGATAAGAAAATAGACATCCTTGTCAATAGCGCTGGTATTCTCGACAACGAGAAGTGGCTGGAAAAGACACCCGATCATTTTGACAAAGTCATCAACACCAATCTCAAAGCGGCCTACTTCATGTCACAAACCCTGGCTAAACACATGCTGCGACATCACATTCAGGGGCATATACTGAATGTGAGCTCGTCATCGTCGATGAGACCCTCCTGGGGACCTTATCAGTTATCCAAGAGGGCATTGAATGGCATGACACTGGGTTTTGCCCAGAGGCTGGCCCCCCACGGGATTACGGTCAATGCGTTGGCACCCGGGGTGACAATGACACCCATGGCTTCAAGTTTTATCGAGGATACCGATAACCTGGCTTATTACAACCCCTTGCGCAGGGCCGAGACGCCCGAGGAAATCGCCAATCTGGCAGTGTTTATGGTAAGCAACCTGGGCACGAGCATCGTGGGAGATACCGTGATGATGACCGGTGGATCGGGAATCTTGAGTGATGAGTATTGACCCTTCTCAATGCTGATGTAATACAGGTTATAGTTGATGATAGTTGAATGATGAAATCTAAACAGAGGCAATCGGGCATGGAGCTGCTGCGCATCATCGCCATGGCGCTGGTGGTGGTGTGCCACACCAATTATTGGGCAGTGGGCGAACCGACGTTGGCGATGTGCCTTCAGGAGCCGGTCAAGTCTTTCGCCCAGTATTTATCGGTATCATTTGCCATCGTGTGCGTCAACTGTTTTGTTTTCATCTCAGGCTGGTTTTCCATCAAGTTGACACGGCGCGGTTTAGCCAATCTGGTGTTTCAGTTGCTCTTTTACAGTACACTGGTGTACTGCGCATTTGTGGCAACGGGGCTGATCCGATTCGGCTTCATGGACTTCTTGCGACATGCCGATTTCATTTCCAACTTCTGGTTTATTCGTGCCTATATCCCGTTATTCCTGTTGTCCCCGATCCTCAATGTGTTCATTGAACGGGCTGGCAAGACGACGGCAAGGACGACATTGCTGGCCTATGCCTTCATGGACATTGTCATGGGGTGGGGCATCGACCTGTTACACGTCAACGGTGGGTATTGCCTGTTCCACCTGGGCTTTATTTATCTGCTGGCCCGTTATATCAGGGTTTATGGCGGGCGATGGTTCAGCTGGGACAAGCGGCGTGACCTGTCGGTATATGTGTTGATCAGTTTAGGTACCGCGGTGCTGGTTTTTCTCATGTCAAGGCTCTCGCCTGCGGTGTGGCATCATTGCGGCAAGATGTTCCTGTATAACTCGCCGCTGGTCATCGCCGCAACGGTCTATCTGTCATTGTTTTTTGCCAAGCTGGATTTCAAGTCACGGGCAGTCAACATGGTGGGGGCGTCGAGTTTTGCGGTTTTCTTGATTCACGGGGACCCGCTGATTGCTGAGCCCTATCTGAAACCCTACTGCGCCCAGCTGTTCTTCAGCAGCAATATCTGGATGTTCACTATTGTCATTGCTCTGCTGATCATCGGCTTGTTTGTCATCGCTTTTCTGGTGGATCAGGTCAGGCAATGGCTGTGGAGGATGATTCAACGGGTAGCCTTTGATTGATACTCTTATTTCATTTTTTCATTTTCAATTATCAGTTATCAGTTGTCAGCGGCATCCGCATTCTGACAGCCGAAAACTGAAATATTGTGGCAGAGTGGGGTGACAAATTGTCGTATTTTTGCCGTTGGCACACTCGTTGCAAGCTACCAGGTCGTGAAATTAACTTAAAATAACTAATAAATCAATCAGTAATCATGACTATTAAACCATTAAACGATCGAGTTCTCATCGAACCGGCTAAGGCTGAAGAAATTGTGGGCGGTATCATTATCCCCGACAGTGCTAAGGAAAAACCCCTCAAGGGCAAAGTGCGTGCCGCAGGTAATGGCACCAAGGACGAGGAAATGATTGTAAAGCCTGGTGACACTGTGCTCTATGGCAAGTATGCAGGCAACGAAATCGAAATCGACGGCGAGAAACTCTTGATGATGCGTCAAAACGACATCCTGGCCATCGTCGAAGAATGATTTTTTCTCTATAACATAACTACAACATACTACCGACTAATAAAGACAAAGGAATTATATTATGGCAAAGTTAATCAAATTTGATATCAAGGCTCGTGAGGAGTTGAAGAAAGGCGTTGACCAGTTGAGTGACGCTGTCAAGGTGACGCTGGGCCCCAAGGGTCGCAACGTGATTGTTGACAAGAAATATGGTGCTCCCCATATCACCAAGGACGGTGTGACCGTTGCCCGTGAAGTGGAATTGGAGGACGAATTCCAGAATATTGGCGCACAGCTCGTTAAGGAGGTTGCCAGCAAGACCAACGATGACGCTGGTGATGGCACCACCACCGCTACTGTGCTCGCTCAGGCCATCATCACCGAGGGCTTGAAGAATGTGGCCGCCGGTGCCAATCCCATGGATGTGAAACGTGGTATCGACAAGGCCGTCAAGGTCGTTGTTGACGGCATCAAGGAGCAGGCCCAGGAAGTGGGCGACGACTTTGGCAAGATCGAGAACGTTGCACGCATCAGTGCCAACAACGATGATGCCATCGGACAGCTCATCGCCGAGGCCATGAAGAAGGTAAAACAGGACGGTGTGATCACCGTTGAGGAAGCCAAGGGTACCGAGACACGCGTTGACGTGGTTGAGGGTATGCAATTTGACCGTGGCTATATCTCTCCCTATTTTGTCACCAATGCCGACAAAATGGCATGTGAGATGGAGCGCCCCTACATCCTCATCTTTGACAAGAAGATTTCGGGCCTGAAGGATCTCCTGCCCTTGTTGCAGGGTGCCGTACAGGCTCACCGTCCCATGCTCATCATCGCCGAGGACGTTGACGGTGAGGCTCTGGCTTCGCTCGTTGTCAACCGCCTGCGCGGCTCGCTTGAGGTGTGCGCTGTCAAGGCTCCCGGTTTTGGCGACCGTCGCAAGGAGATGTTGCAGGACATCGCTATCCTCACCGGTGGCACTGTCATCAGCGAGGAAACTGGCCTCACCCTTGAGAAGGCCACTCTCGATATGCTCGGTACTGCCGAGAAGGTTACTGTTGACAAGGAGAATACCACCATTGTCAATGGTGCCGGTAACAAGGACATGATTGCCGACCGCATCGCTCAGATTCGTGTCCAGATCGAGAATACCAAATCGACCTACGACAAGGAGAAACTGCAGGAACGCCTTGCCAAGATGTCGGGTGGCGTCGCTGTGCTCTACATCGGTGCTCCCAGCGAGGTCGAGATGAAGGAGAAGAAGGACCGCGTGGATGACGCTTTGAGCGCTACCCGTGCCGCTGTCGCCGAGGGTATCGTACCGGGTGGTGGTACTGCCTACATCCGTTGCCTCAAGGCGCTTGAGGGCATGAAGGGTGACAACGATGACGAGACCACTGGTATCCACATCATCCAGCGTGCTATTGAGGAGCCTCTGCGCCAGATCGTTGCCAATGCTGGCCTGGAGGGTGCCGTTGTCGTCAACCGTGTGAAGGACGGTGAGGGTGACTTTGGCTACAATGCTCGCACCGAGAAGTTTGAGAACCTCTTCGAGACTGGTGTCATCGATCCTGCCAAGGTGGCTCGCATCGCGCTGGAGAACGCTGCCAGCATCGCTGGTATGTTCCTCACCACCGAGTGTGTCATCGCCGAGAAGAAGGAACCCGAGCCCGCAATGCCCGCTGGCGGCCCCGGCATGGGCGGCGGCATGGGTGGCATGATGTAATTCTTCCACCAGTCATCTGAGCTCTAGATTTTTTCATAATTCTATAGTTTTTCCCCTGTTGGCTTCCATGCCAGCAGGGGATTTTTGTCACTGACCGTGAGCCACAGCTACACACCTCTTTATCGGGTGAGCGTGGGGCCTTTTAGGCTGACGGTTGGGTGATGAGTTGCCAAATCGATTGTAAATGTTACAGTTTGGTGAAAATCAATGTTAAATCTCCTTGTCATTTCATAAAAAATCACTATATTTGCACGTGTAATAAATATCCCATGCGATTCATCTTTACCTTGTTGAATCGCAATATCTTGTATATCAATAACTTGACAAGAATGGAACAACAACGTTTAATCTTCAATTCCCGGGACGAGATGTTGCGCATTGATGTGCCCCGTATCGTCTATTTTGAGGCTGATGGTAATTACACCTACATTGTGAATTGTAACAAACTCAAGAGCGCGGTGTGTATGAACCTTGGGCAGATGGAGGATGTGCTGGCCCAGCGGTTGAAAGAGAAAAAGAACCTGTTTGCACGCATTGGCAAGAAGTACATCGTGAATCTTGATTATGTGTACAAGATCAATCCACTCAAGAAGCAGCTGGTCCTGACCGATTTTAACAGTTTCTCTTATCAACTTGAAGTTTCCAAGGATGCTTTGAAGAACCTCAAGGACATGATGGTTCAAATCAAGATTTAATGGCCTTATGGAACTGATTATCGGAAGAGATGGTGCCACCGCTAAACTCAAGGTGGTGAATGATACGCAAGTTACCCTCTATGGTGAGGCCGCCAGCGTGCCTGGAGACGTCAGCCGCCAGCATTGCCAGCTCACGGCTATCGATGACAGCACCTTTGTCATCAAGAACATCAAGTCGGCCAACGTCACATGGGTGAACGGCATCGAAATCCAGAGTAAACGCATCACCAAGGATGACAAAGTGCAGCTGGGCAAGAGCCGTTATGACCTGCCGCTGGAGCAGATCCTGGAGCAGATGAAACCCAATATTGTGGATATCGAGGGACTGAGGCCTGTGTGGGAAGAGTATAACAAAAGCATGATCGCTATCAGGAAACGCCAGCAGACCAACAGCCTCTTGGCCAGGATTCCTATCTTTCTCACCATGCTGGGAGGCTTGCTCATCGCATTGAGCGAATCCATCAGGCCCTATTCAATCACCTTTACCGTGATCGCCTTGCTCATCATGGCTTATGGTTTCTACCGTCAAGCCACCGAGCGTTCCATCGACAAGCAAGAGAAGTTGAAAAAAGAATTCCAGCGGGACTATGTCTGCCCCAAGTGTGGACGCTTCATGGGCTTTGTCGATTTTGACCTCTTGCGTCAAAATTCTAACTGTCCTGGCTGTAAAGCGAGGTTTAAAAAATAATTTCATACATTAATCCCACCGTTTTGTCCAGTATGGTTCAAAATGTTTGGAAATGATGTTGAGGATATGATAATTTTGCAGTGTAAAAATAAATATCAACTGCATTAAAAATTTAAGATTATGATTACCGAAGAAACAATTTACGGAGGCAACATCTTGAGTGAGGATGCCAATAATGAGAGCGAGAACAAGAAAGCGATCGCCAAGGCTTGGAAACCGATTACCATCGGTGGCTCGGCTGGTATCATGTTGGGAACTGGAGCCATCTTGATGTCCAGCACCCAAGAAACGTTTGACAGCGACGATACGCCCATCGAGGAGCCCCGCGTCGAGGGCGAGACCCAGATGGCCGCACCCCAAGAAACCGTGACCGAGGAACCCGTGACCACCCCGATGGAGCAACTGCCCGTTGCAACCGTCGATGACAACCTGCCCTTTGGCGACGCGTTTGCATCGGCTCGCGAGCAGGTAGGCCCTGGGGGTGTGTTCAACTGGCGCAGCGTCATCTTTAGCACCTACACCTCCGACGAGTGGAATGCCATGACCGAGGAGGAACACCAGCACTTTGCACAGCTGGTTAAGCCCGAGGTGGACGCGGCCCATGTCAACGATGCCGACGTTTACCAGTCCATCGCGATGGCTGTTGTCGAGGATGCCCACACCGACTACATTCCCGTCGAGGACCTTCCTATCGAGGATGCAATCGACGACCTTGACTTGGCGCAGGCTGTGGTTGAGGACAACGATGTTGAGGAAGTCGATCTCTCGCAGGTCGTTGTTGACGATGCCGATATGGCTCAGGCTACCATCGATGAGGACGCTATGGAGAAAATCCACGAGGACATGGCTGCGGTAACCGAGCCCAGTGCGCTTGGACAGCAGCCTGATGTGGAGATCTCGGCCCAGGATGTAGTAGGCGAATTTGACATGGCGATGGCCGATGTGGCAGCCGATGATGTGTCGATTGTCGAGGAGTCCGACACCAATCCCATCGAGGATATTGCCATGATTGATGACAATGTGGCCGACGATGAGTTTGCCCTCTCCGATATGTTTGATCTGAAACCCGAGCAGGACCTTGCTATGGCAACCCCTGCTACCAAGGCTTCTCAGGGTGGCACCCCCTTTGAGAACTTCTTGTCCGATAGCACCGTGCGCATTGTGGGCTATGGTGAGTTTGACGGACACCAGGTGAGGGGACTTGACCTCGATGGTGACGACAGGGCCGATATCGCCGTGATCGACGTGGATGACTCGGGTGACCTGTCAAGCGCCGACATGGTTGTTGAGCAGGGCAATGGAAACCAGTTCACCTATGGCGAACTTCAGGACTTTGCCATGAATCAGGAACATGGTGATGCCGATGACCACAATATGCATACCCCCAATCCCAACATCGCCGAGGACATGCCCGACTACATGGACGACGCTATGGCTCAACTTTAAAGATAAAACCTCACCAATATCACCCGACAATGAAACGCATCATTATCCTTTCACTCATGACACTGATGATGGCCATCGTGCCACAGTGGATTCAGGCCCGCAACTACGCCTTGTGTGTGGGCCTTGACGCTTATCCGGCCAAGGTGGGCCGTTACCGCGTCAAACCCTTGCGCGTGAGCGGCAATGATGCCAGGGTGATGAAGAAAATGTTTGCTGCCAACGGGTTCAGCACTTCTCTGTTGACCGACAGCGCTGCCACCTGCGAGGCCGTGTTGAGGGCCATGAAGTACCGATTCTGTACCGCTCGGGAGGATGATGTCGTCATCTTCTACTTCAGTGGACATGGGACCGAGGAGGGGCTCTTGTGCTACGACAACGTGCTCAGCACCGCATCCATCGTTGAGGAATTCAAGCGATGCAAGGCCAGGACCAAGATGCTCATTGCCGACGCCTGCTACTCTGGCAGGATGCGCAACGACACGGTGTGGCAGAACACGTTTTCCAAGAAGGAAGACGTGATCTTGTTCCTCTCATCGCGCACCAGCGAGGTGTCACTTGAGACGATGTACAGCAACAGCCTGTTCACGATGTACCTGGAACGTGGGTTGCGTGGCGGCGCCGATGTGAACAAGGATAAGAGAATCACGGCCCGAGAGTTGTATGACTTTGTCCACGAGTCGGTCACCGATGATCATTTTGTCAATGGATCGCAGCACCCTGTCATGTGGGGTGGATTTGATGGTAACAGCACCATTGTGAATTGGGAAAGGAAAGCAAAAAAGAACAAGAATAAGGATAAGAAACAAAACATTATAGACGATGACACCTCAAACGATTAATATCAAGTGCCCTGGCTGCAATGTGGTCTTGAAGGTGACCAATTCCAAGAATGAGCCCGTCAAGCGGTTTGCCTGCCCCAAGTGTGGCAAGGCCATCTTGGTGCCGTTCTACAAGCTACAGCCCGAGGACGGTGAGACCCAGATGGACGGCAAGGGTGAAGCCCAGTCCACACAGTTGGCTACCTCCGAGATGCAGCAGTCTTGTGTGCTCCACTGCGAGGGTAAAGAGTATGAACTGCCCATCGGCAGTTACAGCGTGGGACGCAAGGCTGTCACCTCGACTGCCGACATTCAAATCGATACCGACGACCTGTACATGAGCCGCGAGCACGCCATGATGAACGTCAGACGCTTGCCCGACGGGGGAATCAAGGTGGACATCTGTAATCTCAAGAACAAGAACACGACTCAAGTGAATGATTATTTACTGGAGCCTGGGGATGCCATCGTGATGCACGATGGTGATACCATCAAGATGGGGAACACCCTGTTGACTATTCACATCAAATAACGACTCGGGCTCATGAAAATAAAGATTTTTCCGCCCCTAGCGATTCTGGAACAAGGCAATCGCGATAACCAGGAAGATTTCATCTATCCTCTCAATGGCCGTGCGACCAGTGGCGATCACCTGTTTATCGTGTGCGACGGCATGGGGGGACATGAGCATGGCGAGGTGGCCAGCCAGACCTTTACCATGGCCCTGGCCGAGTACTTCGACAAGCACGCGTCGGGCGACGAGATTCTTCCCGACAAGGTCCTTACCGATGCCATTGCCTATGCCTATCGCAAACTGGATAACATGGACAACGGGAACTTCAAGAAGATGGGCACCACGCTCACCTTGCTCTATTTCCACCGGGGTGGTGTGACGGCTGCACACATCGGTGACAGCCGCATCTATCACTTGAGGCCCGGCAAGAGGTTGCTCTACGTCAGTCGTGACCACTCCTTGGTGTTCGACCTGTACCAGAGCGGTGAGATCTCCTATGGTGAGATGAAGACCTCCTTGCAGAAAAATGTTATCACCCGTGCCGTTCAGCCTGGTGAAGAAAACCGTGTCAAGCCCGATATCATCCACATCACGGATGTCAAGCCCGACGATTACTTCTACATGTGTAGCGATGGCATGCTCGAGAATATGGATAACGATGATGTGTTCAGGTTGTTCTCGACCAGGGACAGTGACAGCGCCAAGCGTGATAGAATCATCGAGGCAACGAGGGGTAACCAGGATAACCACAGTGCTTATATCATCCATGTTCAAGATGTGGTGACCGAACCCATTGATGGCCGCAAGACTGTGAATGAGGAGACGACAGCACGCTGCAATGCATTGAACATGAAGCCTGTCGAGAAAGAGGCGGTCATCCAGAAGATTGAACCAGTGGATGATGACGCGACAATTCTCTCGTCATCATCGTCGGCCACAAGACGCAAGAGCGGTGGCAAGAAAAAAACATTGAGCTGGCTGTGGTGGGCAATGCTGATTGCTGCCATTGTGGCAGTTGCAGCGTGGCTCTCATTATATGCATTCACGGGTAATAGGGGCCATGATGATGCCCAGCAGTCGGTCGAGGTGACTGGCGTACAGGAGGTTAGACCCATCAAGCCGATTCCGCATCACACCCAGCGGCAGGTATCTGCTACCCGCAAGCGTCACAGCCAGGCAACGCACGATGCCGGCGCTTCTCAACAAGAGGCTTCAAGTGTAGCCACCTCTCCCCAAGAACCAATCACTGACAACAGTGGCAATGAGGATTAGTAAAGAAAACATGATCACCAGGATATAGAGTTATGTCTAAACAAGATAATATCAACTTGGAATCGATGCTCAGAGTGGGCACCGTGTTGCATGGCACCTATCGCATCGATGGATACCTGTCCAGTGGTGGATTTGGTAATACCTATGTGGCCACTCACATCAATTTCAATGAGAAATATGCCATCAAGGAGTTTTTCATGAAGGGGGTGAACGAGCGCGATGGCAACAATACCGCTGTGAGCGTGAGCAACAACGAGAAGGTGACTGAGTTTACCGAGCAGCTCGAGAAGTTCAAGAAGGAAGCTCGTCGATTGCGCAAACTCAATAACCCGCACATCGTCAGGGTTTATGACCTCTTTGAAGAAAACGGTACGGCCTACTATGTGATGGACTTTATCAACGGTGAGAACCTGAAGGAAAAGCTCAAACGCTTGGGACAGCCCATCAACGAGAGCGAGTCAACCGAGATACTCATCCAAGTGCTCGATGCGCTACAGGAGGTGCACTCTCAAGGCATCTGGCACCTGGACTTGAAGCCTGCCAATGTGATGCTCGACGACAAGGGTACCGTCAAGGTGATTGACTTTGGTGCCAGCAAGCAGTTCAACAGCAAGACGGGTGGCGCCTTGTCAACTTCATCGGTGACTTACACCAACGGCTATGCCCCCATCGAACAGATGGAAAAAAGCTATGAGAAGTTAGGCCCATGGACCGATTTCTACGCCCTGGGTGCTACCATCTATAACATATTGTCCAATGAGCGCCCGCCCATGCCCAGCGACATCAACGATGACCACACCCCCAACAAGCGCCTTTCCCTGCCGTTGCCCGACAGCGTGAGTGACAAGATGCGTGACCTGATCTTGTGGATGATGAAAACCAATCGCAAGGAGCGTCCCGCCACTGTCCAGGATATCGCCGATTACATGAAGGCCGGCGCCATGGGGTCCTATGGTGATGCCGAGTCAACGATTCTTGAGACTCGCGCCATCCCCAAGGATCAGTCGGCTGAAGATGTGGTACAGGTTGATAGCTACGACAATGACGATTCCACCCAGAATACCCAGAAGACCAAGAAGGCCATCTTCATCGCCGCCTGTGCGGGTCTCTTGCTGGCTGTCGGGGGCTTCTTCCTGTTTAATGGCGGCGGCAATGAACACAAGCAGGAGGCAGGCCAGGAGACGATTGCTGTCGATACTGTCAAGACGGTCACCCAGCAGATGATGACCATCACCTTGGGAGAATGTAAATACACGGGTTCGGTCAACGAGGCAGGTGTCCCCGATGGCAAGGGCTACGCCGTGTTTGCCAACGGTGACAGCGTTAATGGCTCGTTTGTTAAGGGCGATGTCGAGGGTGACAATATCACCTATTACTTCAAGGAAAATGGTGACACTTACCTGGGCTCGTTCAAGAAAAACCACTTCACCACTGGACGACTCACCCAGAAGGACGGCACCTACTTTGAAGGCTCCTTTGACAACGATTACTTGCCGGCCAAGGGTAAATGGTACAGCAAGGACGGCAAACCGATTCAGGTCAATTAAGATGATTAATATTGAATGTGCGATATGAAACAGTTCTACGCCATATTATTAACGATACTTCTCTTGCTCATGTTGCCGGCATTTCATGCCACAGGGCAAATCCAGCGAGGTGATAGGGTGGTCAAGCCTCCCAGAACCGAGACACCCAAGCCTCAGAATCCTCCCAAAAAGCCCAAGACCCCTAAGCGTAAGAACCGTGGGCGCGCCCAGTTTGGCACCCAAGGGCACAAGGCTCGCACGGTGATCCCCAGTGGCAATGACGGTTATCGCAAGCATCGTCAAGAAGAGGAAGACGAGGACCGGAGCTACGATGTGACCTTCAAGTGTAACATCGACAATGCTACGCTTTACATCGATGACTATGAGGAGGAAGATGGACCCAACTGCACGGTCGCTTTCAAGCCGGGTGATTTTAAGATTTCGGTCGAGGCCGATGGCTATGAGCGCTGTGACACGATCATCGATGTGGATCGCGATGGCATAGTATTTGACATTGTCTTGAAAGAGAAAGACCGCCCCATGCCTTTGCTCATCGATGACCTGGACGATGATCGTCATCTGGTTTCACAATCCGGCAAGAGGAAATCTAAGGCGCAAACCGAGACGCCTCCCGCACCGCAGCCTGAACAAGAGTCTGTGGCCGTTGTGGCCGCTCAACCCAGTGTGCAGGAAGTGGTGCAGGAAGTTGTGCCCCCCACGACCGAGGTGGCAACTGCCATGCCCGAGCCGTCGGGCGAGGATAACCAGAATGCTGACCACAAGTCATTCCTGGTCAAGGGCGTGACCTTCACCATGGTGCGCGTCGAGGGCGGAACCTACACCCGCTTCAAGATCCCCGAGAATGTGGCACAGTATGTTGATGGTGATGTCTATTCTGGTGTGCCCCATGCCCACAAGGTGACGCTGTCCGATTATTATATCGGCATGTATGAGGTGACCAACGAGCTGTGGTCGGTTGTTATGGATGATGCTGTACCCGAGTTTGGTGCACAATATCCATATGATAACGCCAATTGGAATCAATGTCAGGAGTTCATTGCACGCTTGAACGAGATAACGGGCATGAAGTTCCGCTTGCCCACCGATGCCGAGTGGGAATTTGCGGCTCGTGGCGGTGTCAAGTCCCAGGGTTATATCTTCTCGGGCAGCAATGACATCAATCAAGTGGGCTGGTATAGCAACAACAGCAACATCGAGTATCATAACGTGGGTACACTGGCTCCCAACGAGTTGGGTATCTATGACATGACGGGTGGCGTACCCGAGTGGGTCGAGGACTGGTTCTGGTACTGGCCTGGTGCCAACGAGTCTAATCCCCCGCTGGTCAATCCCGTTGGTGAGAAGTACAAGGATCGTCGTGTCTATCGTGGTGGTGGCTACGGCAACGAGGCCAGTGACTGCTGCGTGTTCCGCTACTTCAACGACAGTCCCGATTCAGGGCGTGGAATGGGCCTCCGCCTCGCCTTGTAGATGGAGTGTGATAATTCTAACCAGCATGGGTGTCCGTGCTGCGCACCAAATTAAACAAAATCATTATAAAAAATGATTTTGTTTAATTTTTTATACAGATTTTCGCTTGATTTTTTCGGTCCTTAGGCCGATTAAAAGATGAGGCGTTGAGTTTTGCAACAGCCTGACCCCCACACCTTTTATAGGGTGAGGCCTATACCCTCATCTTCTTGATTTTCCATCCGATGGCGGCGATAAGCATCGTCATCAACGGACTGATGTAATTAAAGAAACAATAGGGCAGGTAGGTGAGTGTGGGCACTCCCAGCACGGTCGCCTGGGTCATGCCGCAAGTGTTCCAGGGAACCAGAACCGACGTTACCGTTGCGCAGTCTTCACAGGTGCGGCTCAGCAACCGGGGTTCATATCCCTCCTTGTGGTACACATTGCGGAACATATCGGCGGTCAGCACGATGCTGATAAATTGGTCTCCAGTGGTCAGGTTGAGGAAAATTCCCGTGCCCACGGTCGAGGATACGAGGCTGAAACGCGTGCGCACCCAGTTAATGATCACCCTGGTGATGCTCTCTATCATGCCACTGGCCACCATCGCCGCACCATAGCACATGGCACAGATAATCAGCCAGATGGTGTTCAACATCCCGGCCATACCCCCAGTCGATACCAGGTCATTCAGGGCTTCAAAGCCTGTTTGGACCGACGTCGAGCCATAGTAAGTAATGGCAAGCCCCTTGGCCAGCGCCCCCGCGGTGGACAACGTCGTGTCGCCCGCTATCTGGGTGAGGATGTGGGGTTGCAGAATCAGGGCGGTGATGCCTGCCATGATCGACGAGGCAAACAACACAATCAGTGACGGAACTTTCTTGGCGATGAGCACTCCCGTGATGATGGGCACTAGCAGCGTCCATGCCGAGATATGGAATGTCGAGGCAAGTCCTGATGTGTATTGATCTACATGCAACGAGCCGCCACCAGCGTTTCCCAGACCGGCACACAGGAAAATCACCAGCGTGATGAGCATCGATGGGGTAGTGGTGATGACCATATAACGGATGTGTTCAAAGATATCCACTCCCACCGACGACGATGCCAGAATAGTCGTGTCGCTCAATGGCGACATCTTGTCACCAAAGTAGGCCCCCGATATGATGGCTCCTGCAGTCCATGCCTCGCTCACGCCCAGCGCATGTCCAATGCCCAACAGCGCCACGCCTATCGTGGCGATGGTTGTCCACGAGCTGCCCGAGAGCAGGGACACCAGGGCGCAAATCACGCAGGCACTCACCAGGAAAAATCGTGGCGACAGGATCTGTACCCCATAGTAGATGAGTGTGGGCACCACACCGCTGATCATCCATGACCCCGAGAGCATACCCACGGTCAACAGGATCAGCAGCGTGACCGAGATGTTGCCGATGGTCTTGCACATCTGCTGTTCAAAAACCTGCCACTTGACGTGATAAAACGTCATCGAGATGGTCACACACACTGCCAGTCCCAGCAGTAGCGCAATCTGGCTGCCGCCACTCAACGCATCGCTGCCAAACAGCGTGATGATCACCATCAACAGGCCAATCAACACCACCACAGGTATTGCGGCGACAAGCGGGTGCGGTATTTTATGCTCATTCATATTGTCAGTTTTCATTTCTCAGTCATCAGTTCCCAGTTCTCATTTCTCAACCGTCAGTTCCCAGTTGTAAGAATGCGGATGCACCTAACAACTAACAACTAACAACTAACAACTAACAACTAAGAACTAACAACTAACAACTAAAATTTCATTTCGCAAACTTAGTCAAAAACTGCTAGATAATAAATAGATAATAAAGAAAATTTGTTTTTTATTTTGAAAAAACTAAAAACTTCCTTAATTTTGCATCCACATAACCAATCTTTTGGCTATATGCAAATAGTATTCATTAACCATTAAAAATTTATTGAAATGAAGAAATTCTACATGATTCTCGCAGCTGTCGCTGCAATGACCTTGAGTGCTCAGGCCGCTCAGGAAGTGAAAACCGGTTCAATCCAGGTGGGTAACTTTGAGAACCCGACCGAGATTTACAACGCATCCTTCTTTGGCGTTGCTCCCACCAATTTCTATCTGGCTCACACGGGCTCACAGATGATCTTTACTGCCAATGAACTGGAGGAGATGCAGGGTCGCTATGAGGTGAAGATCAACAAGTTGTCGTTTAAGTTCCGCAACGACGACTCCTTTGACGAGATTACTCGCAATGTCGTGGTTTACATGCAAGCTATTGACGAGAGTGAGTTTGCCATCGTTGAGGGCGTTAAGCAGTTCTTTAACTTTGAAAACGAGGTAGCACAGGCCAATCTTGTCTATGACATGGTAAATCTCTATGGCGAGGACGTGGTGATGCCCTTTGAGTTGAAAGAGCCTTTTGAATTGCCTGCTGGCAAGAACCTGCTGGTTACCATCGTGTTTGATGCCGAGGATGACGACAACTGCACCTATGGCACCGATGCCGCTCCCTTCTATACCTCTGGCATCCGTCACCAGGCCATGACCTATACCGACAACTACAACAGCTTTATCGAGTATGCTCAGGGTGAGGACTTCCCCGATGCAACCGCTATGCTGGGTTGTGGTACCGATGTGGATCTGCCCGTCACCTTGATTGACTACACCTACAAGACCAAGAAGACTGCCGTCGAGGAGATTCAGGCTGCTCAGGCTCAGGACAATGTATATTACAACCTCATGGGCCAGAAGTTCAGCGCCGACAACCTGCCCGCTGGCATCTATATCCACAATGGTGAAAAGGTGCTGGTGAAGTAACCACCGCATTGAACTCATGAAAGAAGACAATAAGTGCAATAAATACAATACAACTGATTAACAATCAATGAATTGTATTTGTTGTACTTATTGTTTTCAGTTTTTAAGAAAATGCTGATTTCCCCGTTCACAAGTGCAACTATAAACCAGAAACTAGTTAGGTTTTAGGCTTTAGGTTTTAGGCTTTAGGCGGATGCCAACTAGGGACTAGCAACTAGGGACTAGAAACTAAAAACTAAAAACTAAAAACCAAAACCGCCAACTGAAAAATACAGATGACCAACCTTCCTCTTGCTAAATTTTCTTTTTTATTATTCTTACTCGTGTCGCCGTTTCTCTATTTGCCCGTTGGTGCTGTCACTATCGAGGACGGTGTGTCTTTGCAATTGGCCCGGTATCGTGCCGACAACATCCGTGACGTCAGCTATCAGCTCTCGTTTTCGGTGCCCGATGACATGAGCCAGCCGGTGACTTTCTTTGAGACCCTGCGTTTCAACTGGCTGGGGAACGAAGATTTGCAAATCGATTTTCAGGGCGATGCCAGCCAGCTCGATGCCGTTATCATGGTCAACGGCAAGGCGGTGGATGCCGACCTGCGCCATGAGCACATTATTATCCCCAAGCGTTTCCTGCACGTGGGCGAGAACAAGATCTTGATGGGTGGCGAGAGTGGTGATAAGGCCCTTAACCGTCACGAGGACTACCTCTACACCCTGTTTGTCCCCGACCATGCCCGCAGCGTGTTCCCCTGTTTTGACCAGCCCGACTTGAAGGCTTGTTTCAATGTCGAGCTTGACCTGCCCGATGGATGGGTGAGCTTGAGCAATGAGACGAGCCATCCCATTCCTACCTATCTGTTCTCCTTCACGGCGGGCAAGTTCCAGGTGCAGCCTGCTTATCGTGACGGGCGGGAACTCGTTGCCCTCTATCGTGAGACCGACCCCGATAAGGTGGCTCAACTGCCCACTGTGTTTGACCAAGTGGCGCTGTCGTTGCAATGGATGGAGCGATACACGGGCTTGGATTATCCATTTGAGAAATACGGCTTTGTCATCCTGCCCGGCTATCAGTTTGGCGGCATGGAGCATCCCGGTTGCATCCAGTTTACCGACCACGAGATATTCCTGGGGCCTCATGCCTCGATCGACGAGCAGATGACCCGCCTCAACCTGATCGCTCATGAGACGGCACACATGTGGTTTGGCGACTTGGTCACCATGCGGTGGTTTGACGACGTGTGGACCAAGGAGGTGTTTGCCAATTTCATGGCCGATAAGATCTCGCGGGAGCAGTTCCCCACCATCAACCATGACCTGGCCTTCATCAAGACGCATTACCCCCTGGCGATGAATACCGACCGCTCGCTGGGCAGTCACCCCATTCAGCAACCGCTGGACAACCTTAATCAGGCTGGTTTGCTCTATGGCAACATCATCTACCACAAGGCTCCCATCATGATGCGCAAACTGGAGCAGGAGAAGGGGGCCGAGGCCCTGCGCATGGGACTGCGCAGTTACCTCAGGCGCTATGCATGGGGCAATGCCACCTGGGATGACTTGATGGCCGAACTGGACAAGTTTGAGCCGCAACACAGCGCGCGCTCGTTTAGCGACGTGTGGGTCAAGCAGCGTGGACTGCCTGTTATCTCCTGCGCTGCCAGTGATGAAGGGAGCCTTGAAGTCATCCAGCAGGATCCGCTGGGACGCGGCCTCGTGTGGAAGCAACAAGTGGCCCTGGGCGCTGCCAAGCCTTCACAGGGCATGGAGAGTGTCCAGCACGTCTCGATGGACCGTAGCCGTGTCATGGCCTATGTGCCCGACGGCCTTGTTCCCGTCTTGAATTGCGATGGTGAGGGGTATGGCCGCTTTGCTATGGATGGCCAGGCTCTTGAATTGCTGGAGCGTGCGTGGCAGACCCTGGATGATGACATCTACCGCCAGGCCGCCGTGCTAAACCTCTATGAGAACTACCACCTGGGTAATATCGATGCCTCCTCCCTATTAAACACGCTGATGGAATTTCTCTCCCACGAGACCAACGAGCAGATCGCATCCATCCTGTGCACGCAGCTTTCTACCCTGTGCACCCGCACCCATGACGCGGGCCGTCCCCAAGTGGAGCAGCGGTTGCTCGACATGGCCATGACCCACGACGTCCAGCTGGTGCGCCAGTCCCTGTTGCGGCAGTTGTCACTGATGGCTGTTTCGCCCGATGTTGTGGCACGGCTATATGACATCTGGAGCGGGCGCACTTCTCCACTGCTCAGTGGCCGTGACTATACCCGCATGGCCTATCACCTGGCCATCATGAATCCCGACCGCTGGCAGCAGATCCTGGCGACCCAGCGCAGCCGTCTCGTGAGCGAGGACGAACAGCGGGAATTTGATTTCGTTTCCCGCGCCTGCAATCCCGATGAGGAGGTGCAGCAGCAGTTGTTTGACGACTTGCTCAAGGCCGAGAACCGCCGCGTCGAGCCATGGGCACGCACGATGATGGCCTTGCTCAATGACCCCACGCGGGAGCCTTACAGCAACCGTTACCTGCAACCCGCCCTCGATGCCCTGGAGCAGGTGCAGCGCACCGGCGACATCTTCTTCCCGGGGTACTGGCTGTCGAGCTTGTTGAGTGGCCACCGCAGCCCCGAGGCTCGCCACATCGTTCAGTCATGGCTGGATGCCCACCCGTCATTAAAGCCCGCCCTGAAAAACAAGGTGCTGGAAAATGCCTATTGGCTCTTTTTCTAGCCGATATGTTCTACGTTTTAGACGCTTGCGGATGCCAACTAACAACTAACAACTAACAACTACCAACTAAAACCCAACAACCGAAAACAATAGTCGTGTTATTATTGTAAATAATAATGCGACATTTTTTTGCTATTAATAATAGTAATGCTTATATTTGTGGCGTAAAAACCCGATAAACAATAAAATTTTCAGTTTCCGGTTTGTTTTTTTTACAAAATGCAAATTTCATGATGATAGCGTTAATCAGCGGAATCAGTGTTTTTTTAAAAAAACTGGTATTTCAACTGAAAAATCATGCTGTAGGCATTTGCGGATGCCAACTAGAAACTGAAAATTTCAAACCTATCTTAAAACCCAAAAAATGATGATGTCCGAGAACAATACCACCATATTGTCCAAGGTGGGACTCTTGCTGGAAAAGACCCGTGAGGCGTTGATTGCCGACCTGAGGCAGGAATTTATTGGAATAAGAAGTGCCGCTCTCGCCTTTGAGAAAGAGAAAACGGTCGATAACTTCGTTCCTGTCATCGATGCCGTCTTTGCACGGGTGGGCTACGACATCAGCCACTATCAAGAGCTGGATGAGGTGCGCCATGTGGTGGAAAAGCTGCTCGGCGTGACCGACAAGATTGCCGGTGTGGTCAAGTCGGGAAGCACGATGGCCGACGATGGAGAAATCTCGATCGATGAGGTGGCACGCCTGGGCGAGGACCTGCTGCCACTCATTCGAGAGGTTGTCGAGCTGGTGAAACTCGTCAGTGACGTCGAGTGGCAGGCTGTCGCTGTCGACCTGCAACAGTCCTCCCACGACATCGTCCAGAGCATCAGGGACGAGATGTTCACCCGGGAGTTTGCCCGCAAGGTGCTGGACCACGTCCTCATGACGCTGCTCAAGAACGCCCGCGTCGTGTTCAAGGACGAGATAGAGTTTGCCCGTCTCACCATCGAGAGTGGCGTTCAGCAATTTGTTGACAATGCCCGCGATCTGGCCCACGTCCTTGAGGAAAATGTCCTCGATGTGGTCGATGCCCGTCTTGACCTGATACAGGACACGATGAGGGAGACCCTGGCCGATGCCGCCGACCTTTACAAGAGGCTAGGTGAGCAGATGGAGGCTCAGGCGAGAAATGATCTACAGACGCTTGCCAGGGAATATAACGCTACCTATGTCAAGATTGCCAACGGATTGAGTATCACCTATAGTATTCTCGATTTTCTGGGTATCGTCGAGTCCAAGAGAATCACCTTGCAGTTGCCTGATGGATTGAAGGAGGCCGTGGGCAAGGTGCAGGGCGCGGTCGATGACGTGGCAGGCAAGATTGGCGCAGCCGTGGATACGGCATCGCCACTGGTGGCCCAGGCCACTTCTTCGATCGTCGGCACACTGGACGAGGCCATGATGACTACCCGCCATGTCACTGGCATGGGTGTGGCCGCTGCGGGAACCATCGGCCTGCAGCTGGCGATGGTGGATGACTTCATGATGGACGCGGCGACCGATGTCGCTTCGGGCCTTGCCACAATCGAGGCCGCTGTGGCGGGATCCATCAAGGAGGCGGCCAACTTCAAGAACAATGCCAACCAGGTCGCCGAACGGTTTAGCAAGGAGGTCAATAAAATCAAGCAATGGCGTTACCCCGTCACGATAACTGTCGTCAGTTGGGAGAAAATTGAGGACCTTTTCACCCGACCCGTCCAGCACTTCCAGGCTTTGTATCCCATCGATAGCATAGCCGATGTCGAGAGCCTCATGACACGCATCATGGGCATCCTCCACAACATCAACCCCAACATTCCCGACTTCTCCTCGCTCAAGAAAATGCTGGAGGACCTCTTGCGTAAGCTGCAACAGCATATTCTCAAGAAGGTGGCCGAGTTGAAGGACATGATGCTGGATGCCGCTGGCGAGGTCAAGAAGAAAATACAGCAGGCCATCAACGACCTGTGGAACTGGTTCCAGCCCGTAGTCACCACCATCCGCAACGTGATCACCATGCTCAAGGAACTGGCCACGGCGCTCAAGGGCGAGATGAAGGAAGTCCTTGAGCAGGTCAAGGAGGGAACAAGGCTCATCGCCCAGGACCTGCAAGCAGAATTTGATGCCATCAAGGACCAGCTCCAGCGGGTGGAAGAGGCCGTCGAGGATTCCCTGCAAGACGCCAGCGACGTGGTTCGGCAGGAGGTGAACGGCATCGTCGAGCAGGCCAGGGAGAACATCAACAACATCTCCCGCAAGGCACAGGCATTCAAGGATGATATTGAGCAGCAGGTGAGCCTTGCGACCAGTGAAGCCCAGGATGCCGTCAGTGGCATGGCCCATGACGTGCAGGACACCGCGGGACAATATGTCAACGAGGCCCGTGCCCTGTGGGACGAGTTGAAACAGGATATGCCACGGATGCCTAAGCTCAACCTCCCGCGGGTGGTCAAGACCGCTATTGCCCAGCCCATGGCCGAGTGTGTGAACAAGACCCTCAAGGAGGTGGCCGACCTAGACTTGAGCAGCGTCATCAACTTTGGCCAGGAGCGTGACGAGCTGGTGGCATGTGTGGCGGCCTTGAAATCCGATTATGCACGCATCCGTGCCGCGAGGGTCAATACCGTCTCGCTGGGGCTGAGCGAGAAGGATTTCACTGCCATTTGCGACATGGATTTCATCACCAGCTGGAAGGCCGCCTTGCAGCTGCCCGACATTTCCCGCATGGTACAGCAGGTGGTCGTGCCTGATCTGCAGGCCTGGGCATGGGGCTTGGTGAGCAGCGTGCAGACGCTTGTCAGCCCCACCGTGTGGAAAAACAGGCTCGACGCGGTGGTCACCCAGTTGCAGGCCGAGTTCCAGAACGACCTGAGCAACATCACGGGTCTCATTTCCAGGGAGGGAGCCATGCGACTGGTGAGCGACGCGTCGTCGGTAAGGGACCAGTTGGCGGTGAACCTGAATATCACCGACTACATCACCATCATCGAGACTGCCGTGGACGATGTGGTGCTGCCCGACCCCGAGTATTACTACACCAGCTTCAAGCAGTGTGTGATGGGAATCATCACACGGCTCACGGCCTGCATCCTGCAAGAAGTGCAGCGCATGAGGACTGCCGTCATGGGGGCGGTGGGTGAGCTGAAAAAAATACCCGACACGATCAGGACCCATGTTGAGAACCTGGTGGGCAAACTTGCCGCTGCCGAGCAGAAACTGGCCGCCGATCTGGCAGCTAAGCGCGATGAAGCCACCGACGAGGCGCTGCAACTGGTGAGCGACATCAAGGCGACCGCTGTGGCGATCCTGCACGTGGCCCAGAAGATTCCTGCCACGATCGATGACCTGGTGGACCTGCTGCAGAACAGGGCCGTGGCCGCGGTCGCAGCGCTCAAGACGGGCGCCCGCGAGGCCCTTGAGAAAATAGCCGGCAACTTCCTCGACTGCCTGGAGGACCTGGCCAGCGAGCTGTGGCGCAGGTTGAAGAATGAGTACATCACCCCCTTGCTGCGGGCCATCAAGGGCAGGGTCGTTTTCTTTATCAAGCATGTGATCAAGAGGAAATTGCACGACCTCATCGACTCGATCACCGATCTGAGGCACGAGGCCCAGAGCGCCATCCAGTCCCTGCTCGACAACAACGCTTTCTTCAAGCGCCTGCACGAGGCGCAGGTGGAGCTGGCCCGCCAGGTCAATGAGGCGCTTGCCGCAGCCGCCAGCACCCATCACCTGATCAAGCAGGCGTTGCCCGAGGGCCGCTTGACCCGCCTGAACCAGCTGCCAGCTCTCATCCAGGCCATCCAGGACGATGAGAAACTGGTCGAGACCATCTTCAAGAGGGCCACACTCAATATCCAGACCGAAATCGGCGCCCCCGACATCATCGTGCCGTATTATTACATCACGTGGGTACAGAATGTACTGGGGACGACCGTCAACTATGTGCAGAGCGACATGGGGCTCAAGGATATCCTCCTGCTCGTCCAGGCGCTCTACAGGGGCATACCCGCTGAGGTGAAGCAACATGTGGCCGAAGTCCTGCCCTCGTTGCCCTCGTTGCCCAGCAATGTCTTTACCGACCTGCTCGATGATGTCACTTGCAGCTACGACCTGGACAACATGATGTGCAACGTCACGCTGCTTGACCTCAAGCCCAGCGAGGATCAAGGGAAAGGGGAAACCCTGGATTGGGACGCGTCCCTCAAGTTGCAGCTCTTTGTCATGGCGGGTCTTTACAGCAAGGACGGCTTTGTCGAGAAGAAAGACGACAAGGCCGGGGATGACGAGGCGTCCTCCAGGGACAAATCTCCCTCTGGCGGCGACGGTGACAATGACAAGGCGGTAGATCCCATGGCGGACGCTGTGCCGGCCATCTTCTTCACCCTGTTGTTGCAGGGCAAGGTGATTCTCACCTTCCACATCGGTGATAACCATCACTTGACCCTCCATGCCGACGGGCAGATCGGTGTCGAGAAACTGTCCCAGGAGACACGGGACCTCAGTGTGGGATTCTGCGTGTCCAAGAAGGACTCCGAGAAGGGCATCACCAGCCGCTTCCACGCCTTTGGCTCCACCAGGAGCCTGGGTGGCTTGCTCTACGGGGAATTTAGCCGCAATCATGGCTCCGGGTCACTGGTCATGATCGAGTCCCAATATCTGGATGTGAAAATGGGTAATTACCCGATAGGTGCCTATGTGCTTTACAACCACAACTATCCCAAGTTCCAGTTTGACGACAAGGAGGGCGGTGGCACCGACGTTGCCGCATTCCTTGGCGCCGAGGTGGGCACGCCTGTCGAGGGGTTCACCGCTGGCGTGATGCTTGCCGTCAAGGATTTTGAACTGTTGCTCAAGCTGCGCAACAATGACTTCTTCTCAACCTTGTTGAAGGATGATGTTTCGGCCAAGTTTGACTTGCCTGTGGCATGGGACTACCGCAAGGGTTTCCACATCGATGGCGGCTACGCTTTCCACATCGATATCGATTGTGACAACATGCGGCTGGGCCCCGTGAAGTTCAGCAACCTGGGTGTTGACCTGGGCTGTGTCAAGGGGAACCCCGGCGCGTTGCAGATCCAGGCAGCGCCATCGTTCTCGGTGGAGCTGGGCGACAGTGTGGTCATGACCATCGAGAACCTGGGGGTGGGCTTGACGTTCAATATGGCCCGCAAGGGTCCCGACGGGAGTTATGGCCTGGGCGACCTGGATCTGGACTTCAATTTCAAGTTCCCCGAGGGCATCGGCATCGCCATCGATTGCCCGGTGGTCAAGGGTGCCGCCCTCATCGGGTATGATGATGTCAAGAAAGAGCTCTTTGGCGCCATGGAACTCAATGTGCTGGAGAAGTTTGGCGTCTCGGCCCTGCTCATGATGACCCTGGGCGGCCATTTCTCGATGGTGGCCATGCTATCGACCCGCTTCAACCCTGGCATCCCGCTCGGCCTGGGCTTCTCGCTGACCGCCGTGGGAGGTATGCTGGGACTGAACAGGATGCTGGACTATGACGCCATCCGCGAGTCGGTGCACAGCGGCACGCTGGAGAGCGTGTTCTTTGTCGAGGATGTGATGAACCACATCGACGACATGCGCAAGGCCGCCGACAAGATATTTCCTGCCCGGCGCGACCAGTTCTTTGTGGGGCTGCTGGGGCAGATCAGCTATGAGCCCGTGGTGAGGTGCAGCTTCGGCCTCATGTTCCAGGTGCCTGACCCCGCCTCGATCATCATTGTGGGCGCGGTGGCCGTGGGCATCCAGGGCACCGATGTCATCAGCATCCACGTGGCCTTCTCGGGCGAGATAGACTTCAAGAGGGGCTTGCAGTTCGACGCGTCGCTCTACGACTCCCAGATCGTGGGCCTGCGGCTGGAGGGCGACATGGCATTCCGTCTCTTGTGGGGCGGGCCGTCCAGGGGCTTCCTGATGTCGGTGGGCGGTTTCCACCCGGCTTACAGGCCCGAGGCCGCCATGCACGTCTCCGACCTGCGGCGATTGTCGATGAAGCTCGACTACAGCGTCTTGAAGGTGGGCATGGAAACCTACCTGGCGATCACGTCCAACACGTTCCAGATCGGTGCCCATCTAGACATCAAGGTGGGGTGGGACCAGTTCGGAATCACGGGCTATGCGGGCTTTGACGCGCTTTTCCAGTTCGACCCCTTCATGTTCATGTTTGACATCGAGGCGGGCATGGCGGTGATGATAGGCAAGGCGCGCATCCTGTCGGTGGACCTGGCTTTGTCGCTTTCGGGCCCACGTCCCTGGCACGCCCGGGGCAGCGCGTCTTTCACTTTCTCGTTCCTGCCGGTAGATGTCTCATTCGACGTGAGCTGGGGTGACAAGAAGGAAGCATTGCCCAGCAAGCAGATCCAGGTGCTCAAGCTGCTGGAGGAGCAGATCCAGGATCACAACAACTGGGTCGTTGATGGGAACAGCCGTAACGATCGGGATGTCATGCTGATGGATAATGACCAGCAAGGGACCAGCGATGAGAGCAAGCAGAAACCGCTTGTCCTGTCGCCCAATGGTGAACTCTCATTCAGCCAGAGTGCCGTGCCCATGGAATTGGACATGCAGCTGTGCAACAATGCTGTCCCCACCGACTACTCCGAGGTCGTCCTTGATCAGGTGGAGATGAACAACAAGCCTTATCAGATTATCAATATGTCGGAAAATCATGATGAGCGTGACGATGCCGCAAAGTTGCGGAACGCCATCGGCCAGACCATCGATGCCGACTTTGCTCCCGCTCTGTATCTCATGATGGACAATGACGAGAAACTCAAGTCACCGTCCTATGTCAAGTACCCTTGCGGTTTTGCCATGTGCAATAGCAGCGAGCGAACTATGGGCCATGCGACGGAATGTGACCTGGGAGCCTATGAGTGTTTTGTTCGCAATGGCAATACCAGCCAGCGGGCTTCTACCGATGTGATGCCTACTTCTTCTACCGGCAAACGTGTCGCTTACCAGAAGAATGACAAGGAGGCGATTGAGCGTTATGTGACTATTCTGGATGCTTTAGGTGTTAGGTTTTAGGTGTTAGGCTTTAGGTGTTTGCGGATGCCAACTAGAAACTAGGGACTAGAAACTAGAAACTAAAAAACTAGAAACTGAAATGGGTAATAAAGTATATATATTGAATTATCTGCGCAAGGGTCTCATTAACAATGTGACCAGTGAAGACGCTGTAAGCCCTGGAACTTCACGGGCGCACATCGACATGAACCTTAAATTTCAGGTCAAGGATGCGGGCACGGGTAGAACCCACGACCTGGTTTTGCCCGGACAGCGGATTGAGCTGCTTGGCCCTGCCGATGTCAAGGGCGTGAACTCCCGAGCCATCTGCCGGGTTTCACCCGCCCAGTCGGGCGACGTGCGTCTCAATGCCAGTTACCGCCCCTATATGGAATTCTATGAAGAAGACCTGCCCTGGCGGTACACGCCCTTCGCACCAGGCAGTAGCAGTTTCCTGCCCTGGATGAGGCTGGTTGCCGTCAAGGTGGATGAGTGTGTGATTTCGTTCAAGGGCGGAGTGAAGATAGCTCGCATCAACCTCACCCAGGAGAGAATAAATGAGGTGTTCTGTGCAACCGATCAGCACGCCAGGAGCGCTCATGTACAGATCGATGTCGATGACAACTTCAACGGCAATCTGGACGAGGAGACCGTCAATCAGTTGCTTGACGAGAATCCCGATTGCGGCATCTCGCGCGTGCTGTGCATGAGCAAGCTGGAACCGGCAACGCAATATATCCTGTTGCTCATCCCCACCTATGAGCAAGGACGGCTATCGGCGCTGGGCATGAGCCTGGATGGGGTGAACATGGATGCCCTGGTGGCTCCACAGCCTGGCATAGATCTGGAATTACCCATCTACTACAAGTGGAAATGCATGACCGCAACCCACGACGGCACGTTCAAGGTTCTGGCTGACAAGCTGAATTTCACACCAGCCGAGGATTACAAGAAAATGGAGGCCAACTTGACAGTGGATATCAGCCACAGCGGGCTCAAGACCGTGAGCTTTGACCAGGAGAAGAAGATTGATGTCCCTGCTGCCCTGGTGATGAATGACAATCCCTATAGCCATATCGACGACGAGGGGCAGAACTACCGCAACGAGTTGTTGAAGCACCTCTCGCTAAGCCCCGTGCTCGACGAGAATGAACTGGAGGACGTGAACCAGGAGCAGGACCCCTGGGTGGTGCCCCCAGTGTATGGCGCTCGGCACCTCATGACCACGCGGACCGACCTTGAAAAAGGCCGCGATGCTACACTGGTGGGCGAGGTGAACCTCAAGCTCCACAACCGCATCGTCGCTGGCATGGGTGGAACAGTGGTCATGGACAATCAAGAGGAATTTGTGAACCGGGCGTGGAAAAAGGTCGAGGTAGTGAATGCCCTCAACCAGTTGCTGCGTGAGTATTACCAGATGAATCAGGTCAACAATCGTGCCATGGGGATGAATGCCCGCTCGTCAATCAACAAGGCGGTGCTCAACAAGCAGAACGAGGGACTGATCAGCGACGCGGCACTGCGCATGCTCCAGACTTCGGGCATTTATTACAATAATGTGGCCCCCGACACCCTGCTCGAACAGTATAACGGAATGAAGGAAAAGGACAGCGGCGAGGTCTATGCGGGAATATCGAAGGATTATTTGGCTCGGCTCTATGACCCCGACATGTGGAAGGGGGTCATCGATGCTGACAACAAGCATGACTACCTCTCGGGATTGTTCATCAACGATCAGGCATGGGGCGAGGACGGTATGGCCGATGTCGATTTCCTGCGGGGCTTGTTCCGCACCGCGATGGTTGATGGCAAGGCCCGTCTCCTGCCGCGAGACGGTGCGGAGGAGAAGCTGGAAGCGACCCCACGGTCGCTGATGATGAGCGAGGACTGGGAAAACATCCGCGCTATCCTGAGTGACGATTCTAACGAGCTGGACATGACCAGAGCTTACAACGCCCTCAAGGGACTGGCCGACCGCTACGAGACCTTCAACGAGATGCGCATCACGGGCTTCACGGCCATCGGGACCAACAAGAATCATGCGACCCAGGCACAGATGCGCCCTTATCCCATCCACGTCAACAACCCCTACGGCCACACCTGCATCGTCCCCGACAGCTGCTTCTCGGGGCTCGTGGTGGGCGGCGTGAAGGTGGGCCTGCGCCCGCTGGCGGTCGAGTATTTGGCCCGGGAGAGCGACAAGTCGCCATCCTACTTCTTTATTGTCCCCAAGTCTTGCCTCGACACGTTGTCACCGGCTTATTACCTGCGCATAGACGAGGTGCTGTGTCCCGTGGAGTGCAACGGCGGCAAGTACTCGCTGGGTGATGACAAGAACTCCTATGCCGCGATTGTGCTTCAAGCCTGTGCACCCCAGCATTCCACCATCTACAAGCAGCTGGCGGCCAACCTGGAATGGATGAAGGACCGCAACTTGTACTTGACACTTGAGAACCCCAAGAAGGGTAAAAAATATGAGCTCAAGGAAACCGAGCCCCACTTCCAGCGCAAGATTTATAATGATAATTGCCAGACGTCGATCAAGGATACCCGTGAGTTCAAGTACAAGTGGCTCAAGTGGAGCCACGGTGGCATATCAGATCAGTTTTTCTTCTACCAGTGCGATGCCAAGGGTAAATGCGTGCAGTGGGATCTCGATATCACTATCTACCGCAAGGTGCTCAATGAAGTGCTGGATAACTTGCGGGCGCTGGAATCATTGATGCTGCAACCCACCGATGTCAACATCTCGTTGTATGAGAATGATCCGCGATGTGTCATCATTTCACCCCAAGTGCTGTTCAAGGCCCTGCAAGAGCAACTGGAAAAGGACCAGGACATGAGCTTTGCCGACAACAAGGAACTGACGCAGATCCATGAAGAGGTGAAAAAACAGAACGCCATCATCCAGAGCGAGCTCAATATCAAGCCGCAGCCAGCGCCGGCTCCGTCGACCCAGGCCGCTGTGATCGATGTCGTGGATCCCGGTCAGCTGGCCAGGGACAGAATCAAGGAACTGGCCGAACGGTATGGCGTCACCGAGTACAACCAGCTGGAGGACAGGCTTCATGACAAGTATCCGGTCATGATTCACCCCGACTACCTGGATCCCACTTATTTCTACCTGCGGGAGTTGTCGATCGACTATGTGCTTCCCGCATCAGGCAACCTGGCCCGGAACTCGATCTCCTGCTTCTACAGCAATCAGGCCTTTGAGGAAGCGTTCCTGCTGGGCATGAACACCGAGATGGGCCGCGAACTCATGTGGCGGGAATATCCCACCGACCAGCGCGGCTCCTACTTCCGCAAGTTCTGGGACCAGGCGGAGTTGCCCGGCAAGGAGGAGTTGAAGACCCGCTACTACGACATCGAGGATATCGACAAGTGGAAGGGCAGGCTCGGGCAGAATCACAAGGCCGGCAAGGGCACGATGCTGGTGTTGGCCATCAAGGGTGAACTCATGCAGACCTTCCCCGATACCGACATCTTCTTGCAGAGGCTGGGCGCACCGGGCAAAAAAGGTACTGGCGAACAGATCATCAAGAAGGACATGGCCTCATGGCTCACGCCCGACACCTACCTCGTGGGGTTCAACGGCATCAAAAAGGAGGACCTCAAGAACTACATGCTGATTTTCCAGCAGAAACCGCTATCCCTGCAATTCTCGGAGCAAGCCGAGGGGCTGAACAACCCATGGGGTATTGTCAATCCGCAGTGTTACATCATGCGGGCGGTGTGATTAGGCTTTAGGTGTTAGGCTTTAGGCATTAGGTGTTAGGCTTTAGGTGTTAGGTGTTAGGCTTTAGGTGTTTGCGGATGCCAACTAGAAACTAGAAACTAGAAACTAGAAACTAGAAACTAGGGACTAGAAACTAGAAACTAGGGACTAGAAACTAGAAACTAAAAACAGAAACTTATGAAGAAATATCAAGATATATTACGGGATCAGACCAGTAGAAACTTTGCCGCCAAGGGGGTCAACACCTCGATGCTGATGTTGCCCCTGCGGCTGGAAACCAAGATCATGACCAGGGAAGTGGACGTGACCGATGAACCTGAGCGGGCATTGGAGGCGTTCAAGCTGTTGCACAACCTGCTCCAGCACTACTACCAGCTGGTGAGCATGGGCGGTAGCAAGTCCAGGAATGAAGAGGCCACGAGAAACTTGAAACTTGAGATCGGGGATGTCATTGCGGCCTTTGAAAAACTGGACCTGCTCTATGCCGAGGACAAGTCTTACCTCAAGGATCTCGCCCAGGGCATTTATCACACGCTCCACTGTGTGGAATTGCAGGACGCCTTTGGGCCCCTGCTGTGGGCGCTGGACGACATCACCCGCTTGACGACGCGGTGTGACAAGGCGGCAACGACGTTCCTGCGCCAGCTGGAGCGCATCACCCGTATGCTGGAAAACACGGCCAGGCGACCGCTCTTCAGCGGCCATCGACGTGAGGGAAACCCCGAGAAATATTCCCAAACGGCCCGCTTCAAGTTGGCCGACAAGCGGTATCAGGAAATCAACAGTTGGTTTGAAGTCGTGCGCAATAAGCGCAAAATTGTTGAACTGGCCAGCGCCATACAGCCTGGCATGATGACCAAGAGCCAATATGCCAAATATACCCGGCTCACCGCTCGCATCGTGGCCGTCCTGGATGATCCGCATGTCAAGGATTATACCGTGTTGACAAGGGCCTATCCGCTGGAGTTTTCCCGAACGGCTGACGGCCATCCCGTTGATAAGAAACAGAGCGATGATAGCGATGATTCAACAAGCAGGAGATTCAAGCAGTGGAGTCGTCAACATCTGGTGGACACGGCTCGCAGGCTGCACGGCAACCTGAGGTCGTTTATCGACCAGGATATGGCAAACCTCGGCAACACGCTGGCTGCCAAGGTGGTGCCGCATGGTCCCCAGGGCAAGAGAATGACCCCGCAGCGCTACACCCTGCTCGTCTCCAAGCTGATGAATGCCCAATTGTTGCTCATCCAGGCCCGCATCGCCCGTCATCCCGCCCAGCACCGCAAGGCCGTCAAGGGCGCCTACCGGTGCCTCTCACGCTTGGAAGAGATCTCGCGGGCCACCTATTTCACCCATGAGGAGCAACGGGAGTTTGTCCGCCAGTTGGTCGCCTGCGTGAGCAAGATGAAATACAACCGTCGCCCCGAGCTCGTCATCCAGGGGTGTGCGCCCATCGGTGAGTGCCTGGTCACGAGCGAGGGCGGCATCAAGAAGACCAAGTCCTGCAAGTGCTTGTGCCTGAGGATTTACCCCGATGTGGTGGCCCTGTTGCAGACAGCGCGGCAGATCAGCCGCCAGGAGTACCTGGCCGGCAAGGACTTCTGGCTCAAGTACATCTACAACGGGGACGAGGGGTATCGCCACTCGCTATGGCTTGCCATGTGCGACATCTATCCGCCCTACCGTGCGGCCCTGATCCTCAAGCGCACCTACCCCGCGGCCCACTACAAGACGATGTGCCGCAAGGCCCGGGAATTCCGTGACAACAGGCTCCCGATCGAGGATTTCATCCGGGAAATCGACGACAACTTTGTCAATTCCTTCCCGACGACCTATGTCGATAACGGCGAGCAGCTGTTCTCGGTTCCTGTCACCAATCTGCTGCCCGACCGATTTGTGGTGCACGCCGCCGTCAAGACGCGGGTCAAGGCCAGCCGCACGATCGTCCAGTATGGCCATCGCCTGCCACGGCAGTTGCAGGTGGGTATTGACCTCAACCACCTCGATAGCGCAACCCGGGAGAAACATGCCACACCGGGCAAGAACCAGCTCTACCTCAATGGCGGGGTGAGCTGGATGACCGACTATGACGAGGCCGAGCGCCTGGGCATGGCCATCACCGTGCCCCTCGATGCCATGAAGACGGGCTTGAAACAGAGCGTGCGCAAGTTTGAGTTCAATGAGATTTTTGTCTATGGCATTAACGAGGCTGGCGCCAGCGAGTGCGACAAGATGATCGAGGAGCTGTTGACGGCTCACCTGTATAGCGGCAAGGCGATGGACATCATCCCGTTTGACGCCGCATCCAACATCATCACGGACGAGGACGCCAAGTGGGCCTTTGACAGCTCTGAAAGCAAGCAGCGTGAACGATTCAAGCATCAGGCACACAACTGTGTCAACCCCCACAAGCCCGAGAAAGGCAATGACCTCGACATCCTGGACCGCCTCCTGGGACTCAAGGAGAGCGTCCTGGGCAACCTCGATGACCCCAGCGCTCCAGCCGCTGCCGAGGTCGAGCTGCAACGCCGTGTCAACCGGTTGATGATCGAGTACATGACCGACCCCGCCCTGGGACCCCTGGTCAACCCATTGCTCACGGCGATCAAGGGCAGCCCGTTGCTCTATGACTACCTGTGCAACGACGTGCTGCCGCGCGGGCCGTTCCCCATGCTGCGCATCGGCGACCAGCCCTATGGCATCCTGCCGGCATGTGACTTGAGGAACCTGGCGGTGAAGTCGAGCAACCCGCTGGCTATCGTCAAGAAAATCCTCCTGGTGCTCACGACCCACTGGAACAGCATCCTGGAGCAGAACATCGTCACCTGCTATGGCAAGGACTCGCAGGGCGGTGGCGCGACGGTCACGACCCAGGACTACCTGCACATCCTTGGCAATACACCGCGCAGCACCTCGTTCTACAAGCGCAAGATGGTCAAGGGCGGCGTGATCGACGCTGAGTACTGGAGAGGGGAATTGTATCAGAACCAAATCGAGGAGCTCACCCAGATGGCCAGCAACCTGGGCATCATCGCCGCTGGCGACAAGGAGAAAATCAAGAGCATCATCCCCGACTATGACTACGTGCCCGTCAAGGTGCCCAACGAGGAAACCCAGCAGGACGATGCCTGCCTGGCGGTGCACGACGCACTCGACCTTGACAATATCGTCGGCTATATCACGGCAAGCATCAGGAAGAGCAATGAGGCCAGCACGGGACTCAAGTTGAGCGAGTCACCCGAACTCATCAGGAGCCACGTCATCGAGTTCTTTGACATTTTCAACTATCGGCTGGACGCATGGCTGATGGGTATCGTGGCCGGCAAGCTGCGCATGAGGATGGAAAGGGGCACACACCGCCTGGCGCTGGGCTGCTTTGGATGGCTGTTCAACCTCAGGGAGGAGGATGACTTCAAGCTGGGCTGCACCGACGAGTACATCATTGCCCCGTCGATCAATCATGCGATAACGGGAGCCATCCTGCGCAGCGCCTACAACAATAGCCTCAAGAACGGCAAGGCCCATAACTACGACATGGGCGTTAACCTGTCGTCACAGCGGGTGCGCACTGCCATCCGCATCATCGAGGGAATACAGAATGGATTGTCGCTGGGATGCATCCTGGGTGCCGATATGGAACGACTCATTCACGAGGCCTGGAAAACCACCACGGACAAGCTGGAACTGGACAGCTGCATCTACCCCCTGCGCCAGCGTTACCCCCTCGTGACGGGTGACAATCGCAGTGACAGCGGCTCGCCTGCCACCATCACCGTGCTCAATGGAGCAAGCCTGCTCGACGAGTATGCGACCCACAAGGATAAGGGGAAAGCCGCTGTGCGGGCATGGCTCATGGGCCAGGAGTTGAGGCTGTTCAACGGCGACATCAACCAGAATGCCAAGGTCGATGCCCTGATCTCCATCATCGACCGGATTGACGACGAGAAGGATGCACTCACCGACCTGGTGCTCTCCGAGAGCGTTTATCAGCTCACACAGGGCAATACCGAGGCTTCGGCGGCCATCAGCCGCGCGCTGGAGCAGCTGCAGAACATCCCCAAGCCCCAGGTGGCCGAGATTCCCATCACCAGCGCCCAGATTGACGGATACATGCTGGCCATGCTGCCTGTCGATGCCGTCAGTGACCAGCCCGATAGCCTGCTGGCCTCGATCGAGCCCAAGGTGGAGGCATGGCTGCGGCGCATGATGCACTATCCCGACGAAATCTACATGCCCGTGCAGGGACGGGTAAAGCAACCGCTTTCACTGGGCTCGCTGGGCATCACCGCTGCCGAGGCTGTGTACCTCTCAGCCGACAAGGCCTCGTTTACCCACTTTGTCGAGGTGCTCAGCTGGATCAAGACGGGTGTGTACCTCAGATGTGACAGCGACGGTGATTTGATGGTTGCCGATAGCAAGAAACACACCTTTGCTGAGTGCTCGATGGCCATCGATGAGTTGCGCAATGTGCTGGCGGCAGCCCATCCCCTCACCAGCGATGATCTGGTCAAGAAAACGGGCCTGCCGTCGCAGACCGTCTATAGCGACATGAGCAACGAGTATCATCATGCCGTGGGCTACATCTCACGACTGCTGGTCAATATCGAGCAGTTGAGGGAGAGGCAGTTGGCGATACAGAATCCCGACCAGGCCGACTATGACCTTGCCGCCTTGCCCGATGAAATGGTGATCGAGGCCGTGAGGATTCTCATCGATTGTTACCGCATCGGTAATGTCATGGCCCTGGATCAAGTCTCGCCCGATATCCTCATGGGTAACAGGAATGCTATCGATGGGGTAGTGGAGTGGAAGAACACGGTCCAGGCCCAGCACGCCCTGTTCAACTCGATGATGACCCTCCATGACAACCTCAAGGCCAAACTCGCACAAGCCCAGGGATTGCTGGACGATGATTCCGAGCGCAAATATACCACCCACATCGAAGCGCTCAAGGCGTTGCTCGTCACGGGGTATCTGGTCGTGCCCTCGTTCGTCCCCGATGGCAATGTGCCCATCGCCGACCTGGCCGACCAGGCTTGTGGCAAGAGATTCAAGAATGTCACCAACATGGAGATCGAGGAAATGATTGGCGATCTGGCACTTGTCGAGCAGCCGATGATGCATCTACACCAGGTAAGGCTGTACCAGAAGTGCGATGGCATCGACGTGGCAAGGATTGTTCCCATGCAGTTGGCCTCGGTCGAGGATAATACCGCTGTCAATCAGTGGCTGGGCACAGTCGTCGAGAGTGAGGATGACGTGAGGGATGCGTTCACATTCATCGTGATGGATCCCGAGCACTTTGTCAATGCCGCAACCCAGCCCCAACCACAGCTTGCGGGCATGGTAATCGATCACTGGGTAGAACGTATTCCTTACAGGGAACAGACTGCCGCAGTGGCATTTGGCTATGATCAGCCCGATGCCGAGGCTCCCCAGACCCTCCTGCTAGCCATCGCCACCAAGGATAACAACAAGCACTGGAACGAGAAAATGATGATCAACTCGCTCAAGAGTGCCATCCACATGGTGAAGTGTCGCACGGTGAGCCCCGACCTGATCAGCAAGGATGGTTGGACCGGCGGATTACTCCCGCTGCTGGAATATAAGGATCCACGGTTGTAGGCTTTAGGAGATAGACGTTTGCTGATGCCAACTGACAATTGACAACTATAAAAACATAATATGAAAGAACAATTTATAAAAACACCCAACAATTACCTGAAGGATGTAACGGGGGTATATGGTGAGGGAAATCTTGAGATGCTTGTTCGGGATGGCAATAAGCTGGCTCTGGAATTCAAAACCCGCATCGAGGGACGTACCCGTGACACTGACCCCACCGAGGCCATGAGACTGCGGGTACACGACCCGTTGTGGATGCTGGCACGGCAGTGGCAGATGGGTGAATTTCGTGGTAATAACACGGGAACGGCCATGTCGGTGAGGTGTGCCGTGAGATACAACAACTGTTCTAGCGACCCCATCGAGCCGGTGACTGAGCAGATCAATCCACGTGTCGATTTCCTCGCCAAGATCGAGTCGGCGGTTTATTTCCTGGACTTGCTGCGCGATAGTGGAGAGAGCACCAGGTTACTCCTTCCCCAACTCATCAAGGCCTTTCCTATCAACTGGAACGCTCTCGATGACTCATTGGTATTGCCCGATGCTGTCACGACCCAGCAGGAAACCCAGTTGAACAGGCATCTGCAAAACTATGCAAGGGCCTATCGGGGTAAGATATTTGACGGTGAGGCTCTGTACAATGCCATGTTGCAGGGACACTCGATTGGCAACAGGAAACTGGCCACCATCGAGGAAAAGTTCAAGTCCTGGTTCCAGAAAAAGTATAAGCCGGCATCATCAACCAGTCAGCATTGGCAAGGTGCCGACCTGTCCTATACGGCAACGACCAGTGTGGCTGGTATGCCCTTTGTGAGTGACCGTTACCAGGGGGGCCGCCTCTCGTGGCACACGTTCGACTACGACCCCAAGCTGTCGGGCAACGATGTGGCAGCGCCCAAGACCCTGTCACAAGAGGTATTATCCTTCCCTACACCGGCTTCCTTTGCCTCGGCGCCCAACAAGCGCCTGTGGCAGATGGAGGACCGCAAGGTGTTCATGGGCAACAGCGTTGAAGAACCTTCCGAGGCCAATTCCGTTGTCATGAGATTTGCCACCATGTACTCCAACGACTGGATGCTCTTCCCCCTGAAAACCGAGATAGGCAAGTACATCACCATCGATGAGATTGACGTGGTTGACACTTTCGGTGAGCGTCACACCATCATGGGCGATTGCCGTGCCGGCAATAAGGAGACTCTGGGTGAATATCAAGAGCAGTGGCAAGTGTTTGTCAATTCAACTGTTGGGCAAACCAAGCGCACAGCACTCAATGGACTCTACTTTGCACAACAACTGGCTGCCACCATCGAGGGTAAACCCATCGAGGAAATCAAAATCCTGCGTGATGAGATGGCCAACATGGTGTGGGGGGTCGAGAACGTTGTGCCCGACGGTTGCGGGGGCACGCTCGATGCCAACCTATATGCCACACAGCTGCAAACGATTGTCGATGAGCGTAATAAGGCGGGCGAACCCGCCCATGAGCCCGACACGGTTGTCCTGAGTCAAGGCAGTGCCCCACAGGTCGAAAAATCTCCCGACAATACCGCACCACGAGCCAAGTTCAGCTACAGCCTGCAATCGTCAGTGCCATTCAACTGGATTCCGTTTATCCCTCAACGCCTCGCCACCAGCGACACACAGGGTTCTCCATTCTTTATGGGCGGCAGGGAAATCATCCTGCGCCGCGGTAAAATGCCGTGCTATATCTATGATGGACAGCAGTTTGAGCTGCAAGCCGTGAGACCCCAGGGCTCAATTCTGCGACCTGTGGTCACTCGTGATGAAAAGGGCAATGTATTGAAGGAGGCGCCCATGGTCATCCACGAGGAAGCAGTGCAGGCTACTGGCATCAGATTGATCAAGAATTATCAGCGCGCACGTTGGATTGGAGGAAAAACCTATCAGTGGCTAGGCCTCTATAAACAACAAGCTCACACCCAGGCTTCAAGTGGCTTGGAATTTGACAAGTTAAAACAGTAAAGTTTTTATTGGTGTCCTGGGGAAAAATCGCCCGGGTTTCATAAGCGCCTCAATATCAATGTCTTTCTGGCGGTTTCTCGTGAAGGGGCTTACTCTGAAGCCCGTTATGGCTGTCCAGTTCATAGGCAGGTCGTTGAGCGAAACTGAAGCCCGTTAGGGCTGTCCAGGTCATAGGCAGGGTGTTGAGCGAAGCGAAACCCCTGTCAATGCATCCCAATTACCAGTTAGCCCCATCGGGGCGGCAGTCTCATCATCATCAACATACTGCCGCCCCGATGGGGCTTGGGCGAGTGCCTTGACAATCGCAGGGGTTGCACTCGGCTTCGCCTCGTTACACCCCTGCCTATGCCCTGGTCGTCCCTAACGGGACTATCCCCGAACACCAATAAAAGTTATTTAAGGTTCACCCGATAAAAGGTGGGGGCAGTGTGGTCGAAGACCACAGCAAGGCCAGCGGCCTTGAATTGAGGTAACCCCACGGCGCACAGGCCGTAGGCCTCGTGTGGCGTGGGGAACGAGGCTACCACCCGAACGGGCCTCGTAGAGGGCCAATCACGTCAGGCGGTAGTCATTCCATTCTATTCCAGCATTGAGCAGGTGTTTGCGGTATTCATCTTCAAAAGATTCCCGTTGATGATGCGTACGCTGGTTCTTAATGTAATTTGCTACCATTTCTTTGTCGCGCAAAGCGTAGGTGAAGGCTCCGTACTCCTTTCCCCATCCCGCAAATTGCGGGAATAAGTCTCGATTCTGCTTGATCCACTGGCTGGTTGACAGCTTGATGTCACGCACCAGGTCGGACAAACGCACTGACGGATGCAGGTTGATCAACAGGTGGATGTGATTCTCAATGCCGTTGATGGCAAAAAGGGTCGATTGGGAATTCTGCACCACGCGGGCGATATACCGGTACAACTGGTTGGACGATGCCAGAGGCAATGTCATCTCACGACAGTGGGTGTTGATGACAATGTGATAGATGGCTGTGACGGCACTCATGATAAATCAGTTTTAGACGGCAAATATACGATAAAACCGGCACAATAGCAAGCGGTGTTTTTGCCTGACAAGAGTGGCCCTCATTCGAGGCCCGTCTGCTTGAGCCCTCTCTCCCCAGGCCACACTGACCTTCGGCCAGTGCGCCCTGGGGTTTGCGCAATTCAAGGCCGCTGGCCTTGGCGAGGTCTTTCGACCTCTAGCTCGCCCCACTTTTTATCTGGTGAGCCTTATTTAATAATTCGCATTAGCCCCGCAGGGATCAGACCACTTCTATATCATCGCCATAAAATAAGCCCGGAGAAGTGCCTCCGGGCTTGTTTCGAAGCGGGCTGTTCCTCAATTTGACTAAGTGGAGTTGGCCCCCACTGGTGATCCAGTTCTCTGAGTTCTGGCCTGACAGGGCTTACGGTAATGTACAATCAATAGACTTGTTCGTAACTAGCAATAGACATTTTCCGTTCGCGGCCTGGAGGCCAGTCGATCCCCTACGTTTCCAACGCCAATTCTAAGTTCATCTCTCTGTCTCTAATGTCAATTTTCCCGCTCATAGGAATGTACTTTTATCACCCAACCTTGGGCTCAGTTAGTGAGTTGTTACACACTCTTTGAAAGAATTGCGACTTCTAAGCCTACATCCTAACTGTCATAGCCATCATTGATAAGGCCTCGGGCAATTGCACAACATTTAGCTCCCTTGCGAGAGGAAACAATCGTGCATAAAAAGTGCATTGACCATTTTTTCACTGCAAAAATAAGCCTTTTTACTCGATTAACCAAATTTTTTTGCGTATATTTGCACCATAAAATCATAGAATCAACATCACAGTTGTGAGCATTCATGCGTTCACTTCTCAATGGGGATTTCTATAAATTAGCTTGATTTGGATTTTGATTTATTTTCGAGCAGATTTTGCCTTAGCTTCGCAGGAGCATAGCGAGCTATGGTCCAAGTAGATAGGACAAAAGATGCCGAAAAGAAACAAAATACTATCAACTAAAGATAGCAACATTTCGGTAATTTATAGAAGTCCCCTTATGTTTAACCTCGATGAAGTTTTTCATTCGTCTTTTATTAATTAATTCTGTAACACTATGAATATCTTGATTTTACAAGCCTCTCCCAGAGCCAAGGGGAGCACTGCATGGATGGCCCAGCAGTATCAGGACGCTGCCGTTGCGGCAGGACACGATGTGACCCTGGTGAATGTCGCACACAAGAAGATTGCCGGTTGTCTCGCCTGTGAATATTGCCATGGTAAAGGCAATGGTGCTTGCATCCAGCAGGACGACATGCAGGAGCTCTACCCATTGATGGCCCAGGCCGACGTGCTCGTGCTGGCAGCACCTATCTATTATTTCACCCTCTGTGCCCAGATCCAGTTGCCCATCCAGCGAATGTATTGCGTCAACAAGCCCGCCCAGGTGAAGAAGATGGCCCTGCTGGCTTCGTCCTATTCTCCTGGCGTGTATGACGGCGCGATTGCCGAGTATCGTGACATCTGCAACTACTGGAGCGTCGAGGATACGGGCATTGTCACCGCCATGAACGATGAGCAAAAGACCGACGCCATCCAGCACAAGATCATTGACCTGGTCAACAAACTCTAGAACATATCACCTCACATGGGGGCTGTGTCATGATTTCGTTGGTAACTACTACTCATTGGCCTTAAGTACGGTCATAGTTCTGGGCATGAATGATGACACAGCCTCCCTTAATTGTTTTGTGAATCATGAAAGTATTATTGATCAACGGCAGTGCCCGCTGCGAGGGCAACACTTTTACTGCTTTGTCCCAAGTCGCCAGCCAGCTGGAGAAACATGGCATCGAAACCGAAATCATGCAGCTGGGCAATAAACCCGTGAGGGGGTGCATCGCCTGTGGACAGTGCATGACTCGGGAACTGAGGCGATGCGCCTTTGATGATGACGTGTGCAACCGCATCGTGGAAAAATTTGACGCTATCGACGCCCTGATTGTCGGCTCTCCTGTTTATTATGGCCAGCCCAACGGGGCCTTGCTGGCCGTGATGCAGCGGGCGCTCTTCTCAGCATCGGCCAAGCTTGAGAATAAGCCCGTCGCCAGTGTCGCCATCTGCCGCCGTGGGGGGGCGACATCGGCTTTCCAGACGATGAACATGATGTTCCAGATGGTCAACATGCCACAGGTCACCAGCCAGTATTGGAACATTGCCTATGGCCGCGAGCCTGGAGAAGCCTCACAGGATGCCGAGGGTATGCAGACCATGCGCACCCTTGCCGACAACATGGCCTGGCTCTTGAAGAAGATCCACGCTGGCAACAATCCTGACTACCCACAACGCGAACCCTGGCAACCCACCCACTTCATCCGCTAACCCACCACAAAAAAAAGGGGTCACCTGCTGAACTCACACGGTTTCACAAGTGACCCCATTTTTTTAGGCTAGTGGCAACTCAATAATCGCTAATCCCTAATTAAAGTGGCGAAGCCACTTTAGAAACTTAAGTTAAGAATTGATTATATACTTGCATAAATCATTTTTTTTGATGATATTTGCAGTCATATAATTGTCTGTCTATAACAAAAATCAAGTATCAGCTATGAAACAAGAATTATTTAAAACATTGAGCCGGGCATTGCTATTGGCGTGCCTGATGTGTACTGCTACATCGATGTCTGCCGAAAAGATTCTCATCGACGGACTCTATTACACCCTGTCGGGCGACTATGGCGGTGCGACAGTCGAAAAACCCGACTCGGGACTGTATGTGGGTGATATCGACATCCCTGCTGAAATCACCTACAATGGCGTCACCAGGCCAGTGAAGGCTGTGGGAGTTAGTGCGTTCTATAATGATTCTCTGTTGACCAGTGTCACCTTCCACGATAACATGAAAGTCATCGACATATCTGCATTCTCCTATTGCACACAGTTAAAGACAATTGACTTGCCCAACACGGTGACTTCGGTGGTCGACTTTGCATTTTGTGGATGTACTAGCCTGGAGACCGTGACGCTGAGCAATAAGGTTGCTTATATTGGGTGGTCCGCCTTCCAAAACTGCAAAAGCTTGAAAAGTATCGTTATTCCCAACTCGTGCACAAACATGGATCGATACGCGTTTCAGGGTTGCAGCAGCATGACAGACCTGGTCATCGGCAATGGTGTCCAGATCGTAAAGACCAAAGCGTTCTCGGGTTGTTCTTCACTCCAAAATATAACGATAGGGACTGGTGTTAAGGAGTTTGAATCGGGTGCGTTTGAACAGTGTAACAGTAATACGATCAAGAACATATATATATCTGACCTGACACAATGGTGCAACATTAAGTTTGGGTCAATCACCTCCAACCCTTTCTGCTATGTCGGTTATATGTATCTTAACGGCGAGAAAGTGATCGACCTCGAGATTCCATCCGGCGTGACAGCGATCAAGGACTATGCGTTGATGCGTTGCATCTTTGAAGGCAATCTGATTATTCCGAGTTCTGTCAAGAGCATTGGCTACTATTCATTTTACCTTTGTTCACGAATGAAGGAAGTGGTACTGCCCGAGGGTCTGCAAAGCATCGGCCAATATGCTTTCTACGAATGTTATCAGTTGAGGGAGGTGAACCTTCCTGAGAGCTTGATATCGCTGGGCGGTTCGGCATTCTCAACCTGTGTGTCTGTCACCAAGATAAAAATTGGAAATCAATTGACGAATATTAGCGACCGTGCCTTTGAGTGGTGCGAAAAGTTGGAGGATGTGCAGTTTGGCAGTTCCGTCAACAACCTGGGTAACAGTTCATTCTTTGGCTGCTCGACACTGGTGGTTCTTAATTTACCTGAATCGTTAAGGACAATAGGTGGGTCTGCTTTTAGACAATGTGCAAAGCTCGAAACCGTTCATCTGCCCGATTCGCTCACGTCGTTAGGAAATAGCGCTTTTTATAATTGCCCTGCTTTAAAAAATATCATCCTGCCACAAGGGTTGAAGAAAATTGAGCAAGGCACTTTCCTGAACTGTTCTACGTTGACCGAGATTGTCATTCCTGACAAAGTTACATCTATTGGAAGTCAAGCGTTCTATGATTGTATTAATTTAAGGTCCTTAAAGCTGAGCAAGTCACTCAAAACGATAGAATCCTCTGCATTTGTCAACTGTAGTTCGTTAACGTCATTGACCATTCCCGACTCGGTGACTTCAATAGGCAGCGGTGCCTTTGGCGGATGTAAAGCATTGAGGGAAGTGAAGTCACTGGCACTCGTGCCGCCAACGCTTTCCTCCCAGTCGTGCTTCTCGGTGTATGATCAGGCACGGTTGGTAGTCCCTCAAGAGGCTCTTGCCGCCTATAACACCGCCCAGTACTGGAGCCTTTTTAACAGGTCGATCGCCTTCGAGCAGATTGGTGATGCCAATGGCAATGGAGAGATCAGCATAGCCGACATCACCATCATGATTGACTACCTGTTGAGCGGCGATGCATCGGGCATCAATATCAATGCTGCCGATTGCGATGGCGATAACAATGTGGGCATTAACGATGTTACCACCCTCGTTGACTATCTCCTGAACGGCTCCTGGAATTAAAATTTCAATTATGGGTGTCCGTGGAAAGTCCCGTTAGGGACGACCAGGGCAATAGGCAGGGGTGTAACGAGGCGAAGCCAAGTGCAACCCCTGCGATTGTCAAGGCACTCGTTCAAGCCCCATCGGGGCGGCAGTATGTTGCTGATGATGAGCCTGCCGCCCCGATGGGGCTAACTGATAATTGGGATGCATGGGGCTGTGTCATAATTGATAAGTTGCAATTCTAACCGCCCTGCGGGCGGGAAATTATTCAAATTATAATTAAATTGATATAAATATAAAATAATAATTAATTTTAATTTAAAAATTTGATAAATTTCCCGTGCGTTAGCACGGTAATATTATTGAGTCGCAATTATGACACAGCGCCATGATGGCAATGCTTCACTAGAACCATATATTTTGCAGCCTATTCGGGAAAATATTTGTATCTCACTCGCAGCCATTGATATAATTATTATATATTTGTGCCAAAATATTACTGAATGATGAAACAAGTGTTAACATTCGCCATTGCTGCCTTGACGGCCATCACGTTGACAGCCCAGAGCGAAAGCATCCGAATCAATCAAGTTGCATTTTATCCGCAACAGACCAAAATCGCAGTCATCGAGGGCGCTAAAGCCCAAAAGATGACCATCAAAAGCATGGCAGACGGCAAACGTGTGGGTAAAGCCAAGGCCTTGAGGACCAACACCTCGCCGTGGTCTAACAAGAAACGCACCATCGTCGAGATCACAGGTATTACCGCCCCAGGCTCCTATGAGTTGATCGTCAATGGCCAAAAGACCCGCTTTGACGTGCAACCTCACGCATTGAACAACATAGCCCGTGCTGCGTTAAAGGCCTTCTATCTCAACCGCTCGGGCATCGCCATTGACGGCAGATATGCCGATGTTTATGCCCGTCCCTTAGGACATCCCGACACCCAGGTCATGATTCATCCATCGGCAGTTTCACCAGGCCGACCTGCAGGCTCTATCATTTCCTCGCCGCTGGGCTGGTATGATGCCGAGATGAAATAACCCACCAATCAAAGTAAAAGATTGAGCCTACTTCTCTTGACGATCTTGATGCCGACAAACTTGAGTTGGTGTATGATTTTGTCAAGTCAATTGCAAGTTGATACTAATATCCGATATTATTAAGAGCGGTATTTGTGGAAAACGCAACAATTCGTTGCGTTTTTGTCTTGTCCTGAAATAGGTTGACAAAACCGTCGGTGACTCTAGCTTCTAATCTTTTTTAGGTATTGTTGGGGCGTGTGATTACGGGTAATTTTGTTCTCCTGTAATTATTGTAATGCAAGAGATAAGACAATTCATATTGGCGTTAATGGTGCTGGCCATGCAAGTGGCTGACGCACAGCAGTTGTTGAGTGGCATCGTCCTCGATGGTGAGACACTGGAGCCCGTCGTGGGCGCGACCATTGCCGATGCCAATCGGGGAAAAGTGATTACTGTCACCGGCGCCGACGGCACATTTGGCCTACCTAAAAATGATGAGGCCATGCAGTTGAGAATTTCTTCCATCGGCTACAAGACACTGGTGACCAAGCTAAACCCCGGAGGCCGCTACCTGTTGCACGCCGAGGTGAGCCAACTGGGCGAGGTCGTGGTCACCGCCCAGGAAAACCGCGGATTGACCACCTCGTCAAGGATAGAAAAACACGCCATGGAGCATCTGCAGCCGTCGAGCTTTTCTGACCTGTTGGAACTGATACCTGGCGGCCGCAGCCACGACCCGTCGCTGAGCGCTCCCAACAACATCCACATCCGTGAGATACCAATCGGCAGCAGCAACTATGCCACCTCGTCGTTGGGCACCAGCTTTGTCATCGACGGTGCACCCATCTCGACCAATGCCAACATGCAGTATCTGGCAGGAGCCTGGGATGATGCGGCCACCAGTCGCGATAACACTAACGCTGGAGTTGACATGCGTGGAATCTCGACCGACGATATCGAGAGCGTGGAAATTGTACGCGGCATTCCGTCGGTGGAATATGGTGACTTGACCAGTGGACTGGTAAAGATTGAACGACGCCGGGGCGGACATGATCTGAAATTCCGCCTCAAGGCCGACATGGGTTCCAAACTGGTGTATGGTGCCAAAGATTTTGAATGGGAAAAGCACCACTTGACTCTGAACGTGAGCGCCGATTACCTGGATGCCAAAGCAGACCCTCGTAACCGACTGGAGAACTACAAGCGAGTGACATTATCCTCCCGATTGGGAAAGAAATGGGAGAACAAGGATTACAGCCTTACCCTTTCATCTAATCTTGACTTCTCCAGTTCAATCGACAATGACAAGCAGGACATCGATCAGACTTATAGCGCCGAGGACTCTTATCGGTCAAGCTACAACCGTTACGCCCTCTTGAACGCCCTGCAATACATGAGCAAGCGGGGTGCATGGCTCAAGTCGGCCGAGGTGACAGTGTCGGCATCGCTTGAAAACGACCGGATAGAACGCACGCGCCTGGTGCAACTGTCGCGTATGACCGTCGCCCCCCAGTCCAAGGAAGAGGGTGAGAACGATGCCTATATATTACCATTTAAATATATCGGTCACCACGAGGTAGAAGGCATGCCGCTCAATTTGTTTGCCAAAATGAATGCCCGCGTGCAGATTCCAAACAACCGCCTATCAAACACGTTGCTGCTGGGTGTGGAATGGAACATGGACAAGAACATGGGACGCGGACAGGTGTTTGATCCCCACGCGCCAGTATATACCGGCATCTCGTCACGGACCCGATCGCTCAAGCAGATTCCTGCCAACCATCGCTTGTCGGCCTATGCCGAGGAGAGCCTCAAATGGCCTACCGCAATTGGCTCCCTCGAAGTGACGGCAGGCATCCGTGCCACCACGCTGCTGAACCTTAATGCCGGCTACACGATGAATGGCAAACTGTATTGGGATCCGCGCGTCAACATGGGCTACACGTTGCCCAAGCTGACCGTCTTCGGCCAGCCGACCTTCATCCGCATCGCGGGTGGCATTGGCCAGCACACCAAGATGCCCACCATGGAGCAGCTGTTTCCCGACCTGCTCTACATCGATTTCATCCAGCTGAATTATTATCACGATAATCCCGACTACCGCCGCATCAACCTGATGACCTATGTCGTCAATCCCCGCAACACCGCTCTGGAACCTGCCCGCAACCTCAAGAAGGAGTTGTCGTTAGATATCAACATCGGCGGCAACCGCTTGTCGGTCACGGCATTCCGCGAGAGAATGACCTCGGGATTCCGCATGCAGTCCTACTATCGGACTTTCCAGTACAAGCAATATGACGCCAGTGGCATCAATGCCGCGAGCCTGACGTCCCAACCCAGCCTTGACGAACTGCCATACACGGTCATCAACGAGTTGGCTGGCTATGGCAACTACACCAATGGCAGCATGACGCTGAAAGAAGGCATCGAGTACACCCTTGAGACCAAGCGATTCCCTGTGGTCCTGACACGACTCACCATCAACGGTGCCTACTTCCGCACGACCTACAACAACTCGATTGTTGACTCTTACCGTCCCAGTCAGGTGATTGACAACCGCCAGATTCAATACGTTGGACTATATGAGAGCGATGATGGCTCGGTGAGGGAGGCTTTTAACACCAATTTCACCCTCGATACCGACGTGCCGCGTCTCAAGTTGGGATTCTCCCTGTCGGCTCAGTGCCTGTGGTTTACCACCTCGCAGCGCAAACCGGTGAGCAACTATCCCGTTCAGTATATTGCCCCCGACGGCAGTATCCATGACTGGCAGGACAGTGATGCCAGCGACGTGTACCTGCGCTGGCTGGTGCGGGACTACACGCCCTCGTTGTTCGAGAAAAACCGTGTTCCGTTTGCTATGAATGTCAACATGAAGGTCACCAAGAAACTGTTTGACGACAGGCTTCACGTCGCCATGTTCTGCAACAAGTTGTGGGACTACACCCCCGACTATGATAGCCGCGGCACGACCATCCGCCGCCATGTTACCCCGTACTTTGGCCTCGAAATGAATATCAAGTTATGAAACAAAGCATCATCCTATTCTCATTACTGATAGCCCTAGCGATGTTGTTTACCGCTTGTGCCCCGGTAGAAGACGACATTTTCACCACTGCACGCATCACTGTTAGTGGCGAGGGCGATGTGCCCATTACCAGCGTGCAGGCACAGGCGAAGTTGACCAATGTGAACACGCGCCAGGTCATAACGACCGCCGACTTTGAAGGCACCAGTGCAACCGTGGAGCTGCTGCGTGGAGCCTATCAGATAGATATAGAGGGGGTTGCCACCTGCCCATCGGGCAACAGCGCAGTCCGCATGCGCCAGTTCCGCTGCCAGAGCGACTATGTGGAATTTGTCCAGCATGGCGTCAACGAGGTTACATTAAAAACCATCTTCCTTGACTGACATGAAAGGCCAATTATTGTTTATATTCATCTTCACGACCGTTTGGACTGTAGCGGTAGCATCCAATGCCGACACGGCACTGGTCGAACACACGTCGTTAGAGCGATTGACCACGTTAGAGGCCATGCGCAATCCAGCCCTGCATGGCCTGGGCTATCACACCTCATTCTCACAACTGGCACTGGGCATTGACGTGCAACACCAGTCCCAGGCCTTCGTTCCCGAGAAGGGGAGTGGCTATATCCTGCCTTACCTTGGTGTGAGCACTTTCCATCCTTTGAGTCGACGTTCAACCGTGTGGGGCGAAGCTTCTTACATGACAGGCAGGCAGCGTGATGTCAGGTGGAACTCTACCAGTGACTATGACCTGCTGCAACCTTACGTCCTGGCCGACACCCTGGGCGGTGACACAAGACGTGAACGTTACAGCATCTCTGGAGGGTATGCCACGAGCATCAACCATTGGCGACTTGGCACCGAGATACTTGTCCGCGCCGAGCAGGAATACCGTGGCCATGACCCGCGCATGAGAGGTATTGTCACCGACTTGACCGTGCGCCTGGGAGGCGGATATGAGCTCAAGCAATATCGCCTTGGCGCTGCTGTTGAGGGCAATATATATAAGCAGACCAACAGTGTCGCCTTCTACCGCGAGGAGGGTGTTATCCCCGAGTATCAGATGACGGGACTGGGCACACAATACAGCCGCTTCTCGGGTGACAAGCGGAGCCTCTATTATGATGGGGGAGGGCTGGCGGTCACGCTTCATGCCTCGCCCGTTGATCGGAGCGGTCTCTATGTTGACATCCAGCTCGATGAGCACCGTTATCACCGCAAGCTCGCTGAATATAACTCCATGCCGCTTACCGACCTATACAACGAGCGTGCTGTGGCGACGATAGGGTGGAGACGGGGACAGGATCACGATCTAGCTGTTTACGGACATATAGACTACTCGAGACGGACGGGAAACGAGCACATTGGCGGCACGTCCGATGCACGCTACTTTCCTGTCATCGCCTGTCTGACGATGTACAAGAGTCATGTTCTGGAAACCTATGCCGGAGCGCTCTATGGCCGTGGTGGCTGGCACATCAACATGACAGGGGGATACTGGGAAGTGAACGAGCAGTACGTGTACCCACACCGGCAAATGGATGCGGGCCACGTTTATGGCCGGCTGCAAGGGCAATGCTTCATCAGGCCGTCAGACAAATGGCTGTTGACAGTGAACGCCCAAGCATCCTACCATGCCAGCACTGGTGACAAGCTGCAAATGCCGCTGGCCAACATGGATGCGGCCTTTATCAGCCTGATTGACCACAAACACCAATTCTTGAGTGCCAATTATACCGACTTGGGCGCTATGGTGCGAGCCGATTTCGCCTTGAAGCAGTCCCGCTATGGACTATTTGCCGAAGTTGGGGGTGGTATGACCCTGTGCTCGGTGGGTGAGCATCAGACGGCATTTCACAGTTCAATAGGAATTACATTTTAATAACAAACTAAATAATTATCAATTCATTCACACAAAAAAAGAAACATGAAAAAGTTTATCTTGAAGAGCGTCATGATGATGCTCACCGCAGCCCTGTGTTTGACTTCGTGCAGCAGCGATGACCCGATTCCCGTCATCCCCACCTCGATGGTTACCCTTGAGGTTCCTGCTAACTTAGAGAACACGGCCCTTAGCAATGCAACCGCCACACTGACCAATGTCGAGACTAAACAGGTTACCACCATCGATGGTGCCAATTTTGTCAAGGACGGCAATGGCTACAAAATCATGTGCAATGACCTGCAAGCCGGTACCTATAACATCGTTGTGACTGGTCATCTCGACTTCACCCTCAACGGCGTTGCCGGTCAGAAGGACTTTGAGGTAACGACCGACAATGTGGCCCTCAGCGAGACATCTCACGACTTAAAGATGGTCATCTCCACATTTACGGCCCAGGGCGGTTTTGTCATCAGTGAGATTTTCTATACCGGCACCAGCACACCCGAGGGTAAATCCTATAGCGGTGACCAGTACATCATTATCACCAACAACTCGGACGTCACCCTGTATGCTGACAGCATCGCCGTGCTCGAGTCGGCCTTCCTGACAACGACCAAGGAGGACTATACCCCCGACATCATGTCCACCCACTTCTCGGTGCAGGCCTGCTACATGATTCCCGGCGACGGTAAGAGTGTTCCCGTTGAGCCTGGCCAGAGCCTCAAACTGGCCGTTAACGCCATCAACCACAAGACCGAGCAGCCCAACTCGATCGACCAGAGCGACGCCGACTTTGAGTTCTATGACGAAACGTCCAACCCCAATTTCACTGATCCCGATGGAGAGGCACCCAACCTGGACAAGTGGTACTGCTACACCGCAACCATCTACCAGTTCCATAGCCGCGGCTTCAACTCGATGGCGATTGCCAAGATGAAGACCGGCAAGGAGGACTGGCTGCAAAACTACGTGTATGACGCTACCTATCTGTTTGTATTCGGAGACTTCACTAAGGAGATGACCAAGAGTGGCATCTACAAGGTGCCCAACGAGTGGATTCTCGATGGCGTGAACCTGAGCGTCGAGTCGGTGCGCGAGTGGAATGTGCTCGATGCCTCGATTGATGCTGGCTGGACCTACTGCGGCAAGGTGGACCGTGACGAGACCCGCTTCAACAAGTCGGTAATCCGCAAGCAGGATGCCAATGGCAAGTACATCGACACCAACAACTCTACCAACGACTTCATCCCCGAGGCTCCCGCTTCACTGCTCAACAAATAAAAACAATGAAGAAATACTTATTATTTCTTGTAGCACTCGTGCTGCTGCCCACATGGGCGGCAGCACAGTTGCCTCAAGACCCGAGTGTGCGCCAAGGCACCCTCAAGAATGGAATGACTTATTACATCCGTCATAATGCCAAGGAGAAAGGCCTTGCCGACTTCTACATCGCATAGCGGGTGGGGTCGATTCTCGAGGAGCCCCGGCAGCGGGGACTCGCCCACTTCCTGGAGCACATGGCATTTAACGGCACCAAGCATTTCCCAGGCAAGAACGGGAAACCGGGCATCGTTCCCTGGTGTGAGAGCATCGGCGTCAAGTTTGGTGCCAACCTCAACGCCTATACCTCTATCGACCAGACGGTCTATCACATCGGCTCGGCACCACTCAAGCGGGAAGGCATCATCGACTCCTGCCTGCTGGTGCTGCATGACTGGAGCCACTACCTGCTGCTCGAGGACGGGGAGATCGATAAGGAGCGCGGTGTCATCCACGAGGAGTGGCGCACCCGCCGCGCGGGAATGGCCGTGCAACGCATGCAGGAAGATGTCCTGCCCATCATCTATCAGGGGACAAAATATGAGGACTGCATGCCCATCGGTTCGATGGACATCGTGGACCATTTCCCCTATCAGGACCTGCGCGACTACTACAACAAGTGGTACCGTCCCGACCTGCAAGCTATCGTGGTGGTGGGTGACATCGATGTTGACAAGATGGAGAATAAAATCAAGAAGGTGTTCTCTTCCATCCCCATGCCCAAGAAACCTGCCGAGCGCATTTATTACCCCGTGAGTGACAACGAGAAGATGATTGTCGCCATCGAGAAGGATGCCGAGCAGCCCATCGTCCTGTGCCACATCTACCAGAAGCGTGATGCGACACCCGATGCCGAGAAGAACAGCGAGGCTTACTTGCGCGGCAGCTACATCGACGACCTCATCAGCACCATGCTCAATGATCGGTTTGCCGAGTTGCGCCAGCAGCCTGGCTCACCGGTGCAGAGTGCATCGGGCCGCGCCTCGACGTTCTTCATCAGCCGCACCAAGGAGGCCTTTGCCATGAGCATCAGCTGCAAGCAGGAAAATATCCTGGGTGGCATCATCGCTGCCGTCGGTGTGGCCGAGCAGGCCCGCCAGCATGGCTTTACCCAGAGCGAATTGGACCGTGCCAAGAAACTCTTCCTCAATGCCGCCGAGCGTCGTTACAACATGCGTGACGATTACCGCAACTCACACTATGTCAACGCCTGTGTGAGCCATTTCCTGAACAGAGAGCCGCTCGTGTCGGTGGAATTTGAACTGGAAAACACTCGCAAGTTGCACAACGCAGTGACTCTTGAAGAAGTCAATGCCGCCACGCGTGAGCTGATTACCGACCGCAACCAGGTCGTGGTCATGTATGCCCCCGACAAGGAAGACGTGGTTCTGCCCAGCGAGGGCCAGATTGAGCAGATCATCACTGCCGCCCAGCGGTTGTCCTATGCGCCCTACACCGAGCCGCAGTTGGCCGACAATCTGATGAATCAGCTTCCCCTGCCTGGCTCCATTGTCAGCGAGGCGCCTTATAAGCACGGTTTCACCGAGTTCACGCTGTCCAACGGCATGAAAGTCTATGCCCGCAAGACCGACTTCAACGCCGACGCCGTTTCGCTGGAAATGCAGGCCGAGGGCGGCACCTCGCTCTATGGCGATGAGGATATTCCCAACTTCAGCATCATCTCCAGCAGCGTGAGTGAGGCTGGCGTTGGCGAATTTGATGCCATCACGTTGCGCAAGATGCTCACGGGTAAGTCGGTACGCGTCAGCCCGTCGATAGGCTCCAAGAGCCAGAGCATCTATGGCTCATCATCGGTCAAGGACATGAAGACCATGTTTGAGCTGGCTCACCTGTACTTCACGTCTCCACGGCGCGACACCACGGCCTTCAATGAGTTCATCAGCCGCAACCGGTCTTTCCTCACCAACAGGAATGCCTCGCCCAAGGTGGACTACAACGATTCCATCCGTGCCATTCTCTACGATCACCATCCGCGCATGGCGCCTGTCGTGCAATCAACGCTGGACCACGTGAGCTATGACCGCATCCTGGAGATCTACAAGGAGCGCTTTAGCGACGCATCCAATTTCAAGACGGTCATCATCGGCAACTATGACGAGACAGAACTGCGCCAACTGCTGTGCCAATATCTGGCAACACTGCCTGCAACGGGCAAGCATGAGCAGACCAACTACGACAATGTGCCGCAAATCGTCCCAGGCAAGGCCGTTCACAAGTTCACCAAGAAGATGGCCACGCCACTGGCCAACGTCAGCATCTACTACACGGCCGACGTGCCCTTCACGGCACAGAGCGACCTGGAACTGGACTTCCTCAAGCGCTGCCTGTCCATCGCCTACACCGACTCGGTGCGTGAGGAGAAAGGAGGCACCTACGGCGTGAGTGTGGACTTTGACCTGGCCCGTGATGACAAGCCCAATGCCACGTTCAGGATTTCATATAATGCCGATCCCGACCGCTACGGCGAACTCAATCCAATCATCTACAAGCAGCTGCAGGTCATCGCGGATAAAGGCCCGCTCGAGTCGAGCATGTCCAAGGTCAAGCAATACTTGACCAAGCAGTATGACCAGATGGTCATCACCAATGACTACTGGAGCTACATCATCTGGCACGAGCTGGATGATGATACCGACTTTGACCGGGACTACTGCAAGATGGTGCAGGACATGACCGCTGGCGATGTTCAGCGCATGGCTCAGCGCCTGATTGCTGCGGGACGTTGCATCGAGGTCACCATGCTCTCAGAGTAAGCCATCCACTGGCATGGCCCAGCCTGTATGCAATATTAAAGAATGTCCCCATTATTTTTGGGGGCATTCTTTGTCTTAAATACCTAATTATGAGGATTGCACCACAATACCATTATGGCTAATTTTGCATCATCATGCTTAATCGCATCACCATCTATTATGAAAGAACAGAAGATATATGAGGCCGATGACAAGATGATTTCACTCATTGGCGATAATTACAATCTGCTGCAGGCTCTGGGTGCATTCGGCATCAGTTTGGGGTTCGGCGACAAGACGGTGAGGGAGACCTGCGAGGCCGGTGGCGTGGACACGCACACCTTTCTGGCGGTGGTCAACTATGCCATCAATGGCATCGAGGTGGGCAACGACCAGCACATCTCGGTAGCCACACTGCTCCAGTATCTTGATGCTAGTCATGCCTATTTTATTGATTTCCAGCTTCCTTACATCCGTCGCGAGCTCGAGGAGTCGCTCAGCGAGGGAAACTCCCTGGCACAGCTCATCATGAGACTCTATGACGAGTATGCCTGCGAGATACGCCGTCACATGAACTATGAGCAGCAGACGCTATTCCCCTATGTCAAGGCTTTGCTTGATGGCCGGCAAGCCAGTGACTACAATGTGGAGACCTTCTCCAAGCATCATGATGCTGTAGACCAGCGGTTGCATGAGCTCAAGATCCTTATTATCAAGTATCTGCCGCAAGACGGGATGCACAACAACCAGTTGATGGCAGCCCTGCACGACATCTACGAGAATGAGGTGTGGATACGCCAGCACGTGATGGTTGAGGAGCACATTTTTCTCCCTGCCGTACGCCACCTGGAGCATCAGACGAAGCGAGGGAACGTAACCCGCAACATCTCCAAAATGGTCTTCAAGGACGGGGCTAAAGCGCCCCAATCTCTCTCCAGTCGCGAGAAAGACATCATTATCGCACTGGTACAGGGAATGGCCAATAAGGAGATAGCGGCACACCTGGGCATCTCGACCAACACCGTCATCACCCACCGTCGCAATATTGCCCAGAAGCTGCAGATCCACAGTCCATCGGGCCTCACCATCTATGCCATCGTCAACCGCCTGATCGACATCAACTCGGTGAATATCGACAACAAGCGATAAAGCAATGATATAGCTGTTGGCCTATCTGGGGGATTAAACTGGATGTTGCAAAACTCAATGCCTCTTTTTTGAATCAGCCTAACCGACTAGAGATTAAATAGAATCAATCTTTATTTAAATTTTATTTATAATTTTACTTGATTTCTTGAGCAAAGCTCGATCTTCTTTTCGCCGCTTGATTTATGCAAGCCACACTTTAATTCCCCATGGGAATCACGGGTGACGAGTTCTTCCTTAAAGCCGCCCAGCCATTGCGTGAGCGCGGATTTTCACAACCCGGTTGGGGAAATGTCACCGGACTTGCCATGTATTCATGGATCACCTGCATCGACGTTACAGGCTCCTATGCCAGCAACGAAATCGCCATCAACTGGAACGCCTCGTTGGTATCGCTTCTGGGCTGGATTGATGCCGAGATGAAATCCTCCACCAATTAAAGTAAAAGATTGAGCCTACTTCTCTTGAGGATCTCGATGCCGAGAAACTTGAGTTGGTGTATGATTTCGTCAAGTCAATTGCAAGTTGATACTAATACCTGATGTTGTGAAGAGAAGAATTTGTGGAAAACGCAACGATTTGTTGCGTTTTCTTTTGAAAATAGCAAAAAATAGGCTATTTTTGCGGTCAAAACGCAAATATTTCGACATTATGAAGATATCGATTAAGAAAATCAAGGTTGGCGGAATCACCAATATTAAGGATGTTGAGATTCCCATGGAGAAGCTGACGGCCCTTGTCGCTCCCAACAATTATGGTAAGAGCAACTTCCTTGTCGCCATCGAGTTCGCTGTGCAGTTCATGGCGGCTCAGAGCGACACCAGGCTCAAAATGATGTCCACGCGCAACGTGATTCCCATCAATAAGTCAATGGAAGAAGCTCCCTTCTCGTTTGAGATGGAGGGTAGCACGGGTGACACAGAGTTTGTGTATGGCTTTTCGTTTGAGTGGGCCAGGACAAACGGTAAAGATCAAGGGAGTAGGGTGGTGAGTGAGTCCTTGAAATTGAAGCAAGCCTCCGAGCTCAAGTACAAAGCCTATATCAAGCGTGAGTCCACCGAACTCGCGCATATCATTGCCACGCCCAAGGGACGCTGCAACAAGGAGGTTCTAGTTGATCGTGGCACCCTTGTCATGGATAAACTGTTGAATATGGATGGGCTGTTCTATCTGGACGTGGTTAAGGCCATAAGGTCGATGAACGTCAAGCGTGTGAATACTCTGGACAATCCTGATGGTATTTTCAGTTCACCATATCCAGCCTCGGGCTCTGGAGGGTACAGTGTGTCCTTTCCCAAGCCTGGTGAAATCGGCTTCTTCATCAACAGCCTCCGCCAACTTGATGTGGACAAGTATGAGTTGCTGAAGAACACCATCGTTGACCTGTTGCCCAACATTGAGGATTTTGAGCCGGTCCAGGTGGACTTGTCACCGAAGACAGATGTGCCATTCCAACTCCCAAACACATACTTTGATATCCGTGTCAAGGAACGCTACAATAACCAGTACACCAGCATCAACAATGTGTCAACCGGCAGCAAGAAAATCTTGTTTGTCTTGACCATGTCGTTGGCAGCCAGCCTCAACCATGTAGACCTGCTCATGTTCGAGGAATTGGAAAACTCTGTACATCCACGACTGTTGCAAAATCTGCTACAAGTCGTTACCGAACTTGCGGGTAATACCAAGGTCATCACGACGAGTCATTCCCCCTATTTGGTCAAGTATCTGTCGCCGAGCAATATCCAGTTAGGCTTGCCCACACATTCAGGTATTGCTGAATTCAAGGCCATCAAGCCCAGCAAGGTCAATAAGGTGTTGCGTCAGGCGTCAGCCGAGGAAGTATCCATCGGTGAATACCTATTTGACATGATGCTTGATGCCGAGGCCGATGATGAGATGTTGAACGAGTATTTTGCGTGAAGGTATGAAGAAGACAGGACCCAATAAGCCCCATGTGGTGATCTTTGTTGAAGGCGACACCGATAAAATCTTCTTTGACCATCTCATTCAGTTCTATCGTGAACATTCGACAACCGAGGTCGTCTCATGCGAAGTGAGGAACCTGCGCGGTGTCTCGCGCTACACCAATAAGATCGTTGGCAAACTCCAAAACGATATTTGCCCGAAAGCATTGAAGAAAGGCATGGCGGTGACAGCGGTATGTTGCAGTTATGATACCGATGTGTTCGAATATGCTGAGCGTCCCGTGGTTGACTGGAACAAGGTTGAGCGAGAAGTCAAGAAACTTGGAATCAGTGAGTTCTGCCACGTCAGGGTAGAGCAGATGATGGAAGATTGGCTTCTGGATGACCTGGCAGGCATTTGTGCGTTCCTCAAATTGAAGAAGGCACCCATTCCGTTGGCAGGTGGAACTGGATACCAAAAGATGCAGACTCTCTTCAAGCGGGCCAACAAGATTTATCTGAAGGGCAACAGCATCACACCAATGATGGCCTCAATCGACGTGAGCGTGATCAGGCAACAGCGGCAATCATCGTTAGCACGCCTGGAATCAATCCTAAACGTCACGATTTAACGACCATCAGATAACGCTCAAAACCCTTATATACAAGAGAGAAATAATACGCCCCGAGAGAGGAACGCTGGCAACAGTTCAATAGGCTGGCGGCAGAGTGGGGCGACAACATATAAACTTAACACGATGGACAAGGACCTGCTGGCGAGGAGTTAGCATGGACAACCACCATCACGGACGCTGACCCGTTTGTGTGAACCGTAACCTAAAGACGTTACTCCTTCACATCAATGGCGAGTCCGATTGAAGTGCGATATCAGTGCCGAAGAGGCGTTGGTGTCGCTCTTCTTTTTTTCGGTTCTCTCTGTTTGATATTATTTAGAAGCAGCGAAAACGATGATTTTTGGGAGTATCTTAGGCCTCTGACACATTTTGGCAGAGGTGGTATTTTACTTTGTCGTCGAATAATTTGAAAAGGAGCTATTATGGTAAATTTTTTGACGACATTTGATGAGATTCAGGAAGAAGCAGTCCGGTTGTTAAGCCTCAGGCCGTGTGAAATCAAGAAACTGGATACGGAGATTGTGATAAATCTTTATTGCGCTTTTGCTAAATGGGTTGGTTCTCATATCGCAGAGTATGCTGAAAAGTTCAACTATCCCTGCTATGGATTTCGCATTGAGCGAATTCATAAATATCTTGGTTATTGTTCCGGTAAATGGATCACCATAGATATCAACAGTATGTTTTTATCAGAGATTAACTTGAAGGAGCTTATACTGCATGAATTGACTTATGTCATCCATTACAATTATGAGCCAGAGTTTTGGAATCAGCTTGTTTCAAATTTGAATGCTGAAAACCTTCTGGAAGAGGGTAACAAAGATCATATCTTTGAAGTACGGGTCAACAATTATGGAGTGAGGCTATTATATGATAATGGTAACAGGGTTGGTGTTTGTTTTCAATCAAAAGATCCCCTTGGGGGGGCTAGGTATATTGACATCCTCGGGCGCCATTTGACGCATCTGCAGTATAATTACAAGCAATCGCCAAAGCAAGGATTATTATGGAACAGAATTATGGACAAGAATGGCAACAGAAGGGAATTGGACATGAGTAGATTATGTGATAATGGTTGGCACTTACCTCTTTGGGATGTGTGGAATAAGTACTTTGAACGGTATGGTTTGTTCGAACTGAGCGTCCCAATGTGTGATGACATTTTCCGTATAAAGCCATTCAAGAAACTTCGGCTAAGTAATCGAGGGCCACACAATTGACCCTGTACGTGGAAATTTTTTAATTTAGAAGTGAAAAATTTAAAGGTCGGACACAATTTGGCAGAGGTTTGTTTTATCTTTGCGGTGTTAAATTAAAAACGCGTATGTTATGGCTGAAAATGAAAGAGGACCTATCATGATGAAGAGGTATGTCTGGTTGATTAATACAATCTATCGGGCCAAGAGGATTTCGTTTAAGGATATCAATGAGCGCTGGCGTAACGATTTTGACATGAGCCGAGGGGAGGATTTGTCTATCCGCACTTTCAAACGCTGGTCTGATAACATTTGGAACTTGTTCGGGCTCATCATTTCGAACGAGCATTGTGGTGATTATTGTTATTTCATCGAGAACATTGAAGACATCACTGATGGAGGGCTGCAATCGTGGCTGTTCAATACGTTCACGGTGAGCAATGCCCTGACGGGGTGTATGAGCCTCAAGGACAGGATCCAGCTTGAGTATGTTCCTTCTGGGGAATTGTATCTGCAGTCCATCATCGAGGCCATGAAGGAAAACCGTGTGCTCAACATCACTTACAAAAGTTATTGGGAAGACTGTCAAAATAATTATGATGTACAGCCTCTCTGTCTGAAACTGTTCCGCCAGCGATGGTACGTGATTGTTCACGGAAATGATGGAGAGGACGCCTACACATGGATCTGCGCCCTTGATCGCATTTTGTCGTTGCAGAAGACTGATAAGATCTTCACCATGCCCAAGGATTGGGACGTTGAGGCCTATTTTGATGGATTTATCGGTGTAATTCGAAGCGAGGATTATGACAAGGAGATTGTGACGCTTAAAGTGGAAGCCAAGCAAGCCAATTACCTGCGTGACCTCAAGATCCACCGTTCGCAGCACGAGGAGGAATGCAACGACAAGTACAGCATATTTAAATTCTATCTACGCCCTACATTTGATTTCCAGCAGGAACTGCTCAAGTATGGTGAATATTTGGAAGTGCTCGAACCCCAGTGGCTCCGTGATGAGATGGCTGGCAGAATCCAGGAGATGTTGGACCAATACAAGGAGGATTAATCGATGCAAAACTTTGCTGCGATAGATTTTGAGACGGCCAATTATGAACGCAGTTCGGTGTGCTCGGTTGGTGTGGTCATCGTTCGGGACGGAGAGATTGTGGATAAGTTCTACTCGCTCATCCAACCCGAGCCCAACTATTATAACTACTGGTGCACTCAGGTGCATGGCCTGTGCCGAACAGACACCGACGATGCCCCTGTGTTCCCCGATGTGTGGGCACAGATTGAGCCTTTGATCGAAGGTCTGCCGCTGGTTGCCCACAACCGCCCCTTTGACGAAGGTTGCCTTCGCGCCGTCTTCCGCACCTATCAAATGGATTATCCCGAGTACGAGTTCTTCGACACGCTTGCCGCATCCCGCCGCTTGCAACCCGACCTGGAAAACCATCAACTCCAGACCGTAGCTGCCGCCTGCGGCTTCCAAATGGAGAATCACCACCACGCCCTCGCCGATGCCGAAGCCTGCGCCTACATCGCGCTCCGGATTCTATAAAGCAACTGATAAATCTGAATATATCTGATGGCATCAGCAATTATGTATGTCAAACTAGTAATCGTTTTCTGTTAAATATATTTGATTTGAGAACAATTTGTACTAAATTTGCAAATAATTTATTGGTAATATGGTAGAGAATAAGATCACGCTAAAGACTGTTGGTGAACTTCTTGGCATGAAGTTCATCATTCCTGATTATCAACGAGGTTATCGCTGGACGAAACAGCAAGTGAATGACTTGTTAAACGACCTTAATGAATTCAGAATGAAACTTGAAGAATCTAATAAGGAAGAGCAGACTTTGACTAAAAATATTAATAAAAATGAAATCGATGATTTTTATTGTCTGCAACCATTGGTCGTAAAGGAATGTATAGAAGATAAACAAAAATTCCTTGACAACCTTCCGAAAAACATTGATGATGACATTTTAAAAATAACCCGCCAAGCCATCGCAGAAGCCACCAAATGGGAAGTGATTGATGGTCAACAGCGTTTAACGACAATTTATCTAATTCTCTTTTATTTAAAGAACAATAATCAGATTGACAAAGGCTTATATTCGATTAATTATCAAACCAAAAGAGGCTTGGATCCTTTTGTGAATGCGGTCTTTAGTGGCATAACTCAAAATGGAAATTTTGATAGATTTGTAAACGCAAATGCATCTTGGAATAATATTGATTTCTATCATGCTTTTCAAACAATTAGCGCCATATTTGAATGGTTTAAAGATAAAAACAACAGCCTTCAGCAGAATTTTGCAGAAACACTTCTTTATAAAGTGAAATTTATTTGGTATGAATCAGTTGATGAAGACCCTATTAAGGTCTTCACTCGACTTAATATCGGAAAGATTTCGTTGACAAATGCCGAACTCGTCAAATCGTTATTACTTAATCGCACGAATTTCAGTGCGTCTGACATTGACCATTTGAAACTGAGGCAGCGAGAAATTGCAAGTGAGTGGGATGTCATTGAGTATTCGTTACAAAATGATGAATTTTGGCTGTTCTTGAATAATACAGGTTATAATCGCCCAACCAGAATTGACTTCATATTCGACTTGATTTGTGAACAAAACAAATTGGAGTTGGATAAAGAGAAATACAAACTGATAGGTTCTGATGACTATCGCACATTCCGATACTTCTACGAATACTTTAATACTATACAATCAAGTATTAAAACATGCTGGGACGCAGTTAAAGCGTATTTTCAGACTTTTAAAGAATGGTTTGATGATTTGGAGCTCTACCACTATGTAGGGTATTTAGTTATATATGGACACACTATTTCCGATATTGTTGCGAAATGGAACAGCTCCTTAGACAAAGAGTCTTTCGTTAGATTCTTAAAGGGGCTAATCCGCAATGAGATAAATAAGTGCCCCTCTCTTGATTTTCAATACAAAGAAGACGGCAGCGACAGGAGGGAGTGTAAGCGTATATTGCTTTTCCATAATATCCAAACAGTGGTTAATCAAAACAAAAACAACATAGATAACGTAAAATACCAATTGGGGGTATTCTATAAATTCCCGTTCCATTTGTACAAACTCGAAGACTGGGATGTTGAACATATTAACTCGAATACAACCAATGAAGAAGATGATACTGCAACACAAAAGGAATGGTTGTTAAATGTGTATCTAAGTGCTGACGAAGAAACACAAATCAAAATTCGTGATTATTTTGAGAAAACAGATGATGACCAGAATAGCAATCTATTCAAAAAAGTTAAAAATATTTTTCCGCAAACTGAAGATAAAAAATGGACTCCCGAAGAAAAGAACCGGATTTGGAATTATACACTTTTGGATTCATCTACCAATCGCAGCTATGGGAATGCGATCTTTTCAGGCAAACGTCGTGTGATCATTGGCAAAGATAAGGGGCTATTAATACCAATTCCCAAAATAACTAAGGATGGCAAGCTTCAATTACCCGAAGAAACTAAGGCTAAATCTTCTTTTGTGCCACCATGTACAAAACAAGTATTTATGAAATACTATTCCTCTACAATGAGTGATGCCAACTACTGGACAAAGGTTGATGCTGAAGGCTACCAAAAGGATATAGAAAATTGTTTAAAAGAATTGGAGGATTAAACGATGGCAAATAAAACTACTTTTTGGAATTTCATAAAAAATAATCGCATTGAAATACCCATCATTCAACGCGATTATGCACAAGGTAGGGTTGGTAAAGAATACTTGCGCAAGAGTTTCTTGGGGGATTTAAAGAAAGCTTTGGACAATGATCCACCGTTCAAAGATACTGAAATGAAGTTGGATTTTGTCTACGGTTCTATAGAAAATGGTTTTCTTCATCCACTTGATGGGCAACAGCGATTGACAACGCTCTGGCTATTGCATTGGTACATTGCTTTAATGGCAGGGAAATTGAAAGAAGCCTCTGAAACCTTAAAACGTTTTTCTTATGAAACACGCATATCGTCGAGGGATTTTTGTGAGAACTTATGTAAGCCTGAATATTTCAGCGATTATTATTGTGGTAGCATTGTGGCATTTATAACAAGTCGCACTTGGTTTTATTCTGCCTGGAAACAAGATCCTACTATTCAGGCCATGCTGCGCATGCTGGGTGGCAGCCAAAATGATAAGAAAGCGAATAATTTAGATGGAATTGAACAAGTTTTTAAGTGTAACTGCATCCGGTTCAACCAGTGTAGTTATTTGTATTATTGGAAAAAATTGACTATCAATTGCCCGATTGGATTTTACTTTCTTTCTTTGAATGAATTCAAATTGACTGACGACCTTTACATTAAGATGAATGCTCGTGGTAAGCAATTAACGGGTTTTGAGAACTTCAAAGCCGATTTAATAGGCTATCTCGTAAAGCAGAAAAATGAAAATTCGAACCCAGTGGAATGGGAAAACTTGTTAGATCCGTCTAATGGCATTCCAATTTCAGTGGACACCAAATGGACTAATATTTTTTGGCAGTATAAGTCTGTTGGCATTCAAGATGGTAATGGTTTTGTCCGTAAGGATGGCCATATAGATGAAATTTACTTCGCATTTATAAACCGTTTTTTCTGGAATGAATTGTTTCTAGCAAAGGATGAAGATAAAAAGTATATCCTTGACTTGGGTGATGGGGTATTAGAAGATGGAACAAAAACGAGGACGGTCGAGAATGAGAACCAATCATATCGATATTTAAACAGAGAATACCATGATGAGTATATGGGTTTTGCTCCATACTTATATTACAGGGACCACAAAGATGCAAAAGATGAGTCGATGAGGATTCCGATTAGCTTTTTCAATGATTTGACTAAGATCTTGGATAATCATGGGGAACACCTTGAAATTCCTGAATGCAAATGGGACAAAAGTTTTGAGTTCATTCCGAAGTATGATGTTATAAATGATAGTAATGACGTAATTAAACAGAGTGGCAGTAAAAAGACGTTAAAAATTTCGACGCTCTCACAGATTCAGCGAATTGTCTTTTTTGCTGTTTGTAAATATTTGAAAGAAGGAAAACCAGACAAGAACACCTTAGAACGATGGATGCGCGTGGTGTGGAACCTCGTTTCTGGAGAGGGCAGTGACGGGAATTATCAAATACGCAATACTGAAGCTATGCGAAAATGCATGGAATTTATAGGCCAACTTGATAGCCACAATGTGTATAAAAGTTTACAGGCAATGTATTCTGATCAGTTGCCAGATTCTGAATTCGGAAGACGTTGTAAAGAAGAAATTATAAAAGCCTGTTGGATTCTCTATACAGAGAATAATCATATCACCAATAATGGACGATCATGGGAGGAAACTATAATTGAAGCTGAAAAATATGCGTTCTTTAAAGGGTCAATACGTTTCTTATATCAAGATGCAGAAGGCAAAGTAAATTGGTGTGATTTTAATACAAAGTGGGAAAACGTAAAGAAATTCTTTGATGCAGATGGAGTAAAATATCATCTCCGTTACAATGCTAGATTGTTGAGATGTTTCATAAGTAAAGTACAAGATATCCCAAGAGAGTTTTGGTTCGGCAACGGAAGTCATTTTTGGTTGTCTGTTTTGTTGAACAATTCTTACTTAAGGCAGGTGAATGATTTTCTGCTCAATAGGAGCCTGAGGATAGTCGCCAAGAATGGTTGGGTAGCCGATGATATGCTACTGGGCTGTATTATTGAAAAAGATGAGAATTGGCACATACTAGATAGCTGGAGAGGTTATGACGTACTCACTCGCTATGTCAATAAGCAATCAGGAAAGGTTAATTCACCGAGGCAAATAGTTGTTTTAGGCCATCACAGAAATGTCGTCTTACCCAACGTGAAGGATATCACGATACGCAATGAAAATAAAATTGAAGGTTGCGACAACTATTTCTTTGGATGGGATGTCGATTTTAAATACAGTTACAATGGTAAAGTTTATTTCTTCAGATGGTATGGAGAACCAAACGATAAAAAATTAGATGTATATTTAATGGAAGAAAATTGGAATAAATATAAACAGCGCACAAATATAACCAAGTCCAAAGAAAAAGGAACAGATGAAGACAATTATTATTGTTTTCGATATTATTTTTGCCAGGGGATGTGCGTCAGGAATAACATATTTACCTGTTTTGAGCGAAATCTGCAGCGGCTTATTATCGAAGCAACATAATAAAAGCACATTGTAACCAATTAAGAAGCGTGCTTCAGTTCATTTCTAATAGTGACCATTATGGGGAGGTGCTTGGCCGGGTGCAGTCAGTGAAGCGCTCGTTGTGGATTGGGACGGCCGACATTAAGGACCTGTATGTGAAGGTCGGGAAGGAGAAAAAGCCTTTCCTGGCGCTGATTGCTTTGCTGATTCGGCGAGGGGTTGAGGTGAGGCTGATTCATGCTAAGGAGCCGGGGCCGAACTTCAGGGAGGACTTTGACAGGTATCCCGTGCTGTATGACCGGTTGGAGCGGGTGCTGTGTCCCAGGGTGCACTTCAAGATGCTGGTGTTTGACTGCGAGGAGGTCTATATCGGCAGCGCTAACCTCACGGGCGCAGGCATCGGCATGAAGAGCAGCGATAAGCGCAACTTCGAGGCGGGCATCCTGACCGATGAGTCACAGATCGTCGAGCAGGCCATGAAGCAGTTTGACGACGTCAGGATCGGCAAACACTGCAAAACCTGCCGCCGCAAAGACTACTGCCCAGACCCCATCGTATAAGTTTTTTCAAGAAAAATCATCATCATGACGCGCCTCTGCCACAGGATGGCAGGGGTCGTCTCTTTCTTTGCACCAATAACAACACTTAATAGATTAGACCAATGGAAGATTTTGTACATTTGAATGTTCATACACACTACTCAATATATGGAGGGCTGTCCCGTGTTCAAGAACTAGTAGTTAAGGCCATCAACTGTGGCATGCGCGGAATGGCGATAACTGATTATGGCAACATGTTTGGTATTAAAGAGTTTCATGAATATGTTCGTCTCATGAATCGGATTCACAAGGATGAAGGATTGGAACCATTTAAGCCCATCTTCGGCTGCGAACTTTTTGTTGCCCGACTGAAAGAGCAAAGATCACATTTATTAGAAGATTACGGTTTTCATCTTACGGTTTTAGCGAAGAACCTTCAAGGCTATAGAAATTTAGTCAAAATAGTCAGCAATGCTAATGTTGATGGCTGGTACCTTAAGCCTAGAACCGATCGAGTTGATTTGGAGAAATATCACGAGGGCTTAATTGTGCTTTCTGGAGATTTGGCTGGAGAAGTTCCTTTCAGAATATCAGACAACGATGAAAAGGGAACACGAGAAGCCATTGAGTGGTACCATAACTTGTTTGGCGATGATTATTATTTGGAGTTGCAGCGCCACGAAGTTAAAGATCCATCCATTCGAGCCAACCGTAACACTATTGTAAAGCAAAACCAAGTTAATAATGTCCTTGTTCGACTGGCAAAGGAATATGGCATCAAGCTGGTTGCTACCAATGATGTGTTTTTCACCAATGAGGAAGATGCAGAAAAACACGATTACAAAATTTGCGTAGATACTCAACGCAATTATGAAGACAACGATAGATTCTTTTATACTAAGCAAGAATGGTTGAAGAGCCGTGAGGAAATGAATGAAGTATTCCATGATATTCCTGAAGCTCTATCAAACACGGTGGAGATACTTGATAAGGTTGAGTTTTACAATATTGACCACGATGAGGTAGTTCCTCCTTTCCCTATTCCCAAAGAATGTGGTTCTAAAGAAGAGTATCTTGATAAACTGGTATATGCAGGAGCCGCTCGAATATATGGTGAAAACCCGCCTCGTCAGGTAGTAAACCGCCTTGGTTATGAAATGGATGTCATCAAACAAAATGGATTCTCCGATTACTTGCTGATCATTCAGGACATTGTAAATCATGCTCGACATGAAATGGACATGATGGTCGGTCCTAGCCGTGGCCCCGTATCGGGCAGTTTGGTTGCATACTGTCTCGGGATCACGACAATAGACCCTCTAAAGTACGGTCTGCTATTTGAACGTTTCATGAGTCCTGACTGCAATAGCTTGCCTCATATAGGTGTTGATATTGATGTGGACGGATTTGAGAGTCTATATGACTGGGTAGTTGATAGGTTTGGGAAAGACAATTGCGCTCGATTGATATCGTTTTTAAAGTTTCGCAATCTGAGAAAGGACCCTCAAAAGTACGCAAGAGCATTAAAAGGCATTAATAAGGAGTGGGACATTATGCCTCGCTTTTTCTTCATAAGTAACGGACCCGTCTGTAATTGGGTTCCAGTCATGAAGTTCATGCGAAAAGATGATACAGCAGTTCTGTGCACTCAATATGAAGATGTGTGTTCAACTGGGCTAGTTGAGATGGATTTTATGGGGCTGAGAATCCTATCAGCCATCAAGACTGCATGTAAAAACATCAAGCAGACTCATGGATACTCCATAGATATAGATGCAATTCCCATCGATGACAAGAAAACCTTTGAGTTGCTTCAACAAGGAGATACGGAACACGTCTATCTGTTCCACTCAAAAGCAATGCAGCAATACCTGCGAGAACTGCATCCCACAACTCTTGAGCATCTTTCAGCACTATATGCTCTATCCTGGGAGTCTCGCTTTGTAAGTAAAAGAAAATTGCGACATTTTATCGCTAGAAAAAATGGCAAAGAAAAGATTGAATACACGCTTCCGTGTATGGAATCATATCTAAATGAGACTTATTGCATTGGGGTTTATCAAGAACAGATGATGCAAATGTCTCAACACATTGCCGGTTTCACAAAAGCAGAAAGCGAAGAATTAAGAAAAGCTTTGAATAAACGTGATTCATTTAAGAGTCATCAGTTTGAACAGCTGTTCTATGAACGAGGCAAAAAGAATGGTTATAATGCTGGCGATTTACAGACTATATGGACACAATGGTATGAAGTATTTGGATACAATTTCAAAAAAGCTCAGGCAGTTTCCTATGCTTTGTTGGCTTACCAATCAGCCTACCTCAAAGCAAACTATCGGGAAGAATACGAGAAAGCAATCACTCATGTGAAAATGAAAAGGAGCGATTTCTCTCTTTGAGTGTAAGCATTATGACCATGGACAAGTATTTGTTTCTTGACTTTGATGGTGTGCTGAATACTGAGTTTTATCAGGATTTGCTGA